>NZ_CP090423.1:658888-988333 GCF_023518235.1 Stenotrophomonas maltophilia
GAAGGTGCGCGGCGCGGCCACCATGCGGCCGGCGTTGCCATCGACGTTGCGGGTGTACCAGCGCTTGTCGGCCAGGTTGTTCACGCCCAGTGCGACTTCGCTGTCGCCCAGCCCCGGCACCTGCCAGGCCACCTGTGCATTCCACAGGCGCACGCCGGGCACGCGGCCCACGCGCGCATCGGCAGTTTCGTCCCAGGTGTTGGCGGCATCGGAGAACTGGCCGCTCTGGTGGGTGCTGGAGACGTTGAAGGTCCAGCCGGCCATCGCGTAGCGGGCGCCGACGCTGTCGGTGTCCCGCGAATAGAACGGCACGTCCAGGCCACGGTTGTCACCGGACTGCTGGATCGCCTTGGTCCAGGTGTAGTTGGCGTACAGCTCCAGCCCGGCCAGCGCGCTGTCCTGCGCGAAGTGGTACTCCAGAGCACTCTCCACGCCCTTGTGGTCGGTGGCACCGATGTTCTGGAAGGTCGGCGGGGTGATGCCCGGCACCTGCAGGATCTGGTTGTCGAAGCGCATCTTGAACACGGTCACTTCCGCGCGCAGCGCGCCATCCTGCCAGCGCGCACCCAGTTCGGTGGTCTTGGCCACTTCCGGGTTCAGCGGGTTGCTGGCGCTCTGCGAATTGAGCTGGATGTTCTGTACCGGACCGAACGAGGTGGTGTAGCTGCCGAACACGGTCAGCTGCGGGGTCAGCAGGTAGGCGACGTTGAGCGAGGGCAGGGCCTTGTCGTTGCGGCTGCTGAAGGTGGCCGTGCCGCCGGACTGGCGACGGTCCATGTTGATCCATTCCATGCGCACGCCGGGCGTGATCCGCCACTGGCCGATCGCAATGCGATCGTCGATGTAGAACGAGTGTGCGTCGGTGGCGTTGTCGAAGCGGGTGGTGGCACTGGCCGCGCCGGTGCGGCGGCTGACGGTGTAGCTGCGGTCGTTGCCGCGCTCGCGCAGGAAGCGGTAGCCGGCAGTGATGTCATGCACCGTGCTGCCCCAGTGCAGGCGCTGGGTGTAGCGCGGCTCGATGCCGAGTACGCGGTAGTCGCGCGGCTGCACGGTCAGCTGGGTGTTGGCGGCGTTGATCAGCGAGCTGGCGCGGGTGCTTTCGTTGTAATAGGCCAGCACCTCGAACTCGCTGTTGGCCGACAACGTGTTGGTGTAGCCCAGATCGATGCCGGTGCGGTGGCCCTTCCAGAAGTCGGTCGGACGGGTGTTCTGGAACGGATCGGCCTCGTACTGGGCGCGGGTCAGGCCGCCCGGGGTCAACGAGCGAACGTCGTAGTAGGACAGCTTGGCGCGCAGCTCCTGCTGTTCGTCGATGGCGTAGGCGAACTTCAGCGCCAGATCGTTGAAGCGGTCATCGCTGCCCTGGCGCCAGCCGCGGCCATCCTGGCCGGAGTAGAGCAGGGCGGCGCCCAGCCCGTTGTCGCCGGTGCCGCCGAGGAAGGCGTTGTACTGGGTGCTGTCACCGCCGCCGTGGTCGTAGGCGGTGTAACGCACGCCGGCTTCGCCGTGCAGGCCGGCCTCGGTGGGAATGGCACGGGTGCTGAAGTTGATGATGCCGCCCACGTTCTGCGGGCCGTAGCGCACCGCGCCGCCGCCGCGTACGACGTCGATCGACTCGATGTTGGACAGGCTGGTCGGCGCGAACGACAGCTGCGGTTGGCCATACGGCGCCACCGCCAGCGGCACGCCATCGAGCAGCACGGTCGAGCGCGGCGAGTAGCGGCCGGTGAGGCCGCGCACGCCGATGTTCAGCGACACCGAGCTGCCGGCGGTGCCGGAGTTGTCGGTGACCTGCACGCCGGGGATGCGGCGCATGGCATCGCCGAGGCTGGCCGCGCCGCTGGCCTCGATGCGCTGGCGGTCGACCACGGTGCGCGCGCCGGCGAAGCTCTTGACGCTGTCATGCAGGCCGGTGCCCAGCCAGCTGCCGGAAACCTGGATGCTGTCCAGCGTGGTGGCGCTGTCCTGGGCGAAGGCGGTGGCGGCCGGCAGCAGACACAGGGCGAGAGCGGCGGCCAGTGGCAGGCGGGCCGGTTGCGGGGCGTGGGTGGGCATCGGTGCAGGTCGTGGAAGGTCGTAAATGAGAATTATTGCTGATTCCATTCGCCAATGGAATGCGCCACCGGTTCACGCTGTTACCCCGGTGGTAGAGTGGGCGATTGCTCCCAGACCCGTTGAGATCCGCCATGTCCCAAGCTGCCTTCTACCCCGTCGGAACTCCTGGCCAGCCGTGGGGAGCGGCGGAACGGGAGGCGTGGCGGGGCCGCCAGCAGCGCCTGCGTCGCTACGACGAGGAGGTGCTGCCGCGCATCGAGGCGCTGGCCTCGCGCTTTGACAAGGTGGCCTATGGCCAGCTCGACTACGCTGGCGAGACCTACACCCTGTTCGCCCTGCGCAGCCGCGACTGGAACCCGGCGTTGCCGGCCGCGCTGGTCACCGGCGGCGTGCATGGGTATGAAACCAGCGGCGTGATGGGCGCGCTGGAGTTCCTTGAAAAGCATGCCACCGACTATGCCGGCAAGGCCAACCTGCTGGTGGCGCCGTGCGTGAACCCGTGGGGTTTTGAGCGCATCAATCGCTGGAACTTCGATGCGATCGACCCGAACCGCAACTTCCGTGCCGACGGCCCGGCCCGCGAATCGACCGCCGTCATCGACCTGATCGCGCCGTACAAGGGCCAGTTTGTGCTGCATATCGACCTGCACGAAACCACCGACAGTGACGAGAGCGAGTTCCGCCCGGCGCTGGCGGCGCGCGACGGCAAGCCGTTCGAACCGGGCCTGATTCCCGATGGCTTCTACCTGGTGGACGACAGCGAGAACCCGCAGCCGGCCTTCCAGCAGGCGGTGATCGCCGCGGTGGAAAAGGTGACCCATATCGCCCCGGCCGACGACAAGGGCGAGATCATCGGTTCGCCGGTGGTGGCCCACGGCGTGATCGAGTACCCGCTGGTGGAGCTGGGCCTGTGTGCCGGCATTACCGGTGCAACGTACACCACCACCACCGAGGTCTACCCGGACAGCCCGCGCGCTACCCCGCAGCAGTGCAACGACGCGCAGGTGGCGGCGGTGTGCGCGTCGCTGGACTACGCGCTGGCCCTTGGCTGATCGGTAGTGCCGGCCGCTGGCCGGCAACCAAAAAAAGGGGACGGAGGGGATTAAGTCGTTTGTGCCACAAACGACTTAATCCCCTCCGTCCCTTTTTCGTGTCACCCCAATGCGTCGGTCCACCACAGCGCCGCCGGCCCCGGCGGCGTGTCGCGGCGCCACAACAGGTCGCTGTGGATGCGCCGTGGCCAGCCGGGCAGCGTCAGTTCCACCAGCTGCCCGCGGTCGTAGCGCTGTACCAGCGCGCGTGGCAGCTCGGCCCAGCCGATGCCGTCCTCGGCCATCTCCATCACCATCAGGTAATCAGTGGCGGTCCAGGCCAGCCCGGTAACCGGGCGCGCAGGGTCGACCTCCGCGCTCAACCGCACCTGCCGGTGCCGTGCCAGCTGGGCAGCCGCGCGCTGGCCGGCGTCGGCCAGCGGATGGCCGCGCGCCACATACACGGACAGTTCGCTGTGATGGGCCAACGGCCGTGCCACCAGGGCGTCCGGATAGCGTTCCTGTCGCGGCAACAGGCCCAGCGCGGCGCGGCCGTTGCCGACCAGTTCCAGCACGTCATCGCCTTCGGCATCCAGCCATTCCAGTTCGATTTCCGGGAACGCCTCGGCAAAGCGCTGCAACACATGCTGCGCCGGATCGAGCTGGTACACATCGGAGAACGCCACGGTCAGCCGCGCTTCGACCGGCGCCGCCAGCCGCACGCTCAACTGCTGCAGCCGTGCATCGGCGGCGAGGATTTCCTGTGCGTGGCCGAGCACCTGGCGCCCGGCTTCGGTCAGCTGCGGGTAGCGTCCGCTGCGGTCGAACAGGCTCACGCCCAGGTCGGCCTCCAGGTGGGCGATGGCGGTGCTGACCGTCGACTGGGTCTTGCGCAGGCGGCGTGCCGCTGCCGAGAACGAGCCCAGCGCGGCCGCTTCGACGAACGCCTGCAGGGATTCAGGGGAATAGGGCATTGATCCATCGCTCCTGTCGATGGAATCCATTTTTAATCGACCGTAAAAGGCGATGATAATGGCCGCCGTCGCCCCTGTCAGCGGGGCGTTCCGGATCATCCACGCATGGCGTGGATCTACTGATGGCGGGGCGCGGTCCCCGTCCCGCAAGGAGTTTCACATGCCCCGTACTGTTCCCGCCCGTGGCGCGCTGGTCGCCTGGGCCTGCCTGACCGTGGCGATCGTCGCCGAAGTGGTCGGCACCTCGTTCATGGCCCATGCCGCCCGCGACGGCGGCTGGACCGGCTACCTGATCATGGCCGGCGCGTTGGCACTGTCCTACTACTTCCTGGCCCTGTCGGTGCGCCGCATCGCGGTCGGTGTCGCTTACGCAGTGTGGGAAGGCCTGGGCCTGACCCTGTTGACCGTGGTTGGCCTGACCGTGTTCGGCGAGAGCCTGTCGCTGCAGCAGCTGGCTGGCCTGGTGCTGGCGGTGGTCGGCATCGTCTGTGTCACCCTCGGGGAGGCGCACTGATGAATACCCTCGCCCTGTTCTTCGTGATCTGTTCTGCGCTGATCGACGTCGCCGCCAACATGATGGTGGCCAAGTCGGAGGGGTTCCGCCGCTGGCGCTGGGGTGTCGGCGCGATCGTCATGGTCTGGATCGCCTTCGCCCTGCTGGGCCAGGCGGTGCGCTACATGGACCTGGCCACTGCGTATGCGATGTGGGGTGCGATCGGCGTGATCGGTACCGCCACCTGCGGTCGCCTGCTGTTCGGCAACCGCCTGCGCCCGATCGGCTGGGTCGGCATCGCGCTGGTCACCGTGGCGGTGCTTCTGCTGAGTACTGCGAAGTGACAGCTTCGCTGTCCCAACCAAGGTTGGCATCTACACGTGCTGAGGCGCTGTGCCAACCCGGGTTGCTACCTGCCAGAGCGTGAGCCGCCACTTGCAGGCGCCCCGGGGATGATCTCCCCGGGGCGTTGCCGTTTCCGACGGACTCAGAAGCGTGCGGTGAAATTCAGTCGCGTGGTGCGCCCCGGGCCGGGCATCAGGCTCATCGCCAGCGTGTCCATGTAGTAGGTGTTGCGCAGGTTGTTGACCACCAGTTCCACCTCGGCCTTCGGAGTGAACTGCCAGCGCGCGTAAAAGTCGTAGATCGCGGTGGGGAGGTAGATGTTCTGCAACCCGGTCGAGCCGGTGGTGTTCCAGGGCTTGTCCAGTTCATGGGTGGGGCCGCTGTTGTAGGTGCGGCGGATGCCGGTATCCAGCCGCCTGTGGAACAGGCGGAAGCCCAATGTGCTGTGGATCGAGTACTTCGGCGGATTCTGCGCGTTGACGAACGAAGTACCGAAGCCGCCATCCACGCAGTCAGGGGTGGTGTCCAGCTTGCTCCACTTCGCATAGGGGTCTTCGCGCAGGCGCTTGGCGGTGGCCGCATCGCAGGTGCGCGCACGCTGGTAGTAGCCGGCCGACAGGTCCAGGTAGGCGATGCCGGCGTCATAGCCGGATTGCAGCTCGTAGCCCGACACCGTGTAGTTGTCGACGTTGTCGACGTAGAAGGCCCAGTTGCTGGAATCGAAGCGGCGGGTGATCGCGTTGTCGATATCGTTCTTGAACCAGGCCACCTTGAACGCCAGGCGGTCGCCATCGCGCCACAGGTCCTGCTTGAGCAGGCTGAAGCCGATGTCCCAGGAACGGTTCTTCTCCGGCTTCAGGTCGGCCACCGGTGCCGAGGTGCTGTTGCCCAGCGTCGATTCGAACAGGCTGGGCATCTTCCAGCCCTGCGCGTACTTCACGTAGAAGAACATGTCCGCATCGAGGTTGAAGCGGGCCTCGGCATACGGCGCGAAGCCGTGGCCGGAACGGCGGATCGCCGGCTTGTAGCCCCAGGCGGTGGGAATCTGCTTGGTGTAGAAGCCGTTGGCGCCGCGCGGGTCGGCAATGAAACCATCAAAGTCGTAGCTCTGGCCCAGCGTGCTGTCGCCGTAGGGCGTGGCCCGCAGCGAGTCGTAGGTGTAGTTGCCCTGTGCATCCGGGTACCACTCCTTGTACCAGCCGGGCAGCAGCTGCCCGCCCTTGCTCAGGCGCGCGAAGGTGTAGCGCAGGTCGCGCGATTCACTGACGAAGGCAACGCGGTTGCGGTCACGGGTGCGGTAGTCGATGAAGCGGCCGCCAGCGGTCAGCGACAGCCAGTCCCACGGTTGCCACTGCAGCGAGGCGACAACGCTGGCCTCGCGGCGCGTGCCCGAGCGCAGGTAGCGGTTGTTGTTGTAGTCCACCGGCAGCACCGGCGAGTTCGGTGCGGTGTCCTCGTGCTGGAAGGCCGCGCCATAGCGCAGCGTCCAGTCGCCCAGGCGGTTGTTGAAGCGGGTGGTGTTGCTGCTGTCCACGCCCCAGCGCCGGGTTTTCACGTCTGACTGCAGGCCGGGGCCATAGGTCTCGCCCAGCGTGTCCGGCATCTGGTCGTTGGGTACGTCCTTGAACAGCGGCGTGTTGGCGATGTTGCTGTTGAACATGCGGCTGGTGGCGGTGGTGAACCACAGCGTGCTGCTCAGATCCAGCCACGGGTGTGCTTCAGGCCGGTAGCGGTGGCGCAGCGAGGTGGCATTGAGCCGCATCTTCCCGGGCTCGAACTGGAACATGGTGTTGGCCTTGTCCACGTAGGTCACCCATTCGTTGGACTCGCCGACACGGCCGATCGCCGACGGCATGATCTCGCCGAAGCTGGAGTTGAAGTAGCGGTGGCTCAGCTCCAGGCGCTGGTCGGGGTTGGGCGTCCAGGTGAACTTCAGCAGCGCCGATTCGTTGTCGGTATGCGTGTTGAGCACCTCGTCGCCCGGGTGGTACATGTCCGAGACCGCCTGGCTGGACATGCCGGTGCCGCCGCTGGACAGGTGCTGGTCGTCGTAGCGATGGGCGCCGTTGCTGCCGGCGAAGTAGTTGCCCTGGCGGCGCCGCGCGTAGGCGGCCACCAGCTGCCAGTCCTCACCGCGCTGGGCCAAGGCCACGCTGCCGTTCCAGTCGCGCGGGTCGCGCAGGCTGTTGCGGTTGTCGCTGCCGCGCGCGATCTGCTTGAACGTGCGGGTGCGGTCGATGCTGTTGTCGGCCACGCCACCACGCACGCGCAGGCCCCAGGCCTGACCGTCGTCGAGGATGTCATCGGCGTTCAGCGTTTCCATGTAGACCACGCCGCCGATCGCGCTGGCGGCGTTGGCGGCCAGGCTTGGTCCCTTCTCGATGCTGACCGAGCTGATCAGGTCCGGGTCGAGGTAGCTGCGCTGCTGCACGCCGGCATAGCCGCGATAGACGTCGATGGCCTGCTGGCCACCGTCGATGATCACCGGCACCCGGTTCTGGCCCTGCAGGCCGCGGATGTTCACGTCCAGTGCGCCGCCATTGCGCACGTCGGCGGTATGCACGCCCACGGCGCCGGCCAGCACATCGCCGATCGACTGGCCGCGGAAGCGCTCCAGCTGCTGGCGGTCCAGGTGCACGCGCGAGCCGCTGTCGCGGAAGACCGCGTCGGCATCGGCCAGGCCCCACGGTGAGGCGCCTTCGCTGGCCTGGCCGGCCACGCGCAGGGTGCCGATCTGGCGCACGCCGGCGTCGGCGGCAGGTGCGGTCCGCAGCACTACACCGCTGGCATCACGTTGAAAGGTCAGGCCGGTGCCCGCCAGCAGCTGCGCGAGGGCGGCATCGGTGCCCAGCGTGGCGTGCACGCCGTTGCTGTGGCGGCCACGGGTCAGGCGCGCATCGGCGGCAATCGGCAGGCCAGACTGCTGGCCGAATGCGGTCAGCGCCTGGTCGAGCGGGCCTGCTGGAATCTGCCAGCGCAGCGTCGCTGCGGAATTCTGCGCAAAGGCGGTGGCGGGCAGCAGGCAGGGACTGGCCAGGGCCAGGCACAGCGCAATGGCCAGGGGGCGAGGGGAGGGGCAGGGCAGTTTCATGGGGGCGGCAACGTCCGCAATGGGTTCCCCTGTACTGCCCGGTGAGCGCGCAAAAGGGGAACCGCGCATCAACGCGGATGCACGACGGTCCACCACGGCCAGCGCTGTTCGATGCGGATCGGCAGCGCACGCGTCAGCAACTGCAGGGCCTGTGCGCTGTGCAGTCGCGGCAGCACAGCAGTGACCTTCAGCGCTGCGACAGCGGGATCGCAGCCGAGGTAGCCGCGATGGTGGCGGGCCAGCTCTTCGACGACGCGGACCAGCCGAGTGTCCTGCACCTGCAGGCGACCGTCCTGCCAATCGCCGCGCAGCGGATCGGGCTCGACCGTTGCAAGTCCGCCCATCGGGCCGATCTGCACGGCGCTGCCGGCGGGTACATCCCGTGCCGCACTGAACTGCGGCAGGCAGCGCACCACGCCTTCAAACACATCCAGGCGGCTGCCCTGGGCCTCGCGGCCTACCGCGAGACGGGTGCCGATCGGCTGCAGGCGGGCGCCGGGCACGTGCACGGTCAATGGCAGGCCGTCGAAGGCAGCTGCGTGACCGGTCAGCAACAGTAACTCGCCTCGCAGCAGATGCACGGCGCGCTGGCCGTCGCCCATGCGGATCGCCACTTCGCTGCCGGCGTTGAGCCACAGCTGGCTGCCGTCGGCCAGCGTCCAGTGCCCGGTGCGGCCGGCGCCGGTGCGCTGCGTGTGCACGCTACGCTGAAGGTGCAGCGCGTGCAGGCCGAGCAGCGAAACGGCGCCGATGCCGAGTGCACCGCCGAGACCGCGCAGTGCCTGCCGACGCCGATGGCCAGCGGTGCCCAGCGCCTTTGCGGCGGCGGGGGCCGACAGCGGTGCGAACGACTGCCAGACCAACTCGACCCGGTGCCAAGCGTGGGCGTGGCTCGCATCGGCGTGCAGCCAGGCCTGCCAGCGCTGTTGCTCGTATTCGTTCCATCCGTGCTCGCGCAGTGCGAACCACTCGGCGGCCTGTTCCAGCGCGGGGCTGGCCAATGCCGTGCTCATGCGGCGGCATCGCCGGACAGGCGCAGGCAATGCAGCATCGCCTGCGCCATGTACTTCTTGACCATCCGTTCGGACACGCCCAGCTGCTGGCCAATCTCGGCATAGCCGAGGCCGGACAGGCGCGCCAGCAGGAAGGCGCGACGAGGGCGTTCGGCCAGCCCCGCCAGCATGTCGGCGATGGCGTGCAGCAGCTGCAGCGCCTGCGTCCGTTCCTCTGCCGAAGGGTGCACCGGCTCGGGTTGGGCAGCCAGCGCGGCCAGATAGGCGCGCTCCAGATCCGCGCGCTGCCAATGGTTGACCAGCAGGGCGTGGGCGATGGTGCTGAGGTAGGCGCGTGGCAGCCGCAGCTGCCCCGGGTCAACGCAGCGGCTGAGCAGGCGCAGGAAGGTGTCCTGGGTCAGGTCGGCGGCACACTCGGCGTTATGGGTGCGGCGTCGCAGCCAGCCGAGCAGCCAGCCATGATGTTCGCGGTAGAACCCCGCCAGCGCGGCGCTGGAGGCGGCGGGCACAGCCATCGGCTTCGGTCATTAATGAGAATGATTCCCATTATAGAGTGATCGGGCGGCACTCGACAAACGTTGCGCAGCGCGCAGTGGGGTGGCGGGCCCATTTGCGATGCCCGGCGGGCTCGCCGACACTGCGGTTTTCCGCAGGGAGTGCCACATGTTCAGCCACGTTACCGTTGGGACCAACAACATGGATGTCGCGCATCGCTTCTACGATGCGCTGTTCACCGCGCTGGGCGCACGCCCGGGTGTGTTCGACGACAAGGGGCGCCTGGTCTATTTCAAGGACGGCCGCATGTTCATCGTCACCGCGCCGATTGATGGTCAGCCGGCGTGCCACGCCAACGGCGGCACCATCGGCTTCACCCTGGACAGCGCCGAGGCCGTGCGTGGCTGGCAGGACGCTGGCGTGGCGCAGGGCGGCACTGCCATCGAAGATCCGGCCGGTATCCGCAACATGGCCGGCCGCCAGCTGTTCCTGGCCTACCTGCGCGATCCCGATGGCAACAAGCTGTGCGCGGTGCATGTGATGTCGTGACGCGCAGCGGGCAGGCGCCGCGCGCGTGATAGCACGAAACCACGCGCGCCGGCCGTGACAGCAGGCCGCAACTTCATGCTCTGTCCACTGCGGTTCAGCCAGAATCGGTCGGCTAATTCCTTGATCTACCGGAGAACGCCGCCCCATGGATGTACTGGAGCCGCAACAATCCCCGGTGCGCACCCTTCGGCCTGTGTTCGCCTTCGCGGCGATCGTTGTCGTGGCGTTCGCGCTGTTCGTCAGCCTGTTCCCACTGGGGGCAGGCCGCCTTCTGCTCAAGGCACAGGACTGGGCCGCCCTGAATGTCGGCTGGTATTACCTGCTGGCGATGACCCTGTACCTGGTGTTCGTGGTCGGCGTGGCGCTGTCCAAGTACGGCGGCATCAAGCTCGGCGCCGACCATGACGAACCGGAGTTCAGTTACCTCTCCTGGGCCGGCATGCTGTTCGCGGCGGGCATCAGCATCACCCTGTTCTTCTTCTGTGTTTCCGAACCACTGACCCATTACCTGCAGCCGCCGCAGGGCGATCCGGCGGCAGGCGAGGCCGGTGCGCGCCAGGCCATGCAGCTGCTGTTCCTGCACTGGGGCCTGCATGGCTGGGGCGTGTTCGCACTGGCGGCGATGGCCATGGCCTATTTCGCCTACCGCCACAACCTGCCGCTGGCATTGCGTTCGGCGCTGTATCCGCTGATCGGCAAACGCATCAATGGGCCGATCGGCTACACCGTGGATGCATTGGGCATTGTCGCCACCGTGTTCGGCATCGGCGCCGACATGGGCTTTGGCGTGCTGCACCTCAACGCTGGCCTGTCGCACCTGTTCAACGTGCCGCACTCCAACCTGGTGCAGATCCTCCTGGTGGTGGCAATGATGGGCGCCGCCGTGGCGGTCGCGGTGTCCGGCGTAGAGAAGGGCGTGCGCTGGATGGCCAACATCAACATGCTGCTGGCGATCGCGCTGGTGCTGTTCATGTTGTTCGCCGGGCCGACGCAGTACCTGTTCAGCACCTTGATGCAGAACCTGGGCGACTACCTGGGCAGCGTGGTCGGCAAGAGTTTCGACGTGTACGCCTACGGCGGCCGGCCGGAATGGCTGGGCGGCTGGACGGTGTTCTACTGGGCCTGGTGGATCGGCTGGGCGCCGTTTGTGGGCCTGTTCATCGCGCGCATCTCGCGCGGCCGCACCATCCGCGAATTCGTGTTCGGCGTGCTGCTGATCCCGCTCGGCTTCACCCTGGCGTGGCTGTCGATCTTCGGTAACAGTGCGCTGGACCAGGTGCTGCACCACGGCCAGCAGCAGCTGGCGCAGCTGGCCGTGGATGATCCACCGACGGTGCTGTACGCATTGCTGGACGGCTATCCGTGGAGCCGTGCGGTGATCACGGTGACAGTGCTGGTCAGCTTCATCTTCTTCGTGACATCAGCCGACTCCGGTGCCGTGGTGCTGTCTACGTTGTCGTCGCATGGCGGGGCGCCGGAGGACGATGGCCCACGCTGGCTGCGCGTGTTCTGGGGCACGGTGATCGCGGTGCTGACCGCAGGCCTGTTGCTGGCCGGCAGCATCGACGCACTGAAATCGGCGGTGGTGCTGGCCTCACTGCCGTTCTCGGCGATCCTGCTGCTGATGATGTGGGGCCTGACCCGCGCCTTCAGCGACGAGTCGCACCGCAAGCGCGCGTTGCAGTACCGCCCATCACCGTTGATCGGTGACGATCGCCACCACCAGGGCTGGCGCCAGCGCCTGAGCCAGGCCATGCATTTCCCGGTACGCGACCAGGTCTACCGTTTCATGGACGACACGGTGAAGCCGGCGATGGAGGCGGTGGCCGAGCAGCTGCGCGGGCAGGGCTGGGATGTGGCCACGCGTTTCGAAGCGGGCGACATGGAGCTGTCGGTCAATCACGGTGAGCAGCAGGACTTCCTGTACCGGGTGATCCTCAGCGGCTACCTAACCCCGTCGTTCGCCGCACAGCAGCTGCGCAACCAGCGCTATTACCGCGCCGAAGTGCACCTGTATGAAGGCAGCCAGGATTACGACCTGGTGGGGTACAGCCGCAAGCAGATCATCAACGACATCATCAGCCAGTACGAACGGCACCTGCAGTTCCTGCACCTGAGCCGGTGATGCGGCCGGTGCGGACCGTGGGTCCGCACCGACCTGTAGAGCCGAGCCCATGCTCGGCTGGACTTCCGGAGCCAAGCAGCCGAGCATGGGCTCGGCTCTGCAGCAACGGCCGTCGAGCAAGCTCGACGCTACGGGTGGCCGATCAGAACCGGTAGCGCGCGCCCAGCGAGACGAACTGCCCGCGCAGGTTGTATTGGCTGATGTCGAAACCATTGGAACCACCAGCCGGGTCGAACGGCGGATCCTTGTCGGTCAGGTTCAGCACCGACAGCGACAGCGTGGTGTTGGCAACGCCTTCGTAGGCCACGTACAGGTCCAGCTGGTGATACGGCTTGACGCGGTCGCGCAGGCCCGGGTTGCTGGTCGCCGTCGCTACGCGCTGGTCGTAGCCGCTCACGTACTGCAGGCTCAGCGTGCTGCTCCAGTCGCCAGCCGCCCAGTTCAGCGACGTGGTACCGCGAGTGCGGGGCAGCGCCCCGTGGCGGTTGTTGCCGGCGCCATCATACGGTGCCTGCCCGGCCACCAGCGGCTGCTTGAAGCTGAGCAGGTGGGTCCAGCTGCCGGCCACGGTGAAGTTGCCCCAGCCGTCGGTGCGGAAGGTGCGGCTGGCGTCCAGGTCCAGGCCGGAGGTGGTCAGCTCCCCCTGGTTGGCGTACTGGTTGGTGATGAACTGGATGCGGCCCTGCGCGTCACGCTGCACCCGGCCCGGGAACAGGGACGGGTTGTCGACGATGAACTGCGCGCTGTCCGGCTTGACCAGGTTGTCCTGCTCGATGCGGTACCAGTCCAGGCCGATGCTGGTATCGCCATTGGGCGACCACACTGCACCCACGTTGAAGTTGCGCGAGCGCTCGGCCTTCAGGTCGGGGTTGCCGGTGCGGATGTTGGTCACGCCGCGGCTGCCGCCCGGTTGCAGCGGATCCAGCGGATCGATCACCGAGCCATAGCTGACGGTCTGGCCCGGCGCGATCTCCGGCAGTGACGGCGCGCGGAAACCGCGCGAGAACGAGCCGCGCAGCAACAGGCTGTCCAGCGGCTGCCAGCGCAGCGCCACCTTGGGCGAGAAGGCCTTGCCGAAGTCATCGTAGTGATCGCCGCGACCGGCCACCTGCAATTCCAGGGTGCGATGCAGCGGCACGCTCAGTTCGGCGTAGGCGGCGCTGACCTGGCGCTCGCCGTTGACCACGTTGATCGCAGGGCGTAGTTCAGTGCCCGAAAGCACCTGGGCACTGGTGCGCGCGTCCAGCGATTCCTTGCGGAACTCAGCGCCCCAGGCGAAGCCAACCGCACCGGCCGGCAGCTCCCACAACGAGGTCGAAGCCTTTACGTTCAGCGAGTGCAACCTGTACCAGCCCGGACGCTTGGTCTGCAGGCGCAGTGCATCCAGTGCCCCAGGCGTGCTGGACGGGTTGAGGAAGTTGTAGCTGCCGTCGCGCAGGATCTGCTCGAACGCATAGCGATTGACAAAGTTGTCGACGTACTCGCGCTGCGCGCTCTGCGAGGTCAGCGCGGCCACTTCCCAGTCCCAGCGCTCGCCACTGCCGCGCACGCCGGCCAGGGCGCGGTAGAACACCTGGGTGTTGTCCTTCAGGCGCGGGCCGAGGTCGAAGAAGGTGTACTCGAACGGCAGCGGCGCGATGCCCGGATTGTCGGGATGGCCGACCGGCAGCACCGCCGGCACGTCGATCAGCGTGCCGGTGGCCGGGTTGTACGCGCGCAGGCCGGGGCCGACGGTCAGCGGCGCACTGAAGATCTGGTCGGCCTTGTTGTGGCTGTACAGCACATCGGCGAAGGCCTCGACGCTGTCATTGAAGCGGTAGGTCGCACTCAATGACGCCTGCAGGCGCTCGGCGCCGGGCTGCAGGGTCTTGAATGGCTGCGCGTTGAAGGCGCAGGCCTGTCCGGGCAGGGTGCTGCCGAAGTCGCTGTACGGGCGCAGCTGGCTGCCATCGGGGCAGTTGGCGAACGGTTGCGGCGCGCGCGGGTTGGACAGCCAGTTGCCACCGGCGGTGGACCAGCCGGCCAGGCGGCCACCGGGCTTGTCGCGGAAATCGCCGCTGCGGGTGTAGGCGCGCTGGTCGGCGTCGAGGCGGTCTCGCTTGAGCAGGTCCAGCCCGAACAGCACGTTCCAGCCCTGTTGTTCGAGGTCACCGAAGCCGGCCAGCAGGTTGGCCTTGCGTTCGTCCAGGCCGCCCTGGGTGGCAGTACCGAAGCCGCCGCCGACCTCCACGCCCTGGAAGTTCCTGCGCAGGATGATGTTGATGACGCCAGCAATGGCGTCGGAGCCGTACACCGCCGAGGCGCCGTCCTTCAGCACTTCAATGCGTTCGACCGCGCTGATCGGCAGTGCGTTGAGGTCAACGAAAGTGTCCTGGGTGTTGAGCGCGAAGCCGAAGTTGGACACGCGGTAGCCGTTGACCAGCACCAGCGTGTTCTTCGGCGACAGGCCGCGCAGGCCGATCGAGGCCGAGCCGGCGGCGAAACTGCCGGTGTACTGCTCGTCGAAACTGTTGCCGGCATTGGCCGACAGGTTGCGCAGCACGTCGGTGAGGGTGGAGCGGCCGGTCTGTTCGATCTGTTCACGGCTGACGATCTGTACCGGGTTGGGCCCGGCGGTATCGCTGCGCTTGATGTTGGAGCCGGTCACCAGCACGGCGCCAAGGGTGGTGCTGTCTTTGCCGGACTCGGCGGTTTCAGCGGCGCCGGCAGCGCCAGCGGTGAGGCTCAGCGCGATGGCGCCGGCAAGCAGGTTCAGGGTGGTGCGGTACATGGAAGCGACAGCGCCGAACGGGGAAGGAGCCCCCAGTACCGCATGCGAGCGCCTGCGCCCTCCAATGACGAAAGCGCATTCAGTTATACATCACAGGTTCTTAACGAGCCGGCTCGGTGGGCGCGGACCGTGGGTCCGCACTCCTCCTGGGGGTCAGATCCCTTTCCAACGGAAAGGGACCTGACCCCGGTTGTCATGGGCGCAGCAACACCTTGCCGTTACGCCCCGACCCAGCACCGGCCTTCGCTGCCTGGGCGATATCGTCCAGCGCGAAAACCTGCTCCACCGGCAGGGTCAATTCACCTTGCGCCGCACGCTTCAGCAGCTCGCCGACCAACCGGCGCTTGTCCTCCACCGCCATCGCCTGGCTGACCTTGCTGCCCCAGAAGCCCTTCACCGTGGCTTCCTTGTAGATCAGGCCGCCGGCGGGAATGCGCATCGGCTCGCCGCTCATCACCCCGAACGACACCAGGGTGCCGTGGTGGCCGAGCAGCTCGACCAGATCGGCACTGGCCTCACCGCCGATGGAATCGACCGCGGCTGCGGCCTGTGCTTCGCCAGTGGCTTCACGCACACGATCCTTCCAGCCCTCCACCGAGGTGTCAAACACATGATCGATGCCCAGCGCATGCAACTGTGCAACCGCCGCAGCGTTGCGCACCAGGTTGGCCACATGCACGCCACGCGCCTTTGCCAACATCGCCAGCGACTTGCCGACCGCGCCGTTGGCGGTGTTCTGCACGATCCATTGCCCCGCTTCGACATGCAGGAATTCCAGCAGCATCAGCGCACTCAGCGGCATCGCGATCAGCTGCGCCGCGGTTTCGTCGGCGATCGCGTCCGGCATCGGAATCACCATCCGCGCCGGTGCGATGAACGCCTCGGCCCAGGTGCCGTGCACCGAGGCGGCGGCAACGCGTTGGCCAAGCTGCAGGCCATCGACGCCTTCGCCGAGTGCATCGACAACGCCCAGCGCTTCACTGCCACCGATCGCCGGCAGCGTCGGCTTGTAGCCATACAGGCCGCGCACGGTCAGCAGATCGTGGTTGTGGATCGAGGCCAGCACGGTGCGGATGCGCACTTCGCCCGGGCCGGGCTCGGGCAGGGCTGTTTCGCCGATGGCCAGGACATCGGCCGGATCGCCGAAGGAGGAATACAGGGCTGCGCGCATAGGGGGTGTTCCAGGGGAAAAGGGAGGTTGTAACGAACTGGGGACGCAGGCGGCGTCGACAAGGCGACGGCGGTGCAACACGGCATCCTGCGACTGATCGTCGCGGCATGTGGTGGTTACCGCATCTTGTGTTGACGGCGCGAAATATCCCCACTATGTTGTGGCCGTCACTCCCGGTCAGCCGCCGCCGCCGGACATGCAGCAAACGTCCCGCGGCCCGCCCCTGAAGGCTTGCCGTGTCGACGCGGCCGCCATCGCGCGGACCCAGATCGCCCCCACGGCCCGGATACCGGCCGCAGGCGCAGGCAGATGCCGACGACCTGGTGTTCCTGCGTTATGGCATCCCACCCCGACCGCCCCGTGCGCCGGTATCGCGTGCAGGGCCGCCACGGCATCGACCGCCACATCGCGTGCGAGCCTGGAGTTTCACCACCATGACCGACAGTACCTTCCGCGTGGCCGACCTGGCCGGCGCCGGCGACGCCTTGCGTGCTGGCGGCGAGCGCGTGCCGACCTGGATTACCAAGGAGGCCGGCAATCGTCGCCTGCCGTTCGACGCCGAACGCCTGCAACGCAGCATCGATGCCGTGCATGCCGAGTTTCCGCAGCTGGATGTGAGCGACTACCGCCGTGTGGTGCAGGCGATGGTCGAGCGCAAGCCCAGCCTCAGTGCCGATGACCTGGTCGATCTGCTGATCCGCGAGGCTGAGTCGCGCGTGGACCTGGTGGCACCGGAGTGGGAGCAGTTCGCTGCACGCATCTACCTGCGACGCCTGTACAAGCGCGCCAGCCGCAACCGGTTCTACGATGTCAGCCTGAAGTACGGCTCGTATGTCGGCCTGCAGGAAAGCCTGGCCGACCGTGGCATCTACAGCAACGACATCCTGCGCTGCTATTCCAAGGAAGAACTGCAGCAGGCCGGCGAGATGATCGAGCCGGAGCGCGACCGCCTGTTCGCCTACAACGGCCTGTACCTGCTGGCCACACGCTACCTGGCCAGCGATCGCAGCCGCGAGGTCTACGAACTGCCGCAGGAGCGCTGGCTGACCATCGCGCTCTACCTGATGCAGGAGGAGGGCGGGCCTGGTGAGAGCGGCCGGGTACGCCGCATGCAGCTGGTCGGCGAGGCGTACTGGGCGCTGTCCAACCTGTACATGACGGTGGCCACGCCGACCCTGGCCAACGCTGGCAAGGTGGGTGGGCAGCTGTCCAGCTGCTTCATCGACACGGTGGATGACAGCCTGCAGGGCATCTATGACTCCAACACCGATATCGCGCGCGTGTCCAAGCACGGTGGCGGTGTCGGTGCCTACCTGGGCTATGTGCGCAGCAGCGGTGCGCCGATCCGGGGCGTGCCGAATTCTTCCGGCGGCGTGGTGCCGTGGATCAAGCAGCTCAACAACACCGCCGTGTCGGTGGACCAGCTCGGACAGCGCAAGGGCGCGGTGGCGGTGTACCTGGATATCTGGCACCGCGATATCGAGGCCTTCCTCGATCTGCGCCTGAACAACGGCGACCAGCGCCTGCGCGCGCACGACGTGTTCACCTCGGTGTGCGTGCCGGACCTGTTCATGGAGGCGGTGGAGCGCCGCGCCGACTGGTACCTGTTCGACCCGCATGAGGTGAAGAGCGCCAAGGGCTGGTACCTGCAGGACTTCTACGACGAGAAGCGCGGCGCGGGCAGCTTCCGCGACCGCTATGCCGAACTGGTGGCCGACGAGCGCATCAGCCGCCGCACGGTGAAGGCGATCGACCTGTTCAAGCGGATCATGCTCAGCCAGCTGGAGACCGGCAACCCTTTCCTGTTCTACCGCGACGAGGTCAATCGCAGGAATCCGAACAAGCACGCAGGCATGGTCTATTCCAGCAACCTGTGCACCGAGATCCTGCAGAACATGAGCCCGACGCGGATGATCCAGGAGATCGTCAGCGGCGACCAGATCGTCACCACCCGCCGGGCCGGTGACTTCGTGGTCTGCAACTTGTCCTCGATCAATCTCGGCCGTGCGATCAGCGCACCGGATGACCTGCTGGCGGCCGACGTACTGGAGCGGCTGATCCCGATCCAGGTGCGCATGCTCGACAACGTGATCGACCTCAACGCGCTGCCGGTGCCGCAGGCCACGATCACCAACCGCAAGTACCGCGCCATCGGCCTGGGCACGTTCGGCTGGCATCACCTGCTGGCGCAGCAGGCGATCCAGTGGGAATCGCCGGACGCCGAGCAGCTGGCCGACCGCCTGTATGAGCGCATCAACTTCCTGACCATCCAGGCCAGCGCACAACTGGCCAAAGAGAAGGGCAGCTACCCGATGTTCGCCGGCAGCGACTGGCACAATGGCCGCTACTTCCGTGACCGCAACTACAGCGGTGCCGCCTGGGACAGCCTGGCCCGCGACGTTGCCACGCACGGCCTGCGCAACGGCTGGCTGCTGGCGGTGGCGCCGAACATGAGCACCGCGCAGATCGCCGGCTCCACTGCATCGATCGACCCGATCTACAGCGCGTTCTACTACGAGGAAAAGAAGGACTTCCGGCGGCCGGTGGCTGCGCCGGGCCTGTCGCTGGAAACCTGGCCGTACTACGAGAAAGGCGCCTACAAGGTCGACCAGTTCGCCAGCGTGCGCCAGAACGCGCGGCGGCAGCGTCATGTCGACCAGTCGATCAGCTTCAACCTGTACGTGCCCAGCACCATCCGCGCCAGCACGCTGCTGGAACTGCATCTGACGGCGTGGCGCGAGGGTCTGAAGACCACCTACTACGTGCGCTCCAACGACATCGACATCAGCGAATGCGAGTGGTGCGCCAGCTGATCGTTGGGACTGCTGTAGAGCCGAGCCCATGCTCGGCTCAAGCAACGCAGCCGAGCGTGGGCTCGGCTCTACAAGTGCAACGCATGCAATCCGAAGGCAGACGACCATGGCAACCCCGCTCGACCGCATCAAGATCCTCGAACCGCGCCACCCGAACCGCAGCACCGGCATCATCAATGGCCGCACCAGCGGCATCCTGAACTGGAACGACATTCCGTATCCGTCGTTCTATCGGGCCTACAAGGAGCTGTCGACCAACTTCTGGATCCCCGACGAAGTGGACATGAAGCTGGATGCGCGCCAGTACGGTGAGCTGTCCGGGCGCGAGAAGAACGCCTACGACTCGATCATCGGCCTGCTCGCCACACTGGACTCGCCGCAGACGCGTTTCATCTACAACGTGGCCGAGTACATCACCGACCCGGCGGCGCATGCCAATGCGGCGATCATCGGCCAGCAGGAAGTTATCCACAACGAGAGCTACAGCTACGTGCTCGCCTCGATCACCGATCTGCCGAACCAGAACCGCATCTTCGAGATCGCCCGCACGCACCCGACCATCATCAAGCGCAACGCGCCGATCATGGGGGCGTATGACGATTTCATGCGCGAGAAAACCGCCGAGACCCTGCTGAAGTCGCTGATCCAGTCGTCGATCCTGGAGGGCATCAACTTCTACTCCGGTTTTGCCTACTTCTACAACATGGTGCGGCAGAACCGCATGACCGGAACCGGCAAGATCATCAGCTTCATCAACCGCGACGAGCTGGCCCACACCAAGTTCATCAGCGAGCTGATCCGCGCGATCATCGGCGAGAACCCGGAACTGCAGACCCATGAGCTGACCGATTACGTGCACGGCGCTTTCCAGCACGCCATCGAGCTGGAGACCCAGTGGTCGTCGGAAGTGCTGGACGGCATCGATGGCATCGACGTGGACGAGATGGTGCGCTACGTGAAGTACCGCGCCAACAAGATGGCCGGCATGCTCGGCATCGAGCGCCTGTACAGCGACACCACCGACAACGTGATGCCATGGATCAAGGCCTACGCCGACAACTTCACCGAGACCAAGACCGACTTCTTCGAGATGCGCAATGCAAGCTACAAGAAGACCAACGTCGACAACGGCTTCGACGATCTCTGAGCCGCGCCGGGCACTGCGGATCCTGCTGGTGGTGGCCTCGTTGAGCGGCAACACCCGCGAACTGGGCCGGCAGATTGCCGAGCTCTGCCGGGCCGCCGGTCATGCCGTGCATTGGCAGGAGGCCGACGACCTGCGCCAGATGCCTGTCCTGGCGGCTGACGAGGCCGACCTGGTGCTGCTGGGAAGCTGGACCGACAACGCAGGACGTACGCCCACGGAGATGAAGGCCTGGGTGGCCGGTATCGCCGAGCGCGGCGAGCGGCCCCGGCAGTTGGCGGTGTTCGGTACCGGCGAGACGCAGTGGGGGCAGGAGTACTACTGCGGCGCCGTGCATCGGTTGATCCGCTATTTCCGCAGCGAGTACCCGCCGCTTGAGATCGAGCAGATGCCGCATGGCGAGCGTCATGCCGAAGCTATCGGCGCCTGGACCGACGTGGTTCTGGCCCACTACTGGAGCAACACCGATGCAGATCATCGACGCCACCACGCCTGAGCAGTTCCAGCAGGTGCTGGCTGAGCATCCACGGGTGCTGGTGGATTTCCACAAGGACCAGTGCCCGGGTTGCCGGATGCTGGAAATGTCGCTGCATCGGGTAGCCAACAGCGTGGCGGGGCAGGGCACCACATTGCTGCGCGTGCAGTTGGAAGTGCTGGGCGAGGCGTTCTTCCGGCAGCTGGGCCTGCGCCAGACACCGACGCTGGCGCTGTTCCGTGATGGCGATGAACGCACGCGCCTGGCTGGGTTCCAGTCGCCGCAGCAGATCGAAGCGGCGATCGCGTTGCATCTGTAGGGAGGTGGGTGTACCGATGGCGCCGGGTTCCTGCTTCTGTAGAGCCGAGCCATGCTCGGCCGCTCTCCGCGCGGTGCGAAAAGGCATCCACGCATGGCGTGGATCTACCGGGGCATCGCGGGCATTCCGCGCTAGGCTCCGCTGAAGGTATCCAGCAGCAGCTTCACGTTCAGCGCAACGATCACCAGCGCGATCACCCAGGCGATGCCGCCCAGCCAGCGCGGTGCCACCAGCGCGCCCATCGTCACCTTGTCGGTAACAATCCGCACCAGTGGAATGATCGCGAATGGCAGCTGCATCGACAGCACCACCTGGCTCAGCACCAGCAGCTTCACCGCGCCCTGGTCGCCGAACATCACGATCACCACCACCACCGGAATGATCGCCAGCGCCCGCGTCAACAGCCGGCGCAGCCAGGGCGGAAGGCGCAGGCGCAGGAAGCCCTCCATCACGATCTGCCCCGCCAGCGTGGCAGTCACGGTCGAGTTCAGGCCCGAGGCGAGCAGCGCGATGGCAAACAGCGTGGCCGCCGCACCAACGCCCAGCATCGGTGCCAGCAACTGGTGCGCCTGTTCGATGTCTTCCACATCGAAGCGGCCGTTGGCATGGAACACCGCCGCCGCCAGGATCAGGATGCTGGCGTTGATGAACAGCGCCAGGGTCAGCGCCAGGGTGCTGTCGGTCACCGCCCAGCGCAATGCGCTGCGGCGACCTTCATCGGTGCGCGGGTAGGCGCGGGTCTGCACGATGGACGAATGCAGGTACAGGTTGTGCGGCATCACCGTGGCACCGATGATGCCGATCGCGATGTACAGCGCATGCGGATCGGTCACCACCTGCGCGCGCGGAATGAAGCCGCCCAGCACCGCCATCACCGGCGGCGCCGCCATTGCGATCTGTACCACGAAGCAGGCGAAGATCACCATCAGCAACGCGATCACGAAGGCTTCCAGTGCACGGAAGCCACGGTTCATCAGCAGCAGCACCAGCAGCGTGTCCAGCGCAGTGATCACCGCACCCCAGAGCAGGGGCAGATCGAACAGCAGTTTCAGCGCGATCGCGGTGCCGATCACCTCTGCGAGGTCGCAGGCGATGATCGCCGCCTCGCACAGCGCCCACAGCGCCAGATTCACCGGCTTCGGGTAGCGGGCGCGGCAGGCCTGCGCCAGGTCCATCCCGGTGGCGATGCCCAGCCGCGCCGACAGCGCCTGCAGGATCACCGCCATCAGGTTGGAAATGAGGATGACCGACAGCAGCAGGTAGCCGAAGCGCGAGCCGCCGGCCAGATCGGTGGCCCAGTTGCCCGGGTCCATGTAGCCGACCGAGATCATGTAGCCCGGGCCGAGGAAGGCCAGCAGGCGGAACCACCAGTGGCCCTTGTCGGGCACGGCCACGGAGGCATTGAGCGCACCCAGACTGGCCGGGGTGGAGGCCGATGGGTCGCGGGGCGCCAGGGTGTTCATGGATCCGAATATAGCTCCTGCTATAGTCATTAGCAATGTGAAACAATCGTCTTTATCGCGTCACTGGTCCAGAATTCAGGTTCAACCCCGGAGTACACCGGAAGGACAGGCGTAGGCGTGGGCAAGACCGACGATTCGACATCGCTGAAAAGCACCCCCTTGATCGAGGCCGAGCGTCAGGTCGAGAGCTTCCGGCAAGTGCGCGAGGCGCACCGGATGGAGCTGGTTGAGGACTATGTCGAGCTGATCTCGGACCTGCTGGCCGACGGCGGCGAGGCCCGCCAGGTCGATATAGCCACGCGCCTGGGCGTGGCCCAGCCGACCGTGGCGAAGATGCTGCGGCGGCTGGCCCGTGATGGCTGGGTGGTGCAGCGCCCGTACCGCGGCGTGTTCCTGACCCCGGAAGGCGAGGCGCTGGCCCATGCCAGCAGACAGCGGCACCAGACCGTGGAGCGTTTTCTGCTGGCGCTGGGCGTGGACGCGGATACCGCCCGGCGTGATGCCGAGGGCATCGAGCACCATGTGAGCGAACAGACGCTGGCGTTGTTCGAAGCGTTCGTGCGTAAGGCCGAGGGCGGGGCAACGTAGCGGTAGCACCGGGCCATGCCTGGCGGGCGCGTCGCCGTCTTCATGGTTTTCGCCGGGCATGGCCCAGCGCTACCGCGGTTGGATGGCGCCGTTGGGGCATCGCGCCTGCTGCTGCGCGCACGCCCGTTTCGTCCATTCCTTCAATACCGGTTGCAGGCCTTCGTAGCGGCGCCCGTGCCAGCCATTGGCCAGCACCCTGCCGTCGGCGTCGATCAGCACCAGGTTCGGTGGGCCCAACCCGGCCAGGGCCTGTAGCGCCGGCATGCGCGCGGCACGGCGCGGGTCCAGCACCGGCCACGGCATGTCCTGCGCGTGCATGTAGCGACGCAGCGCGGCCTCGCTTTCGTCCAGGCTGACGTACACCACCTCGGAGTCGGCACCGGCCTCGCGCAATGCATCGCGCACACTGCGCAGGGTTGGCATGAAGGCATGGCAGGGAGCACACCAGTCGGCACCGAAGTAGAGCGCGACCAGCTTCGGCGGTGGCGACCACTGCATCGGTCGCAGCGAGCGTTGTTCGGGCCGCATCAGCGAGGCGGAGACCTGCGCATGCAGGTCCGCGCCCATGGCCGGCGCCGCCAACAGCAGCGCAGCGGCCATCAGCAACCTGCGCAGTGGTTCAGAACGCATAGCGCAGGTTGACGTACCACGAGCGCGCGAAACGTGGCCCGTAGACATAGTCGCTGTCTCGCAGCGCGCCCACCTCCAGATCCTTCTGGCGCTGGTCGAACACGTTCTTGACGCCTGCGGCCACCGACACTTCCTGTTGTGCCTGCGCGCCCAGATGCCGGTGCCAGCGCGCACCAAGATCGGTGACCAGGAACGAACGCGTGCGGTGCAGCTCGCCCAGCCGGTTGTTCAGCACCGACATCGGTCCGGTGTGGCGCAGGGCGACGAAGGTCTCCCACGGCTCGGCCGGCATCCAGCTGAGCTGGGCCAGACCGGTCCAGCGCGGGGTCTTCAGGTAGTCGCGGCTATCGATGACGGTGTCGCCACCGTCACCGGTGTCGTCGAAGATGCGCTGCGGTTCGCGGAAGCGCGAGCGGTACCACGAGGCACCGGCGGTCAGGCGCCACTGCGGCGACGGCTGCCAGCCGAGGTTGGTTTCCGCACCCAGCACGTTGGAGCCGGAAGCGTTGTAGCGCAGCTGGCTCAGTTGGCCATCGTCTCCGCGCTGGATCTCTCCCAGTGCGAAGGTGTCGCGGATGCGTGCATAGGAGGCGGTAGCATCCCAGCTCCATACCGGATTGGCCGGGTCCGATCGCCAGTCGAAACCGAACAGGGTGGTCAGCGCGCGTTCTTCCTTCAGGCCATCGGTGTTGCGCACGCGCACCTGTTCGCCGCCGAGGGTATCGACGTGCACATCCTCGACGAAGATCTCCGGTGCACGGAAGCCGGTGGCGATACCGGCCCGCCACTTCAGGTTCGGCGTCGCCTGCCAGGCCAGCGCGATGCGCGGCGAGAACACCGCGTTGTCCAGCTCCGAGCTCTTGTCCACGCGTGCGCCCAGCACCAGGTCGACGTTGTCGCGCAGGCTCCACTCGTCCTGGATGAAGGCGCCGAGGTTGTGGAAGGTCGCATCCTCCAGCACGGCAATACGCTGCCCGCCGCCGGTGCGGTTGTCGTCGCGCAGCCCCTCGTGCTTGTACTGCACGCCGAACGCTAGTGCGTGCGCACCCAGTCGCCAGTTCAACTGGCTGTCGATGTAGTGCAGCGGGTTGTGGGTGCGACCATACTGCCGCCACGAGCGTGAGGCGGCGCTGCCGGCCACGTTCGGATCCAGCTGCGTCGGGTCATAGCCGGGCGAAGCATCGGTCACGACATCACCCAGGCCGCCATAGAAGCTGTCGCGGTCGATATCGGCGAAGGCGTAGGCCAGGCGGAAGCCGACGTCGGCATTGATTTCCTGGTCCCACGACACGCTGCCGCGGCGGTATTTCGTATCCAGCGATTCGGCGATGTTGGCCAGGTATTCCGGCTGATCCAGCCGGTTGCCGCCACGCCGGGTTTCATCGGTCACCTGCAGGTCCAGCCGCAGCCGCGTGCCGGGCGTGGGTGCATACCAGGCCTGCAGCCCGCCGACCTTGAGGTTCTTGCGGGTGATCTCGGTGTAGCCGTCGCCGTTGTAGTCGATGCCACTGTTCCAGTTGCGCTGGGCGATCACCGACAGCCCGGCGTCGGCGTCCTTCGCCACCAGGTCCAGCCGCACGTCGGCACTCTTCTGCGGCGTGCCCTTCAACACGTCCACGCCGGCCTGCACATGGCCACCGCTGCGCGCCGGCAGCGGCGGGATCAGGTTGATCACGCCAGCCACCGCACCCGGGCCGTACAGCGCCGAGCCGCCGCCCTTGACCACTTCAATGCGGTCCACGAACCCGGCTGGAATCTGCTCCAGTCCATAGACGCTGCCCAGCGTGGACAGCAGCGGGATTCCATCGAACAACAGCTGGTTGTAGGCACCGGGCAGGCCCAGCAGCTGCACTTCGCTGGTGTTGCAGTTCTGGCAGTTGCTTTCCACGCGCAGGCCGTTGATCAGCTCGGCGGCGCGCGAGAAGTCGGTGGCCGCGCGCAGCGCGATGTCTTCCTTGCGCAGCACTTCGGTGCGGATCGGCACGTCCGACAGCAGGCGTTCGCTGCGGGTGGCGGTGCTGACCTTGACTTGCACGCGGTCCAATTCGGTTGGCTGGGGTGCGGCGGCCAGGGTAGGCAGCGGCAGCGTGAGCGCGATGGCGGTGGTCAGTTGCAGGGGGCGGGGGAGGCGGGAGTCACGCGGCATGAGGGCGTCGTCCTTGGGGAGGGAGGGCGGCGAGGGCGGCCTGGCTGGCGCATATAAGAGCAGGTGCTTTGATATATAGCAATTGCTATATAGCTGCATGATGGGATCGGCGCGAGGGCCTGGCCGGCGGGTGGATCATAGGCGTGTTATAACATTACATTAAAGCGCAACAACCGTGCCGGTGGTCATGTCGTTCTGGGGCTGCGGAGGGCAACGGGGTCAGAGCCCTGTCCTGCGGATAGGGGGGGCGACCCCGAGGATCCGGCTTCGATCAGCCGCGGCGGAAGGCGGCGGGGCTTCGGGCGCCGACGATGATCATGCGGATCATCGTGGAGATCTGTTCGACCAGTTCCGGGTCTTTCTCGGGGGGCTGGTCCATGGCCGAGGCCCCCATCGCGAACACCAGGCGGGTGATCGCCATCGAGACCAGTTCCGGCTTGTGCAGCACCGCGCCATCCAGCGCGGCCAGGCGCACCAGGTCGTGCTGCAGTTCTTCTTCGAAATAGTGCAGCTCGCGTTCGACGGCGTGCTTGAAGTCGTCCGAGCCGACCGCGCCTTCGCGCAGCAGCACATGCAGCAGCTTGTCGTCGGCGCGCAGCTGCTCCATGAAGGTTTCCACCGACACCCGCACCACGCTGGTGGCACTGGAGGTGGCGCGCTGGCGGGCCTCACCGATGATGGTGCGCAGCGAGCGGCCGGCCACGTCGATCAGGGCCACGGCCAATTCGTCCATGTCGCGGAACTGCCGGTAGAAGCTGTTCGGCGCGATGCCGGCCTCACGTGCTACTTCGCGAAGGCTCAGGGTGGACAGGCTGCGGTGCGGCCCGATCAGCTTCAGCGCGGCGGCCAGCAGATCCTCGCGGCTCACCGTTCGGCGGGCCGGGCTGCTGGCATCTTCGTTCGGCGTCAGGGCGGTGGCGGCGGCCATGGGGGTTCCGGTGCGGCGAGGCTGAATCATACCCAATCCGGTTCAATATACACATGTATACACAGGTGTATGTGCGCCCGTATAGTGCGCCCATGAGCGCTGTCGTCCGTCCGTCCCTGTTCTCTCCATACCGCTGGGTCTCGCCGTCGCTGTTCGATTTCTGGGCGGGCCAGCTGAATCCGTTGTGGACCCTGCGCGCACCGATGGCCCGCCTGGTCCGGCGCGAGCCGGCCGGCGAGGGCGCGGCGACCCTGGTGCTGCGCACCAACCGGCACTGGGCAGGCATGCGAGCCGGCCAGCATGTAACCCTGAGCGTGGAGATTGAAGGCCGCCAGTGGCAGCGCAGCTACAGCCCGACCGTGCTGGGGCGGCGTGAACTGGCGATCACCGTCAAGGCGGTCGAAGGCGGCCGGGTCAGCCAGCATCTGGTCCACCACGCGCAGCCGGGTGAGGTGTTCCGACTCGATGCCGCCTTTGGCGAATTCCATATGCCGGCCGCCGCCCCGGTGCTGCTGCTGGCCGCCGGCAGTGGCATCACGCCGATGCGCAGCCTGCTGCGTGAGGCCTGCCAGCGCCCGCTGGCGGCGCCGGTGGACCTGTTCTATTGGGAGCGCACCGCGGCCCATCTGCAGTTTCGTGATGAACTGCAGGCGCTGGCCACGGCGCAGCCGAACCTGCGCGTGCACCTGCTGAGCACCCGCGACGGCGAGGTGCCGGCCGCGCGCATCGATACCCACGATCTGCAGGTCGCGGGCGATGACACGCCACTGGCGCAGCGCCACGTGCTGGCCTGCGGCCCGGATGGGTTCGTCGCCGCTGCACGTGCGCGGCTGGCGCAGCAGGTCGCCGGCTTCCAGGCCGAAGCCTTCACCCCGCCGGCGCCGATCGATGATGCCGACAGCCAGGGCGAAGTGTCGCTGACCCTGGCCCGCAGTGGCCGCCAGCTGAGCGTGCCGCGTGGCCGCTCGCTGCTGGAAAGCCTGGAAGCGCATGGCATCAAGCCCAAGCATGGCTGCCGCATGGGCATCTGCAACACCTGTACCTGCGATCGCGTCAGTGGCGCTACCCGCCACCTGCGCACCGGCGACCTGCAGTCCGAATCGGCACAGCCGGTGCGGATCTGCGTGAGCGCACCGACCACCGACCTGACCCTGGATCTCTGAGGACGCCTGCCATGACCCGCGCTACCGACCGTGCCCTGAGTACTGCCGAGATGCAGGCCTTCGGTGAGGAACTCGACGCGATCCGCGACCGTGTGATCGGCAGCCTCGGCGCCTCCGATACCCGCTACATCCGCCGCGTGGCCGCCGCTGTGCGCTGGTTCGGCGTAGGTGGCCGTGGCCTGTTGTTCCTGGCGGCGTTCTCGCCGCTGTACTGGATGCCGCTGCTGTGGCCGGCCGCGATCACCGGCACGTTGCTGCTGGCGCTGTCGAAGATCCTGGAGAACATGGAGCTGGGCCACAACGTCATGCACGGCCAGTTCGACTGGACCGGTGACCCCAAGCTCAACGGCAACACCTACGAGTGGGACATCGTGGCCACCGCCGACAACTGGCGCAAGACCCACAATTTCCGCCACCACACCTACACCAACGTGCGCGGCATGGACGATGACATCGGCTACGGCCTGCTGCGCATCTTCCCGGAACAGCGCTGGAAGCCGTTCTACCTGCTGCAGCCGATCATCGCGCCGATCTTCGCGTTGCTGTTCCAGTGGGGCGTGGCCGCGCAGGACCTGCGCCTGGGCCGCTGGCTGAAGGGCCGTATGAGTGCCCGTGCGATGTGGTTGCAGACCCGCCCGGTGGCGCGCAAGATGGCCCGCCAGGTGCTGAAGGACTACGTGTTCTTCCCGCTGCTGGCCGGCCCGTTCTTCCTCACCGTGATGCTGGGCAACATGGTGGCCAACGGCCTGCGCAACATCTGGACCTACGTGATCATCTTCTGCGGCCACTTCACCGCCGAATCGGAAACCTTCCCGAAGGAATGCCTGCGCAACGAATCGCGTGGCCACTGGTACCTGCGCCAGCTGCGTGGTTCGTCCAACATCAGCGGCGGCTTCCTGATCAACGTGCTGTCGGGCAACCTCAGCCACCAGATCGAGCACCACTTCTACCCGGACCTGCCGGCCAACCGCTATGCGGCCATTGCCAAGGAAGTGAAGGACATCTGCCGCCGCTACGGCCAGCACTACAACAACGGCTCGCTGCCGCGTCAGTTCGGCCAGGTGGTCTGGCGCATTCTGCGCCACGCGTTCCCGAGCAAGCCGCGCCGCCTGCCGATGGCGGACATCATGTCCGCCCCGGCATCGGCCAACGCGGGCTGATCGACTCAGCCCGTCTTCGCCAGGGCCGCCTGTTCGCGGTCCAGGCGACGCAGGAATACCTGCATTTCCTTGCGTGCCTGCTGGTCGCCCTTGCTGCCGGCCACGCTCAGCCCGCGCTGCCACGCCTCGCGCGCCGCCTGCGGCTGGCCACTGGCCAGCCAGGCCTTGCCCAGTAGTTTCCATGCGGCCGAATACTGCGGGTCGAGCACCACGCATCGGCCCAGATGGGTCGCCGCGCGCACCGGGTTTCCCGCATCGAGCCAACCCTTGCCCAACCCGAAACGCAGCAACGCGCCGTCCTTGCCGGTGGCGAGCATGCATTCCAGTGCTTCGATGTTCATGGCCGCACCTCCACCAGCAGTTCGGCCGGTCCTGGCTGGAACCGGCCGCGATGGAACAGCAATGGTGCGCCGCCGTTCTCGTTGACTTCGATGATGCGCCCGGCCAGCAGCAGGTGATCGCCCACCGGCCACATCGCATGGCGGGTACAGGTGAGATGGGTGACCGCACCGGCGATGCGCGGCGGTGCGTCGTCGGCGTCCTCCAGCAGTGCCAGGCCGGCAAAGCGATCGCGCGCCTGTGGATCGGCAAAGCGGCGGGCCAACGCTTCCTGGCCCGCCGCGAGCACGCTGATCGCAAAGCGGGTGGCGCGCTGGAAGGTGGGCAGGCTCTGCGCGTGCAGTGCCAGGTTCCACAGCACCAGCGGCGGCTGCAGTGAGACCGGCACGAACGAATTGATGGTCAGGCCCACCGGCTTGCCTTGCGCATCGCGCGTACAGACGATGGCCACGCCAGTGGGGAAATGGCCGAGCAGCCGACGCAGGGCGCGCGGCGGCATCTCGACCGACGGCACCGGGGCCGGGGCGGGGAACACCCCCGCCCACGGCCCGGCGTAGGGCCGTGTCTCGCCGCTCATGAGGCCCGGGCCTGGCGGTAACGCCGGCCGACCTCGGCCCAGTGGATGAGGTTGAAGAACGCGCCGATGTAGTCGGGGCGACGGTTCTGGTAGTGCAGGTAGTAGGCGTGCTCCCACACATCCAGCGCCAGGATCGGGGTGTTGCCGGACAGTCCAACGGCAGCGCCCATCAACGGACTGTCCTGGTTGGCGCTGCTTTCGACCTGCAGGTGGCCGTCGCGATCCGTGGTCAGCCACGCCCAGCCACTGCCGAAGCGGGTCTGCGCGGCCTTGCTGAAGGTCTCCTTGAAGGCATCGAAACCACCGAGATCGCGCTCGATCGCAGCGCTCAGTTCGTCGTCCGGAACGCCACCGTTGGCGCTCAGCACGGTCCAGAACAGGCTGTGGTTGGCATGGCCGCCGCCATTGTTGCGGATCGCGCCGCGCTGCGCCTCGGGCACAGCATCGAGGTGGGCGATCAGCGTTTCCACCGGTTGTTCGGCGAGGCCGGCCTGCTCGATGGCGGCGTTGAGGTTGTTGACGTAGGTCTGGTGGTGCTTGCTGTGATGGATCTCCATCGTGCGCGCATCGAAATGCGGCTCAAGGGCATCGTAGGCGTAGGGGAGCGGGGGAAGCGAGTACGACATTGAAGCGATCTCCGTGGGGAAGGCCAGGGGGGCTGGCCGGTGCGGAGATCGTTATCGCACCTCAACATTGGTTGAGGTCAAGCGCCGCGTGGAGGCGCGGTAGTGCCGGCCGCTGGCCGGCAATCAGGCAACATCGGGATGCCGGCCGGCGGCCGGCACTACCGCAATCAGCTCAGCCATTCCCTGCACGCGCCATCGGCCTGCTCGCCGCAGGCCTGCTGCATCCTCTGCTGCAGTCGCGCCAGCGTCTGCGCGCCCTGGTGCTTGCTGCTCCAGGTCTTCAGCTGGCCGGCCAGCCGCTCGAAACGCTGCCGCGTGCGCTGGTGGTAGCCCGACGGCTGGGCGTCCAGTTCGGCGATCAGCGCGGTGGTGGCCTGTTCGATACGCGGTGCATCGTCCGGTGCAAGCTTCAGCAGGCCTTCGACGTACAGCACGCCCCACTGCACGCGGGTCGCCGGCCCTTGCGCGCTGTCGTACGCACGCTTCAGCCATTCCAGTGCGGCAGCGTTGTCGCCGCGTTGCTCGGCCAGTTCGGCCAGTTCGGGCATGTAGTAGTACGGCTGCTCGCTACGCTTGAGCTCGGCCAGCAGCAGTGCCTCGGCGCCGGCATCGTCGCCGACCTGGCGCAGGGCGTAGACCGCGCTGCTGATCGTGGCCTGCCGCGCATGCGCATCGCTGGCGGCGGCATCGGCGGCAGCCACGCGCTGCTGCACGCGTTCGACCAACGCGGCCGGCAACGTGCCCTTGGGTTGCGCCTGGCGCGCCAGTGACACTTCTGTCAGCACGCGCGACAGCGCATCGTCGGCGCGGTCACCGCGCTCGGTGTCGGCACGTTCCAGCGCCACCAGCAGTTGCTGGCCCAATGTGTTGCTGGTGGCAGGGCCGGCACTGGCCTGCTTGACCAGCTGCGCGCCGGCATAGCCGAGCAGTTCGCGATTGCGACGGACCTCGGTTGGCTGCGCCAGGACCGCCTGCAGCAGTTCGCGCACCTGGGTGGGGGCGGTGCTTGGCTTTTCCGAAGTCGCCAGCGCCAGCAGCGCGAAACGACGTTGCAGCGCTGCATCCGGTGCCACCCTGGACAGCTGCCGCAGCACGTCGGCGCTGCCGCGCTCGCCGGCCAAGCGGTTGGCGTCCACTTCCCAGCCGTAGTCGCCCAGCACCTGCCAGTCCTCGGCGGCCAACCTGTCCGGCGTGGCCAGTGCCGTGGCCAGCGTGGCGGCCACCGCGCTGCGGCGGCTTGCGGCCAGGGTCAGTGCGCGGGTCAGCTCGGCCGCGTCGTTGCCACCGGCCACGCGGGTGATCTCGTTGCGCTTGGGGTCCAGCACGATCAGGGTCGGATAGCCGCGCACGCCGAAGCGCTCGCCCCAGGCCTGTGCACCTTCCTCGTCACCGTCCAGATAGACGGGTACGAACTTGCCGGTCAGCGCGATGAACGCCGGGTCCTTGAACAGGCCGGCCTTGAGCTGGTTGCAGGGCGGGCACCAGACTGCGCCCCAGTACAGCAGCACCGGCTTGCCGCTGTCGGCGGCCTCGGCGAAGGCATCGTCGACATCGCCCTGGCGCCAGGCGATGGCGTTGGCCGCTGCCGGCTCGGAGGCCTGCACCGCGGCAATGGGCGCCTGCGCCGGGGAGCAGGCGCTCAGCGCCGTGGCCAGCAACAACAGAGGAAAGGCGGCGCGCATCGGCAGCATCTCGAAGAGGCAGGGTAGGCCGGCATTGTAGGAAGGGTGATCGGCTGCATTGATTCAGTTTGATCATGAGCAGCAATGAGCAGGGCATATGCGCCCTGCGCTCAACCCGGGCGTTGCAGCTCCGCGGCCAGCACGCCGGCCATCCAGGTCATGAAGGCTTCGACACGGCGGGGCAGGTGGCGGCGCTGCGCATAGACCAGATGGACCGGCATCGGCTCGGCCACGCAGTCGGGCAGCACTTCCACCAGGCGTCCAGTGCGCAGTGCATCGCGGGCGCCCAGTTCCGGCACCTGGATGATGCCCAGCCCGGCCAGCGCAGCGGCGCTGTAGCCATCGGCGCTGTTGACGGTCAGCGCGCCGCGCATCGGCCAGCTCTGGTAACGCTGGCCGTCGAAGTACTCAAAACCCGGCGAGCGCTGGCCGAGAGTGCCGACGTAATGCACCAGGTGGTGCTGGTCCAGATCGGCCAGCACCTGCGGTACGCCGTGTGCAGTCAGGTAGCCGGGGCTGGCTGCGTTGACGATGCGCATCTGCCCGAGCGGACGGGCCACCAGGCTGCTGTCGTCCAGATGGCCCACGCGCAGCACGCAGTCGAAGCCTTCGCGTACCACATCCACACGCCGGTCGGTGGCGCTCAGTTCCACTTCCAGGCCCGGATGCAGCGCCAGAAAGGCTGGCAGCTGCGGGATCACCACATTGCGGGCCATGCCGCCGGGCATGTCCACCCGCAGGCGCCCACTCAGTTCGCTGGGCTGACGCCGGAACAGATTCTGCAGTTCCTCCATGTCGTCCAGCAGATCGTGCGCGCGCTGCTGCAACTGCGCGCCGTCGGCGGTGAGGTGGACGCGGCGGGTGGTCCGGTGCAGCAGCTGGGTACCCAGGTCGGTTTCCAGTCGGGCGATGGCCTGCGACACGCTGGCCTTGGGCAGGCCGAGGCTGTCTGCGGCGCGGGTGAACGAGCCCAGCTCGGTAACGCGCAGGAACACGCGCAGGGTGTCGAGGCGGTCCATCAATTGTTCACCTGGGTTGAACAGTAAAATCAGGATCGCGCGATTTATGTGCGACGGCAATCCCAATAGTCTGGACGCACCTTCTCCTTACCCGGTGCCTGGCCATGACGTCTTCCTCCCGTGTTGTCCTCATTACCGGCGGCAGCCGCGGCCTCGGCCGCAACGCCGCCCTCGCGCTGGCCGCCGACGGCGCCGATATCGTGATCACCTACCGCGCCCAGGCCGAGGCGGCGGCCGAGGTGGTCCAGCAGGTGCAGGCACTGGGCCGTCGCGCGCAGGCGCTGCCGCTGGACGTGGCCGACAGCGCAGTGTTTCCTGACTTCGCAGTTCGCCTGCGTGACGCACTGCAGGCGTGGGGAGCCGATACGCTGCAGGGGCTGATGAACAATGCCGGCGAGGGCCTGTACGCGCCGATCACAGACACCACCGAGGCCCAGTTCGACCATGCCGTGGCGGTGCACCTGAAGGGGCCGTACTTCCTGACCCAGGCGCTGTTGCCGTTGATCGCCGATGGCGGCCGCATCCTCAACGTATCCAGCGGGCTGGCGCGCTTTTCGCTGCCGGGCAGCTCGGCCTACGCCATGATGAAGGGCGGCATCGAGGTGTTCAGCCGCTACCTGGCCAAGGAGCTGGGCGCGCGTGGCATCAGCGCCAACACGCTGGCACCGGGTGCCATCGAGACCGACTTCGGCGGTGGCCGGGTGCGCGACGACGCGCAGGTCAATGCGATGGTGTCGTCGATCACCGCGCTGGGTCGTGCCGGCCGGCCCGATGACATCGGTCCGGTGGTGGTGGCGCTGTTGTCGCCGTCCACGGGCTGGGTCAACGGCCAGCGCGTGGAAGCCTCCGGTGGCATGTTTGTCTGATCGCCGCCGTTACCGGGGCGCGGCGTAGCGGAGGGGCTGGTACACCAGCCCGTTGAACTCGCCGACGTCGCCGTCCAGCACGAAGCCGTAGCGCTGGTAGGTTGGCACCGCGTTGAGCGAGGCGCGAACCGTCAGTACCGGTTCGCGCACCTGCGGCAGTATCGCCTCGAACAGCGCGTGGCCGATGCCCTGGCCCTGGCAGTCGGGATCGACGAACAGCATGGCCAGGTGCCGGCCTTCCTTCAGTTCGACCACGCCGACGATGCGGTTTTCGTGCTCGGCCACCAGGATGTGGTTGTCGCCGTACAGGCGCGCAGCGAATGCATCGGCGGTCGCGACGCTGCCGAAGGTCGCGATGCCGACCTCGCTGACGGAAGGCGCGACGGCGGTGGTGAAGGCGGCCAGGCATACCGCGCTGATCGCGGGCAGATCATCGACGTGGGCGGGGCGGATCCTCGGCATGCACTGTTCTTCCTGTGGTGGGCGGCGCGTCATCGCCGCCGCAGCCCTGCACGCTAAGCTGTCGCCATGAGTGAATTCAATGCTGCGCACGCGTTGGTGTTTCCGGGGCAGGGCCTGAGCCTGGGTCTGATGACGCCGGTGGCGGCGCAGGGCTTGGCCGATCCGCATGTGGCACGACGCATTGCGCGGTTGGCCGATGACCTCGGCTTTGCCGCGCTGTGGACGCGCGACGTGCCGCTGATGGTGCCGCAGGGGCCGGACGCGACAGCGAGCGCGCTGGACGATCCGTTCCTGTGGCTGGGCATGCTGGCGGCGGCCACCGAGCATATCGCGGTCGGCAGCGCAGCCATCGTGCTGCCGCTGCGGCAGCCGTTGCAGGTGGCGAAGTCAGCGTTGAGCCTGGAGCGGATCAGCGACGGGCGCTTCGTGCTGGGGCTGGGCTCGGGCGATCGCCCGGAAGAGTTCGCGGCGTTCGGCGAAGACCTGGAGGGCAGGGGGGCGACGTTCCGTGAGCGTTGGTCACTGCTGCGCGCGGCGCTGTCCGTCGATGCGGAGGAACGAGCTTCGGTTCGGCAGGCCACCGGTGGTTTCGATGTATTGCCAGCGCCCACCACGCGCATTCCGATGCTGGTGGTGGGTACCGCGCGGCAGAGCCTGCAGTGGATCGCGCGCGAGGGCGAAGGCTGGGCCACCTACCATCGCGAAGAGGCGGCGCAGGAAGGCCGCATCGGCTTGTGGCAGCAGGCGCTGGCGCAGCAGGGCGGACCGGCAAAGCCGTTCGTTCAGTCGATGTTGCTGGATCTGCAGGCCGACCCGCAGGCGCCGCCCGAGCCGTTGCCGCTGGGGCTGAAGGTCGGCCGCGATGGGCTGCGCGACTACCTGCACCGCGTGCACGCGCAGGGCGTGGCGCATGTGATGTTCAACCTGGTCGACAACGGGCGGCCGGTGGAGCAGGTGGTGCGCGAGATCGGCGGGCACGTGCTGCCGGATGTGCTTCGGTAGGTGTCCACCTTGGTGGACACGGGGTTGCCGTTGCGGCCGATGGCCCCTCCGAGCCAGAGCAGTCTGGCAAGGCTCGGCTCTACATGGGGCGTGCATCTGCGTATCATTCGCATTTGATGTCCCGATGCCGGAGCCCCGCGTGACCCAACGTTCCCCCATGCACCCGAGCGGGCGGCTGTTTGCCGCGGTCGCCTTCATCGAGGCCATCACTTGGGCCGGCCTGCTGATCGGCATGTGGATGAAGTACGGGCCGATGGCCAACGTGGCGCTGGTGAAGCTGTTCGGCCCGCTGCACGGCGTGGCCTTCCTGGTGTACGTGGCGGTCACCCTGTTTGCCGCAGTACGCCTGCGCTGGCCGTGGTGGGCAAGTGCGCTGGCGCTGCTGGCAGCGGTTCCGCCGTTGGTGACGTTGCCGCTGGAGTGGTGGTTCAAGCGCCGCGGCCTGCTGGGTCTGCGTGCAACGCGCTGAACCCGCTGTTGCATGCCCATTCAAGAGAATGGGTATCAAATGCAAATACGAGCCGTTATCATTTGAGGGTGGCGTCCGGTCCCGAACGGAACGGATGCCGGGCCGGGCGCAGCTGCGCGTCCGGTGATCCTTCCCTGTTACGGCTGGTGTTCCATGCACGCACGTCCCGTCGTTCCCGGCTTGCCGGCGCTGGTGTTGGCGGCCCTGATCGGCACCATGGCGATGATGTCCTTTGTCGCGGTGATCGGGCCGGTGGTCCGCCTGCTCGGGCTGTCCGAATGGCATGCCGGCCTGTCGGTGACGGCTGCCGGCGTGCTGTGGATGCTGGCCGCACGCCCCTGGGGCCAGCTCAGCGACCGCATCGGTCGCAAGCGCGTGCTGATGCTGGCGATGAGCGCCTACACCGTGGTCTACATCGCGCTGGCGGTGTTCATCGATGTGGCCCTGCAGACGGTGCCACCGGTGCTGGTCTCGGTGCTGGTGCTGGTCGGCGCGCGCGGCCTGATCGGCCTGTTCTACGCCGCGGTGCCGCCCACGGCCGCGGCGCTGATCGCTGACAAGGCGCCGACCGGGCAACGTGCCAGGTTCCTGGCCCGGCTGGGCAGCGCCAACGCGCTGGGCATGGTGCTGGGCCCGGCCGCGGCCGGTTGGCTGGCCTATACCAATCTTTCCCTGGCGCTGTATGTGGCCGCACTGCTGCCGCTGCTGGCGTTGGCCCTGCTGGCCTGGCGGCTGCCGGCCACCGAACCGGTGGTTGGCGCGTCCGCGCCGCGCCGTCCACCGATGCGCCGCCTCGACCCACGCCTGCGCCTGCCGCAGCTGGCGGCGTTCATCGCCATGGTCTCGGTGACCATCGCGCAGGTCACGGTCGGCTTCTTCGCCATCGACCGTCTGGGACTTGATGCAGCAGCCGGTGCGCGCATGGCGGGCATCGCGCTCACCGCAGTCGGCGTCGGCCTGATCCTGGCGCAGGCGCTGGTGATGAAGCTGGACGTGCACCCGCGCCGTTGGATCATCCTGGGCGCGCTGATTTCCGGCATCGGTTTCGCCTCGGTGGCGGGCGTGCAGCAGGCCTGGCAGTTGCCGGCGGCCTACGCGCTGGCGGCCTTCGGCATGGGCTTCGTATTCCCCTCGTTCCAGGCGCTGGCTGCCGATGCGGTGCAGGCACAGGAGCAAGGCGCCGCCGCCGGTACCGTGGCCGCCGCCCAGGGCCTGGGCATGGTGGCCGGGCCGATGCTCGGCACGCTGTTGTATCGGGGCGGGCCGAGCCTGCCTTACCTGCTGGTGGGCGCGCTGTTGCTGTTGCTGTGTGCGCTGGCCGCAGCGCATCGGATGAAGGAGACCGCATGAACGATTCCCTGATGCAGGGCGCGTGGCCGGAGGCTGCGCCAGCGCCGCTGGAAACCTCGGACGACGCCTCGTTGTTCCTGTTGCAGCACGCCGGCCAGCATGTGCATGCGCGTGGTTGCCGCGCGTTACTGCCCGCTGGGGCGCTGGCGACGCTGGCCGAACGTGCCAGCACGTTCTTCGCGCAACAGCGCGGCGGGCCGGGCCTGCTGGTCGGTGCGGTGCCCTTCGAGCCGCGCGCCGACGATGCGTTGTACCAGCCCGAACGCCTGCTGCCGCCGTTGCCGTTGCAGCCGCAGGCAGCACCGCCGCTGGACGGTACGCTACGGGCCGAGCCTGCGCCGCAGGTCTACGCGGCGGCCGTGGCGGGCGCGGTGCAGGTGCTGCGCGCACCGGAACACGATCTGCACAAGGTAGTGCTGGCGCGCAGCCTGCTGGCGCACACCCGCCATGCGCTGTCACCGGAGGTGCTGCTGGCGCGGCTGGGTGCCGATCCTTCGGTGGCGACCTATGCGGTGCCGCTGCCGGTGGAGCTGGGTCAGGCCCCGGCCTGGCTGGTGGGGGCGACGCCGGAGCTGCTGCTGCGCAAGCGCAGCACCCAGCTGCTGTCGCATCCGTTGGCCGGTTCGGCGCGACGCAGTGCCGATGCCGCCGAAGACGAGCGCGCGGCACAGGCGCTGCTGGCCTCGGCCAAGGATCACGACGAGCACCGCCACGTGGTCGAGGCGATTGTCGATGGGTTGGCACCGTACTGCCGCCACATCGACGCGCAACCTCGTCCCGCACTGCACGCCACGGCCAGCATGTGGCACCTGGGCACCCGCATCCATGCCACGCTGAAGGATCCACAGACCTCGGCCGCCGAGTTGCTGGCACAGCTGCATCCCACGCCGGCGGTCTGCGGCACGCCGCGTGCGGCCGCGCTGCAGCGTATCCGCGAACTGGAGCCGGTGCCGCGTGGCTTCTATGCCGGCGCGGTGGGCTGGTTGGATGCACAAGGCGACGGCGACTGGTACGTGGCGATCCGCTGTGCGCGGCTGCAGGGCACCCAGCTGCGCCTGTACGCCGGTGCCGGCATCGTTGCCGAGTCGCAGCCGGAGGCCGAAGTGGCCGAAACCGCAGCGAAGTTCGCTGCCCTGTTGAACGCACTGGGCGTGCATGACACAGCGCCCGCGATCGAGCCCGCCGCATGAACACACCGACCGTTTCCTCCCGCCTGCCGTTGCAGCAGGTCTGGCCCGAGCCCCTGGTGGCGCGCTATCGCGAGGCCGGCCACTGGCGCGGCGAAACCTTCCCGGGCTTCCTGCGCGAACGTGCCGAGCGCTATGCCGATGACATCGCCGTCGTCGCCGGCGACGTGCGCCTGAGCTATGCGCAGCTTTGGCACGAAGCCGGGCGTATCGGCGCGGGCCTGCTGGAACGCGGGTTGGAGCCGGGTGAGCGGGTGCTGGTGCAGCTGGGCAACACGGCAGGATTCATCGCCACGGTCTGTGGCCTGTTCCGCGCCGGCCTGGTGCCGGTGTACGCGCTGCCCGCCCACCGCATCACCGAACTGGTGCATTTCGCCCGCAAGGCCGAAGCCAGTGCCTACATCACCACCGACCTGCACGATGGCTTCGATCACCGGGCGCTGGCGCAGGCATTGCAGGCCGAAGTGCCGGCGATACGCGAGGTGGTGATCGATGGCAATGCACAGGCGTTCACCGCGCTGGATGCCCTGCAGGGCGACCGCGCCCGGTTGCCAGCCGACCCGGACCCGCAGTCGGTGGCCTTCCTGCAGATTTCTGGTGGCAGTACCGGCCTGTCCAAGCTGATTCCGCGCACCCACGACGACTACATCTATTCGTTCCGCGCCAGCAACGCGATCTGCGGCATCGACCGCGACAGCGTGTACCTGGTCGCGCTGCCGGCCGCGCACAATTTCCCGATGAGTTCGCCGGGTTTCTTCGGCGCGCTGTATGCCGGTGCCCGCATGGTACTCAGCCCCGGCCCCGGGCCGGATGCCGCTTTCCCGCTGATCGCCCGCGAGCGGGTGACCTGCTGCGGCCTGGTGCCGCCGCTGGCGCTGCTGTGGGCGCAGGCCGCAGCCACCGCCAAGCACGACCTGTCCAGCCTGCAGGTGCTGCAGGTGGGCGGTGCCAAGCTGGTGCCAGAGGCGGCGCGGCGGGTCATCGAGGGTCTTGGCTGCACATTGCAGCAGGTGTTCGGCATGGCCGAGGGCCTGGTCAACTACACCCGGCTGGATGATCCGGAAGACCTGATCGTGGCCTGCCAGGGCCGGCCGATCAGCGAGCATGACGAAGTGCGCGTGGTCGATGACCACGACCAGCCGGTCGCCGAAGGCGAGGTCGGGCATCTGCTGACCCGTGGTCCGTACACCATCCGTGGCTACCACAACGATGCGGTAGCCAACGCACGCGCGTTCACCGACGACGGCTTCTACCGCACGGGTGATCGCGTGCAGCAGCTGCCCGGTGGCTACCTGGTGGTGCAGGGCCGTGCCGGTGACCATATCAACCGCGCGGGCGAGAAGATCTCCGCCGAGGAGATCGAGGACCACCTGCTGGCCCACGCTGGCGTGTTCGACGCCGCCGTGGTCTCCATTCCCGATGAGTATCTGGGCGAGCGCAGCTGTGCCTTCGTGATACCGCAGGGCGAGCCGTTCAAGGCGCCGGCGCTGAAGGCCTGGATGCGCGGGCGTGGCCTGGCCGCGTTCAAGGTGCCGGACCAGATCGTCTTCGTCGACAGTTTCGATACCACTGCGGTTGGCAAGATCAGCCGCCGCGAACTGCGCGCGCAGCTGCGCGCGCGTCATCTGCAACAGACAGGAGGAACGCGCTGATGGCGCTGCCCCGTATTACCGATTATCCCCTGCCGACGGCTGCCGAACTGCCGCCGGCACGCGGCCCGTGGCGCCCGCAGCGTGATCGCATCGCGCTGCTGGTGCATGACATGCAGCGCTACTTCCTGGCTGCGTTCGACGCCGGCAACGCGCCGCTGCGGCCGGCGGTGGGCAACATCGCGCGACTGCTGGCCCATTGCCGCGCGTACGCCATTCCCGTGTTCTATACCGCCCAGCACGGCGACCAGGATCGTCGTGACCGTGGCCTGCAGGCTGACCTGTGGGGCCCGGGCATGCGCCGCAGTGCCGACCACGAGCCGATCATCGAAGCGCTGGCACCGCAGCCGGGCGAGCATGTGCTGGTCAAGCACCGCTACAGCGCGTTCCAGCGCAGCAACCTGGAAACGATGATGCGGGTTCGTGGCCGCGACCAGCTGCTGGTGACTGGTGTGTATGCGCACATCGGCTGCACCGCGACGGTGGTGGAGGCCTTCCAGCGCGACATCGAAGCGTTCATTGCCGCCGATGCGGTGGCCGACTTCTCGCGTGCCGACCACGATCAGGCGCTGCACTGGATCGCGCGCACCAGCGGTGTGCCGATGACCACCGACCAGTTGCTGGAGGTGCTGTGATGGCGGCCACGGGTGAAGCGCTGGACCTGGAGCGCATGCGCGCCGATGTGGCGCGGGTGCTGGAGTGCATGCCGGCCGAGATCGGTGACGACGACAACCTGATGGATCTGGACCTGGACTCAATGCGCATGCTCGGCCTGGTGCTGGCCTGGAGCAACACCGGCCTGCCGCTGGAGTTCTCACAGCTGGCCGAGCACACCACGCTGCGCCAGTGGTGGGGTGTGGTGCAGACACTGCAGGCGTCGCAGAACGCATGAATGCCGTTGCGCTGGCCACACCGGTGGCGTTGACCGAGGCGCAGGCCGGACTGTGGTTCGCGCAGCGGCTGGCGCCGGACAATCCATCCTTCAACACTGCCCATGCGGTGTGGATCGACGGACCGCTGGATGTGGCGGCGTTCCTTGCGGCGGTCGACCAGGCGGCGGCCGAGGCAGAGGCCTTCGCGCTGCGCTTTGCCGAGCGTGCCGATGGTCAGCCCGTGCAGTGGCATGAGCCGGCGCACGTGCCACGGCTTTCGGTACGTGATGTATCGGCCGAGGCGCAGCCCGCGTCAGTGGCACGTGCGTTGATGCAGGCTGACCGGCTCAGTGCGGTCGATCCAACCCGCGACCGGATCAGCCAGCAGGTGCTGTTCGACCTGGGCGGGCAGCGCTGGGTCTGGTATCTGCGCGTACACCACCTTGCCGCCGATGGCTACGGTATGGCGCTGTTCACCGATCGCGTCTGCGCGCTGTACGCCGGTCGTGCGGGCGAGCCGCTGCCAGGACTGGCAGCGGTGCTGGCCGATGATGCCGCCTACCGGGCCGATCCACGCCGTGCTGCCGCTGGGCAGTGGTGGCGCGAGCAGATGCAGGGCGCCCCGGCTGGCGCTGGCCTGGCCGGATCGCTGGAGGCGAGCAGCGACGCGCTGCGCTGGGTGCAGCCGCTGGATGCGGCGTTCCGCGAGCGCCTGCTGCAGGTGTCGGCAGGTTGGTTGCAACCCTGGCCGGATGTGCTGGCTGCACTGTCGACCGAGTACCTGCGGCGGATGAGCGCGGCCGACGAAGTGGTGCTGGGCGTGCCCTACATGGACCGGCTCGGCAACGCGTCGGCGCGGGTGCCGGCGATGGTGATGAACGTATTGCCACTGCGTGTAGCAGCCGGCGAGGGCAGCGTCGAGGCCTTCACCCGCGCGCTGGGCCGGCAACTCAGTCAGAGTCGCAAGCACGGTCGCTACCGGGGTGAGCAACTGCGCCGTGATCTCGGCCTGGTCGGCGCGCAGCAGCGCCTGCACGGCCCGATGGTGAACGTGCAGCCGTTCTACAAGCCGTTGGCGCTGCCGGGTGTACAGGCGACGCTGGAGGTGCTGTGTACCGGCCCGGTTGACGATCTGACGCTGGGCTTCCGCGGCGACGGCCAGGCGCTGCTGGATCTGGAGATCGAAGCGAATCCCGCACTCTACAGCCGCGAGGATGTGGAAGCGCATGCGGCGCGGCTGCTGCATTTCGTGTCGACGGCACTTGTGTCGGAAAGCATCACAACGGTGCCGTTGGCCACCGACCAAGAGGCAGAGCAGGTTGTGTTCGGCTTCAATGCCACCACGCGCGCACTCCCGCAGACCACGCTGGTCGAGCTGCTGCAGCAGGGCATGGATCGTGATCCGCAGGCGCCCGCGCTGGTGTTCGGCGAAACGGCGCTGGACCATGCCACGCTGGAAGCGCGCAGCTTCGCACTGGCGGCACAGCTGCGCGCGACGGGCGTCGGCCCCGGCAGCGTGGTGGCGGTGGCATTGCCGCGTTCGCTGGAACTGGTGATTGCACTGGTGGCGGTGCTGCGCGCGGGGGCGGCCTACCTGCCGCTGGATCTTGCCCACCCCGATGAGCGCTTGGCGCGCATCCTTGCGTCTGCGCAGCCGGCCTGTGTTCTGGCCGTGGCGGACGCACAGATGCGCATGCCCGGCGTGCCGGTTCTTGCACCGGAGCGATGGACCGCGCTGAGCTTTGCCGCGCCCTGGGCCGACCCGGCACCCGATGATGCGGCCTACGTGATCTATACCTCCGGCTCGACCGGCGAACCCAAGGGCGTGGTGATCGAGCACCGCGCCATCGTCAACCGTCTGCTGTGGATGCGCGAGCATTACGGTATCCGCGCCGACGACCGGATTCTGCAGAAGACGCCGGCCACCTTCGATGTCTCGGTATGGGAGTTCTTCCTGCCGCTGCTGTGCGGTGCCACGCTGGTGATCGCTGCGCCGGATGCGCATCGTGATCCGACCGAGCTGGCGCGACTGATCAGGGCGGAAGGCATCACCACGGCGCATTTCGTGCCGTCGATGCTGGATGCCTTCCTGGCGGCGCCGGCCTCCCACGGCCTGCAGATGCGCCGGGTTTTCACCAGCGGCGAGGCGCTGGACGCCTCGCTGCGCGATCGCTTCCACGCGCGTGTGCAGGCCGAACTGCACAATCTGTATGGCCCGACCGAAGCGGCCGTGGACGTCAGCTATTGGCCTGCATCTTCGCAGGATCGGTCACGGCCGGTGCCGATCGGCTTCCCGGTCTGGAACACACGCCTGTACGTGCTGGACGCGCGGATGCAACCGCTGCCGGTGGGCGTGCCCGGTGACCTGTATCTGGGCGGCGTGCAGCTGGCGCGTGGCTACCTGGGCCGCGACGACCTGACCGCCGAACGCTTCCTCGCCGATCCGTTCCTGCCGGGCGAGCGCATCTATCGCACCGGCGATGTGGCGCGCTGGCGCGCCGATGGCGCGGTCGAGTATCTCGGCCGCAGCGATCATCAGGTGAAGCTGCGTGGACTGCGCATCGAACTGGGCGAGATCGAAGCAGCGTTGCGCGAGCTGCCGGGCATGGACCGGGTGGAAGTGCTGCTGCGCCAAGATGCGCCCAACGATGCGCGGCTGGTGGCCTATGTGCCGGCCGCGCTGGCCGACGCGGCGGTGCTGCGCAGCCATCTGGCCACACGCGTGCCGGACTACATGGTGCCATCGGCCGTCGTGGGCGTGGATCACTGGCCGGTGACCGCCAACGGCAAGCTGGACCGCAACGCGTTGCCGAAACCCCCGCAGCAGGCGGTGGCTGGGCTGGCCGCGCGCACACCGCTGGAGCGGGAGCTGGCGGGCCTGTTCGCCCAGGCCCTGGGCCGCGCCGATCCGGTAGCGGTCGACGCCGACTTCTTCAGCCTGGGCGGCGATTCGCTGTCTGCGGTGCACCTGTTGCTGGCCATTGAACACCGTTGGCGCTGTGATCTTGGCTTGGGCGCATTGTTCGCGCAGCCGACTGTGGCCGCGCTGGCCGTACGCATCGCCGAACCCCCGGCGCTGGCCGACCACGCGTTGGGGCCGGTGATCGCCTTGGCCGTGACCGACGCCATCGAGCCTTCACCGCTGTTCGTGCTGCACCCGGCCGGTGGCATTGCCTGGAATTACCGCACCCTGGCGCGCGCGCTGCAGCCGGCGCGTGCGGTGTATGGGCTGCAATCGCCGGCGCTGGACGCACAGCAGCCGCTGCCTGGCAGCATCGAGGCGATGGCCAACGACTACGTGCAGCGCGTGATTGCGTTGCAGCCGCACGGGCCGGTGCATCTGCTGGGCTGGTCGGTGGGCGGCATCCTGGCGCAGGCGATGGCGGTGCGCCTGCACGAGATCGGGCGCGAGGTGGGTGAGCTGGTGCTGCTCGATGCCTATCCCAGCGAGTGCTGGCGGGCCGAGCCCGAACCGGACCCGATTGCAGCGCTGCGTGCGCTGCTGGCCATCGCCGGGCACGAGCCCGACGCGCATCCGGAACTGGACAGCCGTGAGCGCATCCTGGCGTTCCTGCGTCGCGGCGGCAGTGCGCTGGGCAGCCTGCCGGATGTGGTGCTCGACGGCGTAGTGCGTGCGGTGACCGGCACCAACCGGCTGATCCGCGAACATCACCACCGGCCATTCATCGGCACCCTGGTGCATGTTCGCGCCGGTCGCGATCACCAGGCGCGGCCGCAGCTGCAGTCGGCGCTGTGGCGTGCACACGCGCACAAGGTGCAGGCGCTGGAACTGCCGTTCCTGCATGCCGAACTGACCGGACGCGATGCGGTGGCGCAGCTGGCACCGTGGTTGTCGGCGCGTCTGCGCCAATGGGATGAACAACAGGAGATCGCAACATGCAGTTGACCGGTTTTGAAGGCCGCGTGGCGTTGGTGACCGGTGCTGCCGGTGGCATCGGCGAGGCCTTGGTGCGGCTGTTGGCCGAGGCCGGATGCACGGTACTGGCGACTGATCGCGAAGTGCCTGCCGTGGCCGGACCGCGCGTGCAGGCCTTGGCACTGGACGTGACCGACAGCGCGGCCGTGGATGCGCTGGTGGACCGCGTGGAGGCCGACATCGGGCCGATCCAGCTGGCCGCCAGCGTGGCCGGGGTGCTGCATGTGGGCGCGGTGGCGGCGACCTCGGATGCCGACTGGCGCCGCGTGTTCGCTGTCAATGCCGATGGCGTGTTCCATGTCGGGCGTGCACTGGCGCGTGTCATGTCGCCGCGCGGTGCGGGTGCCATCGTGACCGTCAGCTCCAACGCCGCCGGCGTGCCCCGGCACGGCATGGCGGCCTACGCCGCGTCCAAGGCGGCAGCGACCATGTTCACGCGCTGCCTCGGGCTGGAGCTGGCGCCGCTGGGCATCCGCTGCAACATCGTCGCACCGGGTTCCACGCTGACCCCGATGCAGACCGGCATGTGGCAGGACGCGCGCGGCGCCGAGCGGGTGATCGCCGGCAACCTGGAGACCTACAAGGCCGGCATTCCCCTGCGCAAGCTGGCCACGCCCGAAGACATCGCCCATTCGGTGATGTTCCTGCTGTCCGAGCAGGCCGGCCATGTGGCGATGAGTGACCTGTACGTAGACGGTGGCGCCACCCTGCACGGCTGAACCCAGACCGCGCAACATCCGCTGACGCCCGACCGCTCGCCGACAACCCACACATGTCGGTAGTGCCGGCCGCTGGCCGGCAACCCACAGAGCCCGGTAGTGCCGGCCGCTGGCCGGCAACCTCAGACAGCTTTCAGGCATCTCCCTGCCTTCACCAAGGCACGCCCCGACATTCAAGCCCAGTCACCCGATCCACCATGGGCCATGAGCAGCCATCGCCTACGTCTCGGCCGTCACTCCATCATCGGCCAGGCCTACGTTCTGACCACAACGACGCATCAGCGTCGCCGGCTCTTTGAAAGCAACGCCACCGCCGGTTGCGTGATCGATCAATTCCACTACATCGAACAACGAGGACTTGTACGGTCGCTGGCCTGGGTGGTGATGCCGGATCACGTGCATTGGATGCTGGAGCTGACGTCTGCGAACCTGGCCGATGTTGCGCGCCGGCTCAAGTCCTCCAGCTCGCTGGCATTGAACCGGCTGGCCGATCGTCGGGGTGTGGTATGGCAGTCCGGCTATTACGACCACGCGCTGAGGGCCGCGGAGTCGCTTGAGCGGCAGGCCCTGTACATCATGGGGAATCCGACCGAAGCGATCGGGGAGTATCCGTTTGCATGGTCGGTTTGGTTTGATGCCGGCCAGCGGCCGGCACTACCGAGGAAGGGCGGGTGACTGCAGGTAGTGCCGGCCGCTGGCCGGCAGAATCAGTCAAGTTTCCGGGATCTTCTTTTGACCACGCGGCGAGGGGCGGACCGGAGCGATCGGGGAGTATCCGTTTGCTGTGATGCCGGCCAGCGGCCGGCACTACCGGGATACACCGCCGGTCAGGGCAGGGCCAGGCGGTACACCAGCACGCGGTTGTCGTTGTCGTAGGCGCTGTCGCATACCTCGCCCTGCATGCGGCAATGACGGGCGATGAAGTCGTTGTCGTTGCCGATCAGCAGCAGCACGTCGTTCGGATGCTGCGGGTCCATCGCCGGCAGCAGGTCCATCGCCTCCCACTTCTCCGACAGCAGGCCGTCGTGCGGGCCGCGCCGGGTTTCCAGATCCAGCCCGGCTCGCGCCAGCTGCGGTCGGTCGAGCAGGTTCAGCAGTTCGTCGCTGCGCGCGGGCATGATCTCCGGCTTCAACGCGGTGCCGGTCGGGTCGGCCAGCAGCGATGTGGTGCCGGTTTCATACGGGGAGCCGGCCAGGTTGCTGGCACCGGCCACATCCACCAGCAGCACTGACTTGTAGACGATCGGATCATCGCCGTCCTTGCCCAGGCCATTGCCATCGCGCGCCAGCAGCAGGAAGCGGTACGCGTCCAGGGCGCGTAGTTCGCTCTGCGCGGCGGTGCGGTCCAGCTTGCCCTTGCCGTCGTGGGCGTAGGCGGGCAGGGCCATCACGTAATGGCTGATCGGCTGCTGCGGCGTAGGCGAGGACGTCACGTCGTAGACCAGCACGCGGGTATTGATGCGGCCTGCGGCATTACCTTGTGCGCTGTCCTGCATCGTCGCGCTCTGCAGGGCCACGAACAGCCGGCTGCCATCGGGTGAAAGGCCCATGCCTTCCGCGCCCTGGTTGTTGCGGCGCCCGCTCTGCGGTGGGGCCAGCGAGCCGAACGCCGGCTTGCCATCGCGCTGCGGCCTGATCGCCGGCGGTGCCACGATCACGCCCTGCAGCTGGCCCTGTGCATCGAAGTAGTAGACGTTGGCGGTGTACTCATCGCCGATGTAGAAATGGCCGTCTGCGGTGAATTGCAGCGATTCCGCATCCAGCGAGACCTTGCCCGCACCGGCGCCGTTGGCCGGCGAGGGCAGCACCACCTCGCGCTGGGTGATCGTGTGGTCGCCCGGGTCGGCGCCAGTGAATGGCTGACCGTTGAAGTCCTTCAGCACAACGCCCTTGTCCGGCACCATCGTCAGCCTACCCAGCGTACCGGCCTTGCCCTGCGTCGTGTCGATACGCAGCTGCATGCGCTCCACGCGGCCGGCGTAGTCGTAGAACAAGCCGGCCTCGGGATCGTTGCGGCCACGGTCGGGCAGGGTCCACAGCACGCCCTCGTAGCCGTTGGCGGTACGTTTCCAGGTGCCGGGCTGTACCGCCAGCGACGAGAACGAGCCCAGCGTGTCGCCGAGGAAGTCGAGCGTGCCCGCCGGCAGTCGCCCCGCTGCAACCAGGCCTTTGTCCGCATAGGTGCGACCGCCCAGCTGCAGGGTGCGCGGCGGCGCGCCGCTGGCCTCATGCGGGGCGGAGTATCCGCTGGCCGACAATGTGGCCAGCAGCAGGGCGGTTGCGAGCATCAGTGGACTCCCGGCCGTCGATCAGAAGCGAAGGTCTAGGGTACCGAACACCTGGCGCGGTGCCGACGCATGGAACACGTACAGCTTGCCGGCCGGATCGCTCGGTGCGAACACGCTCGAATCCAGGTTGCTGGCGTAGCGCTTGTTGGTCAGGTTGGTCACATTGAACGACAGACGCACGCCCTTGGCGAAGCTGAACTGGCCGAAGTCATAACCACCGGCCAGATCGAACAGGGTGAAGCCACCGAAGCCCTGGTCATTGGTATAGGTGTAGAAGCGCTCGCCGGTGTACTTGCCACGCAGGCTGGCGAACCAGCCGTTGTCGCGCCAGGTGATCTCGGTGGCCAGCAGCTGCTTGGGGGTATCGGTCTGGATCTTGCCCTTGATCTGCTGTTCGACGCCGGCCTGCACGTAGTTCGACGCATAGGTCGAACGGTTCAGCGAGGCCGAGGTGTACCAGCTGAAGTGCGCGTTCGGGGTCCACAGCACGGTCAGCTCGGCGCCACGGCTGTCGACGCCGCCCACGTTGTAGAAGCGGTTGCCGCAGGTCGGGCCGACCGGCTGCCGCGAGTCGCAGGGGTTGTACTGCAGAAGGCGGTTGTCGAAGCGTACGTTGTAGGCGGCGATCGAGGCCTGCAGGGTGTCGGTGACGAAGCGGTAGCCCGCTTCCAGAGAGCGCGATTCTTCCGGCTTCAGGTTGCCCTGCGCGTTCCAGGTGGCCTGGCTGACCGCCTGCGGGCCCAGCTTGAAGCCGCCTTGGAACATGGCGATGTTCTCGGCGTAGCTGGCGAACACTTCGTGATGCTCGGCCAGGCGCAAGTTGGCACCCACGCTCGGCAGGAAATCCTTGCTGGCCTTCAGCGAGCCGGTGGCGAACTGGTTGTTGGAGGTCGGCGAGATCGGCGTCTTCGCATCGCCTGGCAGGGCCTGCGCGTCGGAGGTGGCATGCGGGCTCTTGGCGCCGAATTCCAGGGTCAGGCGATCATCGAGCAGGCGCCAGGTGTCCTTCAGGAAGAACTGATGGGTCTTCCAACGCGTGCGCTGGGCGAACACGCCGACATCGGAGGGCAGGGTGTTCATGCCGCTGAGGTCGCGCGGACCGTCCACGGCGGTCTGGTAGCGTTCGGCGCTGCTGGTGTTGCGCTCGTACCAGACGCCACCCTCGATGCGGTGCGCGCCCAGTTCCCAATCGAACGACAGCGTGCCGCCATCGCGGTCGATGGTATAGATCGTGTTGCGGAAGATGATCGGGATTTCCTGCGCGTTGCCCTTGTTCGACCACGCGCCGCTGTTCCAGTTGTGGCCTTCGCCGCGGTCGTCATGGTGGTAGGCCAGGGCCCGCAGGCTGAAACCATCGGCCAGGAAGAAGTCACCGGCCAGGTAGTAGAGGTTGTCATCGCGCAGGATCTGTCCGGCGGTGAAGGCGCCGTCGGCATCCTTGTCCGGGCCGCTGTTGTCGCACTTTTTCGCATTGAAGCTGGCGGTATTGCAGTAGGCCTTGGCCACCGCCTTGTTCCAGTCCGGCGCGTAGCCGCCCCAGTCCCAGCCCAGGCCGCGCGACATCTCGTCCTTGGACAGGTAGAAGTAGTCGGCCTGGGTGGTGCGCGACGTATCGACGAAGCCGGTGATCTGGCCGCGGCCGAAGTTCCACACGCCCTTGGCGTTGAACTGCTTGGTGATGGATTGGTTGTAAGCGGTCTGGTCGTTCCACAGGTCCGAGACGGCGTTCATGCCCGACACGTAGCCGGAGAAGCCGTTGTACTCGCCACTGTCCACTCGCACGAAGGTGCGACGGTTGGCATCGCTGCCGAAGGTCTGCACCACGCGGCCGCCGAGTTCCTGCGCCGGGCGGTCGGAGGTATAGGAGATCGTGCCGCCGAGGTTGCTGGTGGACGGCGTACCGAGGCTGCCGATGCCCACCGCCAGTTCCGCGCCGGCCATGTTCTCGCTGATCAGCGCACGGTTGATGGTCAGGCCGTTGTAGTTGTTGTACGCGCCATCGCCCAGCGGCACGCCATCCAGGGTGTAACCCAGGCGGGTGGAGTTGAAGCCGCGCAGGCTGAGGGTCATCGACTGCTCGTTGGTGCCCAGCGCATCGGCCGACTGCGCGTTGACGCCCGGCAGCAGGTTCAGGGTCTTCTGCAGGCTGGTGCCTGGCGGCAGGATGTCGAGGTTCTCGCGGGTGATGCGCTGCACCTGGCGCGCTTCGCCGCTGCCGATCACCGAGACGGTGTCCAGTTCAGTAGCGGAGGTGCTGCTGGAGGTCGGGGCAGCATCCTGCGCCCAGGCCGCGGGGGCAAGCGCAATGGACAGCGCAGCGGCCAACAAAGTCTTGGTCATGTTACGGACACTCAGGCAGGCAAGAGCCACCGCGTGGGTGCGGAGCTCATGGAGTTCAAAAGGGGAGACAGCCGATGCGACCGGCAGCGCTGCAGGCGCCGTGGGCCAACGTGAAAATGGTGCGCTAGACAGATGACTGTCTGGTGACACCGCTACACACGTGGCATGCCGACGCAGGCATCGGTAGATGCCAACCTGGGTTGGCATGCGCCGCGTCGTTGGTGGAGCGCCGACCAAGGTTGGCGGCTACCAGGCGCGCGGAACAGGTCCAGGGGCGCCGAACGAGGTCGGCGTCAACGCGCGATCAACCCGTGTTGCGCGGCTTGCGCGTGCGCTTGGGCTTGCCGGTATCAGCGCCGCTGGCGGCGCCGTCCTGCAGCGCCTGCAACCACGACAGGGTGTCGACGTAATCGATGAAATGCCGCAGGTAACCGGGGCTGGTCGACTGCATCGTGTCCAGCATGCGCTGCACCAGCACCGCCGAGTTCAGCGGGCCGCCGTCGGCCGGGGCTTCGGCGCGCAGCGAGCGACGTACCTGCAGTTCGCTGCGCAGCTCGGACCATTCGCGCTGTGCCTGCGCCAGCATCGGCACCTGCGGGTAATGCGCCAAGGCGCGCGATCCCGCGTCGAGATCGCGAACCAGGGCGCGCAGGCCCTCGCGTGCGGGCGGCTTACTTGCCATCCGGGGTCTTGGGCTTGGGAATCGGCGCGATCTCGACGCGGCGATTGCGCGCGCGGCCGTCCTCGCTGGCGTTGGAACTGACCGGCTGCTCGCTGCCGAACGCGGCGGCAAACACGGCGTCGGCGGGTACGCCGTCGGCAATCAGGGTGCGGGTCACGGTCAGCGAGCGCTGCGCGGAGAGCTCCCAGTTGTCAGCGAAGCGGCGATTGCCTTCGCGCACCGGTGCGTCATCGGTGAAGCCGCTGACCATCAGGATCTCCTCGCGGCTGCCCAGGTAAGCGGCCAGCGGAGCGGCCAGGCTGCGCAGCAGTTCCTGGCCTTCCGGCTGCAGCTGATCCGAGTTCAATGCGAACAGCACGCTGCCGCTGATGCCGATGCGGCCATCAACCAGGGTCACACGGCCGGCGGCGAGCGGGCCGGCCAGTGCCTGTTCCAGGGTCTGCAGGCGCTTGGCTTCGGCCTGGCGCTGCTTCACTTCCTGGTCCAGCCGCTGCGACAGTTCCAGCTGCACGGCCACCACGCCGACCAGGATCAGCACGAATGCGCCCAGCAGCACCGACATCAGGTCGCCGAAGGCGGCCCAGATCGGGGCGTGCGAGCCGCCATCGACCTCCAGCTCGTCGCTCATGCGCTGCCGGCCTTGCCGCGGCGCGTGGCCAGCTGTTGCAACTCTTCCATCACCTGCTTCTGCGACAGCAGGCTCAGGTCGACCACCTCGCGTGCCTGTGCCACGTAGTAGGCCAGCTGTTCGTCGCTGCGCGCCAGCGAGGCGTCCAGCGCACCGCCGATCAGTTCAAGGCGGCTGGAAAGCTCGGTGGAGGCGCTGCCGAACTGCGCAACCGCTTCACCGAAGGCGCCAGCCAGCTGGCCCACGTCGCCGGCACTGCCGCTGAGTGCTGCGGCGATGGCATCAAGCTTGCCGGTCTCGGCGGCGATATGGTCGGTGAAGCGGTTGCCGACGCGTTCCAGCAGCTCGGCCGAACCGCCGACCAGCGCGTCCACCGCGGTGCGCTGTTCGTGCGAGGCGTGGTTGATCGCATCAAGCAGGGTCTGCACGGTAGCCAGCAGGCGGCCGCGTTCTTCCAGCATCGCGTTGTCGCGCACCAGGCTTTCCGACAGCGTGCTGCGCAGTTCATTGATGACGTCGGCGGCGGCCTTCGGCGCGTCGGCGGCGGTCTGCAGCAGGGTGGAGACTTCGGCGAGGGTGGCGTTGGCCTGCGCGCGGCCGTTGTCGCCGATCTGCTGCGCGGTCGCTGCCAGGGTGTCGCAGACCTGCTGCTGCTGTGTGGCCAGATCGCGGGAAATGGCCTGCAATGCGTCGCTCCAGTGTTGCAGGCGCTGCTCATCGCCGGCCTGCAACTGCGAATGCAGCGTGGCGTGCGCCTGCTGCAGTTCGGCGCTGACCGCGTCCCAGCGCGCCTGGCGCTGTTGTTCACGGCGGTCCAGGCTGGCCTGCAGCTCGGCATGTGCGGTCGCGGCGGCGGCCTGCGCGGCCTGCCAGTCCTGCGAGCGCTGCTGCTCGTGGTCCTGCAGCAGCGACTGGCTGGCGGCATGGCGTTCGTCCAGTGCCTGCAGCAGCGCCTGCGCACGCTCGTCCAGCTGCTCGCTGGCGGCCAGCAGGGCCTGTTGCTGGCGTTCGACCAGCGCGCTGTTCAGCGCCTGCTGCTGCTCGGCGGCGCTGCGCCAGGCCTCGGCGTTGCCGCTGGCATCGGCCTGCAGGCGCTCGCCGAGGCGCGCGACCAGTGCGTCGGCCTGCGTGCGTTGGCCCTCGCTGAAGCCCTGCAGGTGCTGCCGCAGATCGCTGACCAGCGTCTGCTGCGCCTGGGTCTGTTCGCCCAAGACCTTGGCCCAGCTGGCTTCGGTGGCCACGCGGCTGCGCTCGAAGCCATCGGCCAGCCCGGCCAGCTGTGCCTGCACGGCCTGCTCGACACGGGCGTGCAGCGCTTCGCCATGGTGAGCCAGGCCGGCCAGCGTGGTTTCGGCCATCGGCTGCAGCGCCCCACCGATGGCGGCGGCGCTGGCTTCGGCGCCTTCGCGCAGCGACTGCTGCAACGACAGCGCGAGGCGTTCCTGCAGCGCCTGGCTATGGGTCAGGAACTCGGCCTGGCCGGCCAGCAGGCGCTCGTTGGCGGCCGTGCTGTGCTGTTCAAAGGTTTGGGTCAGCGCCTGCAGGCGGTCCACCAGCGCCGGCAACGCAGCGGACTGCGCCTGCAGCAGGCGCAGCGATTCGGCGCGCTGCCAAGCCTGCGAGTACGGATGCAGGTCGCCGGCAATGGCGCGGTCCAGCTGCTGCACGGCCTGCAGGCGGTCGCGGCGCAACAGGGCGGCCAGCAGGCCGAGCATGGCCGAGCTGGCAACACCGGCAATCGAGGTACCGAATGCCACTGCCAGGCCCTGTACCGGCGAGGCCAGCGAGCCACGGATGGCGGCCATGTCGGTCGCGCTCTGCAGCGCCAGGCCGGTGCCGCGCAGGGTATCCATCATGCCCAGCAAGGTGCCGAGCATGCCCAGCAGCACCAGCAGACCGACCAGGTACGGGGTCAGAACCGGTGCGGGCAGGGCGGTGCGCTCGCCCTCCACGCGCAGGCGCACGGCGTTGCGCAGGCCCACCGGCACGCGCTCCAGCCAGGGGGACAGGCTTTCCCGCGCAGCGGAAAGATCACTCAGTGCACTGCGCAGGCCGTTGCTGGACTGGCGATAGCGGTACAGCTCCACGCCACCGGCGATGTAGCAGGCCGCGATGATCGCCGCCACCGCCGCACCCAGGGGATGCACCGACACATAGCCAATGCCGATCCAGCACACGGCCAGCAGGCCGACAAGGAAGACAACGACATGGAAAGCAGTTCTGGACATGGTGTTCCGGTCAGTGGGAGCGCAGGGCGTCTTGCAGCCCTTCGATCGGGTGGAAGCGCAGTTGCAGCTCGGCGAGCAGCAGCGTGCGCATGTCGTGGCGGAAGGCCGCGCGCCAGCCGGGCTGGCCGTGCACGCGCTCGAAACGGGCGCCGAGCACGGCCGGCGCGGTGGCCAGCAGGCTGTGTTCGCGCGGGGTGAGGGTCTGCTCCATCACCGCGTCGACTTCGGCCAGCCGGGCCTGTTCCGGCGACGCCTGTACCAGCTGGTCGCGCAGGCGCCCGCGCAGGCGCCCGGTGGCGGTCTGGATGGCCTGCTGCAGCACCCGGTAGCGCTGCCGCAGCGAAGCGAAGTTGGGCGCGGCGGCGGCCTCGGCCAGGTCAAGCAGGCGCTCGGCCTCGGCATCCTCGCTGATTGAGGCGCGCAGGCTGGCCTGGGCCTGGGCGCAGTCGGCCAGCACATCCTCGACCGCCTCGGTGGCCTCGCCGGGCTCGGGCAGGCGTCCGCCGAGGGCCCCGGACAGGGCCACGGCGCGGCTCCAGTCCACCCACTGGCCGAGGCGATCGGTCAGGGCGGGACTGCTGGCCGGCATCGCGCCGTCGCTGAGACGGGCGAGCAGGCGGAGGAACTCCGGTCCACCCAGGACCGGCTGCGCTGCGTTCGCCATCAAGGGGTGAGGGGCCAAAAACCGTTGATTTTACAACCAGATGACCCCGGCTGGATGAAGGGGCGTCGGCAAGGCAGGACCCGCAGGCGCGACAAGGCTTAGAATGACCGGCTGCACCCACCCGTTCGACCCTTGGAGTACCCCATGACTGTTGCGCAGTTCTATCCGATCGGCACCCCCGGACAGCCCTGGGGCGATGCGGAACGCGCACAGTGGCGGGCCCGCCAGCAGCGCCAGCGCAGCTACCACGACGACGTGGTGGCGGCCCTTGAGCGCCTGGACGACAGCGTCTTCGACGTGATCCAGTATGGCCAGCTGGACTATGCCCCGGACCACTACCCGCTGTTTGCCGTGGTCAACCACGACTGGAACCCGGCCCTGCCGGCCGTGCTGATTACCGGCGGCGTGCATGGCTACGAGACCAGCGGCGTGCATGGCGCCCTGCAGTTCCTGGAACAGCAGGCCGAGCGCTACCTGGGCCGGCTCAACCTGATCGTGGCGCCGTGCGTCAGCCCCTGGGGCTACGAGCGCATCCAGCGCTGGAACCCGGATGCGATCGATCCGAACCGCAGCTTCCGTGACGGTGGCCTGATCGAAGAGGCCGCCGCGCTGATGCGCTGGGTGGCCGAGCGCAAGCCGAACCTGCTGGTGCACCTGGACCTGCACGAGACCACCGACAGCGACCTGCACGAGTTCGACCCGGCACGCTGTGCCCGCGACGGCAAGCCGTTCGAGCGCGACACCATTCCCGATGGCTTCTACGTGATCGGCAACAGCGAAGATCCGCAGGCCGAGTTCCAGAAGGCGCTGATCGCGGCGGTCGCGCCGGTCACCCACATCGCCCCGGCCGATGCCGAGGGCAACCTGGTCGGCCTGCCGTTGCAGTCGCCGGGCGTGGTATGGGGCGAGTCGCGTTCGATCGGCGCCTGCGCCGGCTTCACCGACGCGCGCTTTGCCACCACCACCGAGGTCTACCCGGACAGCCCGCGTACCAGCCCGCAGGAATGCAACGACGCCCAGGTGGCGGCGGTGTGTGCGGGCCTGGATTTCGCCCTGGCCGCGCAGTAACGCGCCACGTTCCGGGCGGCGACCGGCATCAGCCGGTGCCGTTTTTTCGCAGGCGAGGGGGCCACCGGTGGCGTGGCCGCCGCCCGGCAACCGGCAAAGACATCCAGATCGCGCTGGTACACCGCGCTGCTGACGCTGAATAGACCCAACAGCGAGTGGAAAACATTGTCGTGGCTGTGCGCTCGGTGCAGGGCATTCTCGCGCAGGCAGGCCAGATCCAGGCCCGCGTTGCGGCTGAATTCCGGTGAGAACCACATCACCATCGGCACCTGGGTCTGCTCGCGCGGTGCGATGAAGTACGGCGTGCCGTGCAGGTACATGCCGCGTTCGCCCAGCGACTCGCCATGGTCTGACACATAGATCATGGCGACATCACGCTGGTCCGAATAGCCCTGCAGCAGGTCGATGGTCTTGCCAAGCATGCGGTCGGTATGGACCAGGGTGTTGTCATAGGTGTTGACCAGCGCCTCGTTGCTGCAATGCTGGATCTGGTTGCTGTCGCAGGTCGGACTGAATGCCCGCGACTGTGCCGGGTAGCGTTCGAAGTAGGTCGGGCCGTGGCTGCCCAGCTGGTGCAGCACGACCAGAGCGTCACCGTTCATGGCGTCAATGCGTGTACCGAGCCGATGCAGCAGCACCTCGTCGTAGCAGGTACCGTCTGCATTGACACACTGGCCGGCTACCTGCTGCGCGGGCATGTCCTCGGTCGGCACGCGTTCGCACACGCCTTTGCAGCCGCCATTGTTGTTGTTGCGCCAGAGCACGCTGATGCCGGTACGCTGCAGGATGTCGAGCACGTTCTCCTCGGTCGCTGCACGTACATCGTCGTACTGGCCGCGGGTCATCTGCGAGAACATGCACGGCACCGAGATCGCCGTTGCGGTCCCGCATGAGGAAACATCACTGAAGCTGATGACACCTTCCTTGCGCGAGAGCCGGGGATTGGTCGCGCGGGGGTAGCCGTTGAGCTGGAAGTTCTGTGAGCGCGCGGTCTCGCCGACGACAATGACCACCAGCTTCGGACGCGGGCCAAGTACGCGCCGTGCGTCCTTGCCGATCGGGCGCAAGGGTTGCTGGCGGGTGCTGTACAGACCTTTCAGATAGCCGTGGGTATGGCGCACGACGTTCAATGGCAGTATCTGGTCCCGGAGATAGCGATTGTTGCGCAGCAGCGAGGAGTAGTCCTTGTAGAACGCGAAGCCGATTGCCAGCAGTACCAGCAATGACGCCAGAACGCTGGCCGGCCACACCAGCAGCGAACGTATCGAACCTGCTCCGCTGGCGGTGGGCATCAGGGCCAGCCCGGCAGCGGGCAGTACGCCCAGCGCCAGCAGGGTCAACAGCAGTGGCAGCGAGAAGTAGGCGTTCAGTTCGGCCTGGTTGGTCTCGAACACGTTCTGCACCATGCTGCGATCGATCAGAACGTTGTAGTGGAGCATGAAGTAGCTGCAGGCGGCGCTGATGACAACGAGCAGCACCAGTAGCGGCCTGCGCAGGAACGGCAGCGCCAGCAGTGGCGACAGCATCAGGTTGAACAGGCAGAAAAGCACCACCGGCAGGCTGGCCAGGAACAGCACGCTGCGCAGGCTGTTGAGGTCGATCAGACCCCATAGTGTCTTCCAGAGGGCGATGTTTCCAATCGTGGTGAAGAACAGTGCGGCGGCCCAGACCAGAACGATCGGATGGGGCCGTTGAGAACGGATGCAATGACGCACGAGCAGGTTCCGGGGAACGAGAGTGCGCGCAGTATCGAAACGGCTTTATCAGGAAGTTGTCAGGATGGGAGGACTAGCCCTGCAGGATCACGCCCCACACCGCGCCCACCATCAACAGTGCGGTGGTCTGCGCGGCGCTGCCCATGTCCTTGGCGTTCTTGGACAGTGGATGCTGTTCCAGAGAGATGCGATCAACCACCGCTTCGATCGCCGAGTTGAGCAGTTCCACCAGCAGGCTGATGAAGCAGACCGCCAGCACCAGCGCCCGTTCGACCTTGCTGATGTCCAGCACGAACGCTGCGATGATCAACAGCGTGTGCAGAAGCAGTAGCTGGCGAAAGGCGGCCTCGCCGCGGAAGGTGGCGATGAAACCATCGCGCGAATGGATGAGGGTGTGGAAGATGCGGCTCAGGCCGGTCTTGCCGTGCGGGTACTTGCCGCTGTCCTTGGGGTGCTGCATGACGTTTCCGCCGTGAAGTGAGCAATCCCCAGCATGTGCACGCGCGCGTCAGGAAACCGTCAGATGGGCCACTCCAGGCTGAACCGGCAGCCCTGCTGCGAGGAATGCACCGTCATCCTCCAGCCCTGGTGCCCGACGATGCGCTGGACGATCGACAGACCGAGTCCCTCGCCATTGTGCCGGCTGCCGGGCAGAAAACGCTCGAACTGCTCTGGGTCGATACTGGAGGGCAGGCCTGGTCCGGTGTCGGCGATGATGAGTGCAGAGTCGTAAAGGGTGATCCGCACTTCGCCCCGATCGGTGTACTGGCAGGCATTGCGCAGCAGGTTCCAGATCACGCTTTGCGCCAGATCCGCGTTGGTGTCCAGCACGGCGTCATGCTGGGCATCAAACGCAATGATCACTGGCTTGCCGGAAAGCCAGGGCTGGCAGCGCTCCATGCAGGATTCGACCAGCGGACGCAGGGCCACCTCATTGCGTGGCACGGTGCTGGGGGCGCGTGAGAGCAGCAGCAGGCAGGTCAGCTGGCGCTGCATCTCCTGGGTGGTGCGCAGGATGCGCTCTGCACTGGGAACCAGGTGGCTGTCGGCCGGAAGCTGGCAGGCCAATGTCTCCGCAGCGCCGCCGATGATCGCCAGAGGTGTGCGCAGTTCGTGGCTGGCATCACCGCTGAAGCACTGTTCGCGATGCAGGAACCGTTCGAGTTCGTCACTGTGTCGGGCGAAGGCACGGGCGAGTACACCGATCTCATCGCGCGCATCCTGGTAGGGAAAAGGCTTCTGGCCGTTCTGCACCGCGTCTGCCAATCGTGTGATGGGCGCGATGACGTGCGTCGCCACCTTGCGACCGATCAGGAAGGCGCCGAGCACGCAGATCGAAATGACCAGTGCCGCAAAGGCATTGATCAGGTGTTCCAGATAGCCATAGGGTGCCGCGTCCTGCAGCAGGTAGTAGCGTTGGCCGTCACTATCGAACACGCGCAGGTGCCACTCGTTGGGCGCCTCTTCGCCGTGATAGCCCGGGCTGTATTGGCGCAGCACGACAGGCACGTCATGGGCATCGAACAGCTGGGTCCCCGGTGCCAGAGCGGGGCGTTGGCCACGAGCCAGCGCGGCCTGCAGCCTTTGCACTTCGCCGTGCTGGGTCCGCGCAACGACAGCAGCCCGCACCTGGTCGTAGTCCACCTGTTCGGCCAGAACGATAAAACCCATGGCACCGGCCATCAACAGCACGAACGAGATCGTGATCCGGGTACGCAGGCTCAGGCGGCGGTAGAGAGAGGCAGGGCTCACGCCTGCATGCGCCAGCCGACGCTGTGCACCGTGGTGATCAGCGCGGTGTCGAAGCTGCGGTCCACCTGCAGGCGCAGCTCATGGATGTGTGTTCGCAGCGCGCCGCTGTCCGGTGGCTCGTCGCCCCAGACCAGGTATTCCATCTCCTGCTTGCGCACCACGGCAGGCGCCGCACGCACCAGGCACATCAGCAGCTTGTGCGATGTGGGCGTCAGCGCAATACAGTGGCCTTGCCGCCAGGCCTGTGGCGAGCGCGTGTCCACCTGCAGGTCCCTCCACGCCAGCACGCTCTGGACCTGGCGACCCTGTGCCCGTCGCACCAGGGCCTTGATCCGTGCATCCAGTTCCGTCAGCGAGAACGGTTTGACCAGGTAGTCGTCCGCACCCAACGCAAGGCCCTGAACCCGGTCTTCGACCGGATCGCGCGCGGTCAACATCAGGATCGGTACCGGGTTCTGGAACTCCTGGCGCAGCTTCTGGCACAGCGTCATGCCGTCCAGACGTGGCAGCATCAGGTCCAGCAGGATGGCGTCGTAGTCGTGCTGCGTGGCCCGGCGTAGTCCACTGGCGCCGTCGCGGGCGTCGTCCAGTACGTAGCCCAGGGGTTCAAAGAAGGCATACAGATTGGCAACCAGCTCGGGGTTGTCTTCGATGATCAGCAGGCGGGTCATGGCATGCGTCCTTGCGCGTGGCCGAACTCTGCCCGATCGCTCGCCGAATGCCAATGCCCTTGCTGAACGGATCGCGGGTGAGTGCGCCCGAATCAAACCCTGCTCAATCGGCCGGGCTGCGCGAATCGCGCATCGAGTACACCACCGAGAAGATCTTCCAGCCCTGTTCGGTGCGGATCAGCTGCCACAGCTCCTTGCCCCAGTTGGTCTTCTCGCCGTCGTCATGGAAGCTGTAGTCGAAGGACACCGAAGCCACGTCGCCATCGGTTTCGATCTTTGTATTGAAGAATTTTTCCTCCCTCGGCTTCGGCGACGCTACGGCGCCGTCGATCAGCGCGATGAAATTGTTGGCGGGGATCTTCCGCGCCTTGATCGCATCGGGCTTGGCCTTGCGGATGTCCTGCAGGCGCACGTCCTCGGACACGAACTGCCAGCCGATGTCTTCCGGGTTGTCCGAGAAGAACAGGCCCATGTAGGTCGGCTTGTCCTTGTTGATCAGCGAGGTACGGAAGGACTCGACTACCTGTTCGATGGCCTTGACGTCGGCAGGCGCGTTCTGCGCGGCGTGGGCGGGCAGGCAGGCGACCAGAAGGAGCAGTGGGAAAATGAGCTTGGTATCAGCCACCGGTCGCGTACTCCGCCAGATACCACTGTCTGTGCATCGCATTCAGATCTTCCATCTGTTTGCCGACCACGCCCAGCAGCCCACCGGTCCAGGTGCCGAAAGCCGGCGTGCCGTCCAGTTGGTACACGTTCTCCGGCAGCGTGCGCAGCGTATAAACCGGATTCTGGTGCTCGTAGTCGTTGCCCAGGGTATGGAAGTAGTCGCCCTTCAGCTCGAACTTTGCGGTTCCCTTGTACGCCAGGATGACCCGGTCGAACCTGCGATGCTTCTGACGTTCGGCAAACTGCAGCAGTGTCCGGGTCACATCCACCGGGCTGTTGTCGCCGGACAGTGCACGGAGGTCGAACACGAGCACGTTCGGGTTGACGAAGTAGCCATAGTGCGTGAATACCTTGATCCCCGCATTGCGTGAATCCGTCGTGCGTACGTCATGGGCCTGCTGTTGCAGTGTGGTGTAGTTCCAGACGAATACCGCCGCGCCCACAAGCAGTATGGCGATCAGGAGAATCTTCAACGAACGGGCCATGCTTCTTCCTTGAGGGCAGGTACTTCCTGTGCCGATAGGCGTGGATATTAAGCATGGCTGTTCACGTCAACAAGTAGCCATCGCGCTGATATGCACAGCGCAAGAAGCAGGCACCGCGGAGGACGAGGCGGAGCGGATTTTGCCGCCCCACCAGGCAGGCCGTCGCGCTACGGTCACGCATCCACCTGCAACCGCACCACCGCCTGCGCACCCAGTGCGAGGGCCGCCTGTTTCAGTCCTTCCATCACCCGATCGCCCACGTACTGGTCGGGCTCGCCGTTCTGCCGGGTGCGCTTGGCGGCCAGCAGGACTTCGTGCACCACCCGCAGCCCGGCAAGCGCACCATCGCCGTCGGCCAGGGCAAGCGGCGTCCGGGCAGCAGGTAGCGTTCCGGCCACGGTCGGCCATCCGCCGTGGCGCCGCTGTTGATGCGGTTCAGATGGGCAATGAAGGTATGGGTATCGACGGGCGCTCCTGGCGCTGGGGATGCGTCAGCGTTGGCCGGGCCGCGGTAGGCATGCAGATGGGGAAAGTCGGGTTCGTTCATGGCAAGGCTCCGTCTCCCACGCTGTTGAGTGCCGGCAGTGCTGGCTGGCGCGGCGATCCAGCGGCACCGGGCAATCTGCGAAATGGGTCATGGGTTGTGGGGGTCAATGCGGCGGCGCAACCGAGCCTAACGCGACAAGTTCCCCCAATTCAGGCCCGGGTACTCCCCGGGTTGACGCTTTCACCGCCCCAGCGCACTCTGGGCACTGGGGTCGACAACCCGTTCAGGGGGCAGGCTGCAGGGTGGTGCCAGGAGGTGGAACAGCCATGAGCCAACTCACCGACAGCTTCGGACGCAGCTTTCCGTACCTGCGCTTGTCGCTCACCGAAGCCTGCAACTTCCGTTGCAGCTACTGCCTGCCCGATGGTTACCAGCCCGACGGCCGCCCGCGCTTTCTGCAGGTGGATGAAATCGCGCGCCTGGTGCGGGCCTTTGCCGCGCTGGGCATGAGCAAGATCCGCCTGACCGGCGGCGAGCCGAGCCTGCGCAAGGATCTGGACGAGATCATTGCTACCGTGGCGGCGGTGCCGGGCATCGCCAAGGTGGCCATCACCACCAATGGCACACTGCTGCCGCGGCGCCTGCCGGGCTGGCATCGCGCCGGGCTGACCGCGCTGAACGTGAGCATGGACAGCCTGCAGCGCGAGCGCTTCACAGCCATCACCGGGCATGACCGGTTGCCGGAAATCGAGCAGGGCCTGGCGCTGGCGCAGGCACTGGGCCTGCCGTCGATCAAGCTCAATGCGGTGCTGCTGCGTGGCCTGAATGATGACGAGTTGCCGCAGTGGATGGACTACCTGCGCGAGCGCCCCTTCAGCGTGCGCTTCATCGAACTGATGCGCACCGGCGACAACGAAGCCTATTTCCAGCGCCATCACCTGCGCGCCGACGTGGTGATCGAGCAGCTGCTGGCGGCCGGCTGGCACGAACGACCGCGCGCGGCCGACGCCGGTCCGGCGCGCGAGTTCGGCCATCCGGGCCATCGCGGCCGCATTGGCATCATCGCGCCGTATTCGCGTGACTTCTGCAAGGGCTGCAACCGCCTGCGGGTGACCGCCAAGGGCGACCTGCGGCTGTGCCTGTTCGGCGAGTTCGGCGTGCCGCTGCGGCCGCTGCTGCAGAACGACGATGACCATGACGCGCTGCTGGCGCGCATCACCACCCAGCTTGGCCTGAAAGCGGCCGGGCATGGCCTGCATCAGGGCCAGACCGGGTTGACCCCGCATCTGGCCTCCATCGGAGGATGAGCAACACGATGAGTAGGGAATGGAATGCGGCGTTTCACATGGCCGATGTGCGCAACAAGCGCATCACCCGCCGCCGCGCGGTGGCGGTGGGCGAACTGCATGCCGGGCCGGTGGCGTACCCGCTGATTGTCGAGCGCCGCTTGCCCAAGGGCGATGCGCTGGTGATGGCCGAGATTGCCGGCCTGCAGGGCGCCAAGATGGCCTCGATGCTGATGCCACTGTGCCACCCGTTGCCGCTGGAACTGGTGCAGGTGTTCTGCGCGCCGGTGCCGGAGCGGCAGGCGATCCGCGTGTGGTGCGAGTGCGCCAGCGAGGCGCGCACCGGCGTGGAGATGGAAGCGCTGGCCGGGGTCAACGCGGCGCTGCTGACGCTGTATGACCTTAGCAAGCCGGTGGAACCGGCGCTGCGCATCGAAGGCATCCGCCTGCTGTTCAAGGAGGGTGGCAAACGCGGCGTCTGGCTGCACCCCGAGGGCATGGACGAGGCCGAGCGCGCGCGTTTCAAGCCGCGCGCGCCGAAGGGCCTTGAGCGCGCCAGGTGCGCGGTGATCACCCTGAGCGACCGCGCCAGCGATGGCACCTATGAAGATGTATCCGGCCCGACGCTGGTGACCGGCCTGCAGAAGATGGGCGGAGAAGTGGTGGCGACCGAAGTGCTGCCCGATGGCATCGAGCCGTTGGCCAGCCGATTGCAGGCGCTGGCGGGCGAGGGCGTGCGCCTGTGCCTATGCACCGGCGGCACTGGCCTGGGCCCACGTGACCTGACCCCGGAGGCGCTGCGTTCGTTGAACGCGCGGCCGGTGCATGGCCTGGCGCAGATGGTGCGCGCGCTGAGTGCGCAGCACACGCCGATGGCCTGGCTGAGCCGTGCCGAGGTGGTGCAGCTGGGCGGCATGCTGGTGTTCGCGCTGCCGGGCAGCCCGAAGGCGGCGGCACAGTGCCTGGACATCCTGGCGCCGGTGCTCGGTCACGCACTGGCGATGGTCGATGGCGGTGGCCACGCCGATGGGAACGCGGCATGATTGCCTACAGTGAAGCGTTGCAGCATCTGCTGGACGCGGCCACGCCGCTGCCGGCCGAGCACCTGCCGTTGCATGAGGCGGCGGGCCGCATCCTGGCCAGTGACATTCATAGTGCGCAGTCGCTGCCGCCGTTCGACAACTCGGCAATGGATGGTTTCGCGCTGCGCGCCGAAGGCCGCGTGTTCGAATCGGGTACCGAATTTGCGGTGCAGGGCTGGCAGGCCGCCGGTGATGCTGGCGCCGAAGGCGGCGAGGGTGCCTGGGAAATCATGACCGGTGCACGCATGCCGTCTGGGTTGGATACGGTGGTGCCGGTCGAGAATGTGCAGATCCTTGCCAGCGAAGCGGGCCGACCGACCCGCATCGCACTGACCTCAACGGTGAAGCCGGGCCAGAACGTGCGCCTGCGCGGCCAGGATGTGAGTGCAGGTGATCGCGTGCTGCAGGCGGGGCAGACGCTGGATATCAATGCCCGCACCCTGCTGCACGCGCTCGGCGTGGGCGAGGTGGCAGTGGTGGCGCGGCCGAAGGCGGCGGTGATCGCCACCGGCAAGGAGCTGGTGACCGAAGCGGCGCAGGCGCTGGAGTCGGGCCAGATTCGTGACAGCAACCGGCCCTACCTGGTCGGTCGTCTGCAGGCGGCCGGTGCTGCGGTGGTCTGGCAGGGCACGGTGGGCGACGACCCGGACGCCTTCAATACGGTGCTGGATGAGGCGCTGGGCGCTGGCGCGCAGCTGCTTATCAGTACCGGCGCGGTTTCGGCGGGTCGCTACGACTTCATTCCCGATGCGCTGCGTGGGCGCGGTGCACGCATCGTGTTCCACAAGGTGGCGATCCGTCCGGGCAAGCCGCTGCTGTTTGCGGTGCTGTCCAATGGCGCCCTGTACTTCGGCCTGCCGGGCAACCCGGTATCGGCGGCCGTGGGCCAACGCTTCTTCGTCGAGCCGGTGCTGCGCCGCCTGTTGGGGCTGGCCCCGGAACCGGTGTTGCAGCTGCCGTTGCAGGCCGACGTGCGCAAGCCGCCGGGCCTGCGCTTCCACGCGCGGGCGCGGGTGGAGGTGGATGCACAGGGGCGGCTGAGTGCGCGCGTGTTGTCCGGGCAGGAATCGTTCCGCTTGATGTCCATGCTGCAGGCCAATGCCTGGGTGGTGCTGGAGGCTGACGGTGACCTGGCCCGCGCCGGCACTTACGTGCGTGTGCAGGGCTGGGGCCACCACGAACCGGTGCGGCTGGTAGGCCAGGAGTCGTGATGAAACAGGTGACAGTACAGTTGTTCGGTGCGTTTTCCGATCTGGACGCCCGGCGCGAGATTGCAGTGGACGTGAGCGGTGGCACCGTGGCCGATCTGCGCCAGGCACTGCGTGAACTGCTGCCGGTGCGCTGGCCAGCGTTTCGCGCCGGCCTGCTGGATTATTCGGCGTTCGCCGACCAGCAACGCGTGCTGCGCGACCACGAGGCGCTGCCCGACGATGGCCGAGTGGCGATCCTGCCTCCGGTCAGTGGGGGCTGAGCGATGAGCGAGACGATCATCGCCAGGGTGGTGGACCGCGCGCAGGCCGCGATCGATCCGGCCGAGGGCATTGCTGCGGTGTCCGATCCGGGATTCGGTGGCATCGATGTGTTCATCGGCAAGGTGCGCGACGTCAACGCTGGGCGCGCGGTGACCGGCATTACCTACGATCTGTTCGAGCCGTTGGTGCTGAATGAGTTCAAGCGCCTGGCCGCCGAGGTGGAGGCCACCTTCGGCCCGAAGTTGAAGTTGTATGTGGCCCATGCCCTGGGCCGGCTTGGCATCGGTGATGTGGCGGTGGTGGTGGCCGCAGGCAGCCCACACCGCGATGAGGCGTTCCGCGCCTGCCGGCAGCTGATCGAGGCGGTGAAGCACCAGTGCCCGATCTGGAAGCAGGAGCATTACGTGGACGGCGACAGCGCGTGGAGCGAGGGTTGCAGCCTGTGCCACGCTGACGACGGGCCGGCGCATGCGCACAGCCACAGCCCCTGACGCCAGTAGATCCATGCCACGCGTGGATGGGGCCCTGCCGTGAGCGGGACCATCGACGGCATCGTGCTGGCCGGTGGCCTGTCCACCCGCATGGGGCGCGACAAGGCGCTGCTGCAATGGCAGGGGCGCGCCCTGCTGGAACACATGCAGACCCTGCTGCTGCAGGCCGGCGCACGACGGGTCTGGATCAGTGGTGACTACCCGGCTTTCGGTGGCGTACCGGACAGCGTCGCGCGTTGCGGTCCACTGGGCGGGCTTTACAGCGTGGCGATGCAGATGTCGGATGGGCCCGCCTGGGTGGTGCCGGTGGATACGCCGCTGTTGTGCGCGGCGCTGCTGCAACGGCTACGCGCGGAAACCAGCACATCCTGCACGGTGTTTGCCGATGAACCGTTGCCGATGCGGTTGCAGATCGATGATCATTGCCGATGCGTGCTGCAGGAACTGATTCAAGATCCCACGGCGCGCCGTTCACTGCGCGCGCTGCAGGAGCACCTGGGCGTGACCCGGCTGCCCCTTGCGGCGGAGGATCGCGCCCTGCTGCTCAACTGCAATACCCCGTCGGAGTGGGAGTCCATCGCACCATGAAAGTCCAGCTGCAACAGCAATCGATGCGCCTGCGCGTGGATGAACAGGATCTGGCACGATTGCTGGCCGGCGAGTCGCTGGAGAACCTGACCCGCTTCGGCGGCAGTGGTGGCTGGGGTGTGGCGCTGTCGCTGCATGCCGGGGAGCAGGCGGTGCTGCTCGACGGTGGCACGTTCTGCCGGCTGGTGTTGCCGCGTGCAGAGGTCGAGGCGTTGGCGCAGCGATTGCCCTGCCGCGACGGCCTGGGCTTCAGCATCGCGCTGGATGACGACAGCCTGCTGCAACTGCAGTTCGACGTGGACGTGCGCGACAGCGTGCGCCAGCGTGGTCCGCATCGGCGACCAGAGCCCACGCCGGAGTAGGTGCGCGCTGCACAGGGGGCGGTGCGGCGCTGTCGTATGATGGTGTCCTTCGTTCCTTCGTTGCTGCAATGCCCCTCAAGCCACCAGCTCCTTCCTTGCCCCGAGCGGCCACGCCGAACCCGGCGGCGGCCGATGATGGCGACGCACTGCATTTCTGCAGCACGTGCGCGTTTTCCGATGCCTGCATGTCGCAGGGCTACGACAAGACCGCGCTGGGTGAGCTGCATGTGCTGGTGGACCACGTGGGGCCGTTCCAGGCCGGTGACTACCTGTTCCGTGCCGGCGATCCGTTCGACTCGATCGCGGCAGTGCGTGCGGGCATGGTCAAGACCTTCGTCGACGACAGCCAGGGCAACGAGCAGGTGCTGGGTTTCAGCCTGCCCGGCGAGGTGATCGGGCTCAATGCCATCCATGGCGCGCGTTTCCCCTGCAACGCGGTGGCGCTGGATACGGTGTATCTGTGCAGGATCTCGTTTCCCAGGCTGAGCCTGCTGGCCACGCGCATGCCGGGACTGCAGGCACGGCTGTTCAGCCTGCTCAGTGCCGAAATCGGTAAGGTCGCCACGCTGGCCGCCAACCACCGCACCGAGGAACGCATGGCAGCGTTCCTGCTGGATCTTTCCCAGCGCTACGCGCGGCGTGGCTTCTCGGCCACCCGCTTCAACCTGAGCATGGCCCGGACCGAGATTGCCAACTACCTTCGGATGGCGCCGGAAACCGTGAGCCGGGTGTTGCGCCGGCTGAGCGATGAAGGTGTGATTGCCGTCAACCAACGTGAGATGCTGTTGCTGCAACCCGAACGGCTGGCGGCGTTGGCCGTGGCCAGGGAATCCGATCCGGACTGACGAGACAGCCAAGGGGCCGACCATGAAGCGCGCGGGACTGTTGTTGCTGGGAATGCTGGCTGCGATGCCCGCGTGGGCGGCCGAGCTGACGGTGTCGGCGGCATCGAGCCTGACCGAGAGCTTCCGTGAGCTGGGCACGGCCTATGAGAAGGCGCACCCGGGCACCAAGGTGGATTTCAACTTCGCCGCCTCCGGGGTGCTGCTGCAGCAGATCAGCCGCGGTGCGCCGGTGGATGTGTTCGCCTCGGCCGATGAGACCACGATGGACCAGGCGCAGCAGCAGGACCTGCTGGCCGCCGGCACCCGCGAGGTGTTTGCGGTGAATGCACTTTGGGTGGTGGTGCCGCCACAGGCGCAAGTGGCGCCGCGCACGTTGAAGGACCTGGCCGGTACCGGCGTGCAACGCGTCGCACTGGGCAACCCGGACAGCGTGCCGGTCGGCCGCTACGCCAAGGGCGCACTGGAAGCGGCGGGCCTGTGGCCGGCAGTACAGGGCAAGGCCATCACCACGCAGAACGTGCGCCAGTCGCTGGACTATGTGGCACGCGGTGAGGTCGACGCCGGCTTCGTCTACGCCACCGATGCGCAGGCGATGCCCGACCGTGTTCGCCGCGCCTTCGCGGTGCCGGTGGCCGGGCGTATCGCCTATCCGCTGGCGGTGATCAAGGCCAGCGCGCAGCCGGCGGAGGCGAAACGCTTCGCCGCTTTCGTGCGCTCGGCACCGGGCCAGGCAATCCTGGCCCGGCATGGGTTCGGCAAGCCCTGAAGCATGGATCTGGACTGGAGTGCGCTGGGGTTGTCGCTGAGGGTGGCCGGATGGGCCACCGCGATCAATCTGGTGCTGGGCGTGGCGCTGGGCGCGTTGCTGGCCCGCCGTCGCTTCCCCGGGCGCGAGCTGCTGGATTCGCTGCTGACCCTGCCGATGGTGCTGCCACCGACGGTGCTGGGCTACTACCTGCTGGTGCTGATCGGGCGCAACGGCCCGATCGGTGCGTGGCTGCAGTCGTGGTTCGGCATCAATCTGGTATTTACCTGGCAGGCGGCGGTGATCGCCGCCGCCGTCGCGTCATTGCCGCTGGTATTCAAGCCGGCGCGGGCGGCCTTCGAAGAAGTGGACGGGCAACTGGAGCAGGCGGCACGCACGCTGGGGGTTTCCGAGGTGGAGGTGTTCTTCCGCATCACCTTGCCGCTGGCCTGGCGCGGCATCCTTGCTGGATTGCTGCTGGCCTTCGCACGTGCGATGGGCGAATTCGGCGCCACGCTGATGGTGGCCGGCAGCATTCCCGGCCGCACACAGACGCTGTCGATTGCGATCTATGAGGCGGTGCAGGCCGGTCAGGATGGCCGGGCCAATGCGCTGGTGATCCTGACGTCGGTGGTCTGCATCGTGATCCTGCTGCTGGCCGCGCGGCTGGTGGGCGGACGCCGCCGGGAGCTGCGCGATGTGGCTTGATCTGCGGGTGCAGCGTCGACTGCGGGCTGCGGGCCAGGAGTTCGTGCTGGACGTGGCGTTGCAGTGCACGCAGCGGCAGGTGGTGCTGTGCGGCCCCTCTGGTGCCGGCAAGAGCCTGACCCTGAAGGCGGTGGCGGGATTGCTGCGGCCTGACCAGGGGCATGTACACCTGCAGGGCCACGCCCTGTTCGATGCGGCCCGCGGTGTCGATCTGCCGCCGCAGCGCCGGCGGCTGGGCTATGTGTTCCAGGACTACGCGCTGTTCCCGCATCTGAGCGTGCGCCAGAACGTGGCGTTCGGGCTGCGCAAGGGCGTGTTGAATCCGCGCCCCGCGCAGCGGTTCGATGCCGCGGAGCAATGGTTGCAGGCGTTCCGCATCGACGGTGTGGGCGATCTGTTGCCCTCGCAGGTATCTGGCGGCCAGCGCCAGCGCACGGCCCTGGCTCGGGCGTTGGTGACGCAGCCACAGGCGCTGCTGCTGGATGAGCCGTTCGCTGCGCTGGACCATGACCTGCGCGACCACTTGCGCCAGGAACTGGCCGCCGTGCTGGACAAGACGGGCATTCCGTTGCTGCTGATCAGCCACGACCCCCAGGACGTGGCGATGTTCGGCCAGCAGGTGGCGCGGGTGGTGGACGGTCGCATCGTCGGCGGCTGAGCGGTGGGGGGGAGTGCCGGCCGCTGGCCGGCAACCGGGAAATCGTGGACAGCCGGCCAGCGGCCGGCTCTACCCCATGGACACGTCAATACAGCTCGCAATGGATGCGGCCTTCATTGCGCAGCTCATCCCACCGTCCTTCATCGCCGATGGCATCGATGGCGTCGCGTACCGCGCTTTCCAGATGGCGCTTGTTGCCGCACAGGTACAGATGCCCACCTCGGGCGAGCACGTCGCGCACCTCGCCAGCGCGCTGCTGCAGCACATGCTGCACATAGACCTTCTCGGCACCATCGCGCGAGAACGCGGTATGCAGGCCGGCCAGCACACCGCCTGCCTGCCAGTCCTGCAGCTGCTCGCGGTACAGGAAGTCGTGCGCGCGATGCTTCTCGCCGAACACCAGATGCACCTCGTGTTGGCCGGCATTGGCTTGCACTTCCTGTATCAGGCCCATCAGCGGTGCAATGCCGGTGCCGGTACCGACCAGCAACAACGGCGCTTCATCCGTATCAGGAAGATGGAAGTCGGGATTGGAACGGCAGTACACGCGGGCATGCGTGCCGCCATGCAGCAGGCTGCCGGTGGCGGTGCCGCAGCGTTCGCGACCGCGCAGGGTGTAGCGCACTTCGCGCACGCACAGGCTGAGCTGGCCGTCGCGCGGGTGCGAGGCGATCGAATAGGCACGTGGCAGGCACGGCGACAGCAGCTCGCGCAGGCGTGCCAGCGGCAGGCTGTCCGGGGTGGCGTGGTCGTGCAGCACATCCAGCAGGTCCAGGCCGTGCAGGTAGGCCTCCAGCTCGCGCTTCTGGCTGACCTTCAACAGGCCCTTCAGCTCCTCGCTGCCACCGAGCTTGGCTACTTCGCGCAGCACACCCTTGCCCAGCAGGCGCAGTTCGCGGTCGTGCAGCGTGGCCACGGCGCCGGCATCACCGTACCAGTCCGCCAGCCCCTGCAGCAGCGCAGGGTCGTTCTCCGGCACCACATGCAGGGTGTCACCTGCGCGGTAGGCGATGCCGCTGCCGGCGATATCCAGTTGCAGATGCCAGGCGGCAGGGTCACTGCTGTTCAAACGGCGGCGTTCAAGCACGCGCGCGGCAAAGGCGTTGTCTTCAGCATAGGCGGTGACCTGCAGGCGCAGGTCACGACCAGCGCCCAGGTCGCCCTGCAGCACCTGGCCCAGCACCGGCTGCCATTGCTGGAAGAACTGCTCGTAGCCGCGGTCGGCGTCCACGCGGTGCAGCAGTGGTTGCGCCTGGCGCTCACTCAGTGCGTTGTCCAGCGCCTTGGTGAAGCCGCAGAAGCGGGGGTAGCCGGTGTCACCCAGACCGAACACGGCGTAGCGCAGCCCGTTCAGGGTCGGCGTCTGCCGCAGGGCTTCGAAGAACTGTTCGCCATTGGCCGGCGGTTCGCCGTCACCGAACGAACTGGAGATCGCCAGCAGTACATCGCCCTGGCCGAGGCTGGCCACATCGATGTCGTTGAACGCAAGCACCTGCGGCTGATGGGGTTGCAGGCCCGCGCCGAGGCGCTGGGCCAGGGCGCGGGCATTGCCCGACTCGGAGGCGAAGCCCACCAGCAGGCGGCTGATGGGCGAGTGTGCTGGCAGGGCGTTCACGCTGCCTCGTAGAAGTCGTCGAACTTGTCCTTGCTGAACTCGACCAGGTCGTAGTTCTGCATCAGGTCGTTCACTACACGGCGGATGCTGATGTAGGAGGCGATGTTGCCCTCGGTGTCGAACAGCGGCTGCACGGTGGTATCGACCACGTAGAGCACGCCGCCCTTGCCGAGGTTGGGGACGATGCCGGTCCAGATCTTGCCGGCCTTGATGGTGTCCCACATGTCCTTGTAGACCGCCTTGGGCACATCCGGGTGGCGCACGATGCTGTGCGGCTGGCCGATCAGCTCCTCGCGGGCGAAGCCGGTGAGCGTGCAGAACAGGTCGTTGGCATAGGTGATGTTGCCTTGCAGGTCGGTGATGGAGATCACCATGACGTTCTGCAGGGCATTCAGCAGCTGGGCGTTGTCGGGGGTGTAGCTCATCGCAGGGTCCTTGTGGAGGCCGGAAACGCCGGCGTGTTCGGGTCCTGCATAGAGATACGCCCGCACGGCGGCGGGCGTTTTGATATTGGTCAAGCGGGTGGCGCGATGGGCTGCGACGCGGTGTCGCAGCGCAGATTCGATCTGTAGAGCCGAGCCCATGCTCGGCTGCGGTTCGCGCAAGCCGAGCATGGGCTCGGCGCTACAGGTGGGGTGAGCGTTTCAGCCCATCAGGTAGCGCAGCACACCCGCCGAGACCACGCCGATCAGCACGGTCGGCAGCATCGACAGGCGGGTGGCGGCCAGCAGGGTGATCGCCAGCGCGGCCAGGTCGGCCGGCTTGTCGGCGACGAAGTCCGGGGCGATCACCGAGATCAGCACGCAGCCTGGCGCGGCTTCCATCACGGTGACCGCGCGCTTGCTCAGCGTGCGGTTGCGCAGCGCGAGGAAGCCGACGATGCGGGTGAGGTAGGTGGCGGCGGCCATCAGTACGATGGTCAGCACCGAGGTCCAGTGGATCAGTCCGTTGAAGATCATGCCGCGTCCTCCGCCAGCAGCCAGGCAGCGGCCAGGCCGGCCAGTGCACCGCTGGCCACGTACCACGCGCCCGGGATCAGCAGGTAGGTGGCAGCGGCCACCACCAGGCTCACCAGCCACGGCCGCGCCGCTTTCATGCCTTGCCACATGCCGCGCAGCAGCACCAGGAACACGGCGGGGAAGGCCATGTCGAAGCCATAGGCGTGGATATCGCCCAGCATCGGGCCGATGATCGCGCCCAGCGCGGTGCAGGCCACCCACACCGTGTACAGGCCGGCCGAGACGCCCAGGTAGTAGGCCAGGCTGAAACCCAGGGCGCGGCGGCGTGCGTCGGCCACGCCCAGCGCCCAGCTCTCGTCGCACATGAAGAACAATGCCGGCAGCACGCGGCGGCGCGGCAGGTGCTGCAGCAACGGGGCCAGGCTGGCCCCCATCAACAGATGGCGGCTGTTGACCAGCGCGGTGATCGCCACGATCAGCGCGATGTGCGGCGGCGAGGTCCAAAGTTCAACGGCGGCGAATTCCGAGCCGCCGGCGAAGTTGAGGCCGGTCATCAGCGGCACTTCCAGTGCGCTCAGGCCTTTCTGGGCGGCCTGGGCGCCGAGCACGAGGGCGAAGGGAATGAAGCCGATCATCACCGGCACGGCGGCGCGCAGGCCGCGCAGGAATTCGGCGCGCGGGGCGGTATCGCAGGCGGCATCCGGCAGGGGGAGGGTGGTACGGGCGTCCATGAAGCAGCAACGAAGTGGGGATGGCCCATGCTAGCGGTCCGTTCGCGAAATCGGGTTGCGTTGCTGCCATTACTTTGAGGAATATTGGCATTCCATGCGGCCCATCCGGCCATGAGTGAAATGCCATGCACTACCAGCTCGACAATCTGGATCGCCGCATCCTCGATGCCCTGCAGCGCGACGGCCGCTTGCAGAACCTGGAACTGGCCCGCCAGGTGGGGCTTTCGCCCTCGGCCTGCCTTCGCCGGGTGCGGCTGCTGGAGGAGGGCGGTTATATCGACCGTTATGTGGCGTTGTTGAACGAGGCCAAGGTGGGCCGTGGCTTCACCGTGTTCGTGCGGGTGTGGTTGCGCGGGCAGGACGAGGACACCACCAACCACTTCATCAACAGCATCAAGTCTTTCCCGGAAGTGCTTGAATGTCATCTAATGGCTGGTGACTGCGACTTCCTGTTGCGGGTGGCGGTGGCCGACCTCGACGCCTACCGCCAGTTCCAGATGCAGCACCTGAACCGGATCGCCGGGGTGCAGAACACCAAGACCGAGATCCCGATGCAGCGGATCAAGCAGACCACCCAGCTGCCGCTCTGAGCGGGCGCCTGACCGGGGTGCACCCGGCCCCCGCGGTAGTGCCGGCCGCTGGCCGGCAACCTCAGGAGCAACAGCCGAAGCAACAGCGTGCATTCCGTGGGATGGCGGGGTGGGTCCGGTTGCAGGGGACGCCGTAAACCCGTCCATGGGGGCTTGGCCGCGGCATCCATGCCGCGGACACCCCTGCAACCGGACCCACCCCGCCTTCGACAGATTTCCACGATCTGCCGGAACGGCATGATCTGCGTTTGGTGGGTGTCGACCGTGGTCGACACGTTTGGGGCGGCACGGGGTCGGATCCCGATGCTGCGCAACAGGCTCTGACCCCAGGAGCAGATGATCATGTCTGTTCGATTCCTTGATTCCTGATGCGTGACTGGCTTTACGGAGCCTGCCCCGACGCCAGGCCGCCGGCGGCAGTCATCGCAATGACATGTGCCCCCGGTACGGTGTGTCCCGCTTGCAGCTGCTGTCGCTGCCGAGGGTCATGTGTTCTACGTCAGGGGGCTGAATGGACACCGTGCGATCAGAACGTGGAGGCTGGCCATCGCCGGATGGCTGCTGCTGGCCTCTGCCGCTGCGGTCGCGCAGGACGCGGTTCACGCCTACGACATGCCCGCGCAGCCGCTGGAACAGGCCATCGAGCGCTTCAGCGTCATCAGCGGGTGGTCGGTGATGTACCCGGGCGATCTTGCCGCAGGCCGCAGCAGCCATGCGTTGCGCGCCAGCCTGGCGCCGCTGCCCGCGCTGCTGGCCCTGCTGCAGGATTCGGGCATCGAGGCCGAGGTGATCGGTGAGCAGCGCGTGGTGCTGCGACGGGGTTCGCAGCCGATGGCCGACGCAGTTTTCGACGGCGGGCTTGGCGAGGCCGAGCGCCGGCGCCGTTACGGCGGCCTGCAGCAGCGCCTGCGTGAAGCGTTCTGTGATGACCCCGGGATCTCCCCTGGCCCCTACGCCGCGACGCTGCGCTTCGGTGTCGACAGCAAAGGCCGGGTGCAGGCGCCCGAACTGGTGTCCGGCAGTGGCAGTGCCCGCCGTGACGCGCGGCTGCTGCAGGCGCTGCAGGGCCTGGTGGTGGCGGCCGATGCCGCCGCGCTGCCGCAGCCGGTGACGCTGCAGATCCGTCCTTCCGGCACCGACCACGACTGTGGCCGGCGCTTGCCCCTTCCATGATTTCAAGGATTCGAACATGAGCAACGGTACGGCTGGGGCAGTTGACCTGATGGATCACCTTCTGGGGGCCTACGACGAGCTGAAGCGCCGGCTGGTGCGCAAGCTGGGTTCGGAGGAGCTGGCCGGCGACGCGCTGCAGGACACCTGGCTGCGCCTGAGCGCGCGCCGTGATCGTCTGGACGCGGTACAGAACCCGGCGGCGTACCTGCTGCGCATGGCGATGAACACCGTGATCGACCGCCAGCGCGCCGACCACCGCCTGCTGAGCCTGGAAGAGGTGGATACGCTGATGGACATGGCCGACCCGGCGCCGGGCCCGGCGCAGGCGGCCGAGCTGGACTTCGCGCTGGAGGACATGGTCGGCCTGCTGCAGCGCATGCCCGAGCGCCGCCGCCGCATCCTGCTGGCGATCCGCGTCGATGGCCTGCAGCAGCGCGATGTGGCCGACCACCTGGGCGTGTCGCTGCGGCTGGTGCAGCGCGAGCTGAAGGCGGCCCAGGATTACCTGGCCGAGCGCAATGGGCAGGGGCGCCAGGTGCGGTTCTGAGCGACGGCAACCGTCTACACTTTGACGCCGAGCAGAACCCCGCAGCGTGCGGGTCCGGCATGAGCCCCCATGGACGCTGACGATCGCCCGCAACGCCCGCTGGATGCCGTCGAGCGTCAGGCCCACGCGTGGGTGGTGCGGTTGACCTCGGGTGAAGCGACCGCTGCCGATGGACGCAGGTTCCGCGCGTGGTGCGAGGCCGACCCGCGTCATCGCGAGGCGTTCGGCCGCGCGCGCCGCCAATGGGATCAGGTGCGACTGGCCGGGGAGCAGCTGCCGGCGGCCGCGCGCCAGCCGGTGGCTCCCACCCAGGTGCAGCGTTGGAGCCGCCGCGCGTTCCTCGGTGCGGCCATCGCCGCACCGGCCAGTCTGGTGGTGGCGGCGGCGATCCGCCCACCGTTGGGACTGTGGCCGTCGGTGACGGCGATGACCGCCGATTTCCACACCGGCACCGGTGAACGGCTGCAGTTCGCGCCCTCGCCGAAGCTGAAGATCGACCTGGATACGCAGAGCAGCCTGCGCCGTCGCGCTGACGCACAAGGTGAAGGCTTCGAACTGGTGCAGGGACAGGCCGCGATTGAAACCCGGGCTGGCCTGCACCTGGCCTTGTTCGCCGGGCCGGGGTGCGTGATCGTCGATGACGGCCCGGTGCGGCTGGACGTGCGCAACACCAACGCCCAGGTGCGGGTGACCTGCCTGCGGGGTACGGTCCGCATCGAACACCCGCAGGGCCGCCTGCAACTGCAGGCCGGTCAGCAGACCCGGTATGACGAGCGCCTCAGCGGGGTTGTGGCTGAAGCGGTGGCGTCCGAAGCCAGTGCCTGGACCGAAGGCATGCTGGTGTTCCGCCGCGCACCGCTGCGCGAGGTGGTCGACGAGATCAACCGCTATCGCCGTGGCAAGGTGCTGCTGGGCGGGACGGCACTGGCGCGTGCCCGGGTCAGCGGCCGCTTCCGCATTGATGATCCGGATGCGGCGCTGGAGCAGCTGCGGCTGACGATGTCGCTGGATCTGCGTCGCTTTCCGGGTGGCATTGCCGTCCTTGGTTAGGTGAAGACGCTGGCCGTGCGCGCCGCGGACGGTTGTTGCAAGCAAGGGAGGCCAAGGATGCGCAACGAGACCATCGGTGTGCTGGATCTGCGCCGCAATCTGTCGGCGTTGCTGGAAACCACGCAACGACGGCCATTGATGGTGCATCGCTACGGCTCGCCATGGGTGTGCGTGGTGTCCGACGCGCTGTGGCAGCAACAGGCGGTACTGCTGGACTTCGATCCCCAGTCGCATCCGTTGGGGATGCTGCTGCGCCTTCAGCAACAGGCCTTGCCGCTGGCTGAAGGCGGTGTGCTGCCGCCCGCAGCGCTTGCCCGCGCACTGCTGCTGGCAGGCATGCACGGCGTCGACACACTGGCGCAGCTGCACGAGCAGGTGCTGCACCATCGGCTGTGGCATTGGTTCGTGGCCGGCTCCCGTGGCGTGATGGACCGATGGCAGCTGCCAGCGCTGCGCGTTGCGATGGCGGCGTGCTGCGACGACGCAGGCATGACCGATGCGCTGGCCGCGTTCGCCGCCCGCAGTGATGTGGCGATGCTGGCGCGCCGCTGCGGTGGCGATGCGCCACGGCTGGAGCGCGAAGCCTGCAGGCGGATGACGTTGCGGTGACAGTACCGATGAATCGCCACCCAACGCACACCGCTGCGATTGCGCTGTCGCTTCACCTGCCTTGCTGACGTCTTCTCCAGAGTACGGCGCATCCCGCGTCGCGGAGCACAGGCGACGCCGATGGCAGACAGTCGCAGGATCAGCATGCTGGAACTGGATCGCCACCTGAGCCAGTCACTGGAGCAGGCGCGGCACGCGCCCTTGAATGTGCAGCGTTACGGCCACCCGTGGGTCTGGGTGCTGTCCAGTGACGCCTGGGCCGATGCCGCACGCTGGGCCACACTGGACAGCAGTTCGCACCCGCTGATGGCGCTGCGCAGTGCCCTCGATCTGCAGCTGCACCCTTGGCCCGACGCGGCCATGAGCGCTCTGCCACTTGAGGCAGGCAACCCGCGCACGCTGCAGCGAGCTGCACTGCTGGTGATGCTTCAGGGCCTGGACAGCGCGCAGCGCGTTTACGACGACCTGCGCTACCACCAGGCTTACCGGCAGTTCATCGGTCTCGACCACGGCACGGCCTGGTCGCCGATGCAGTGTGTGCGTCTGCTGCACGCCTGCACGCAGCCACTGCTGCGCGACTGCATCGACAGCGCGCTGGCCGCCGTTCCACCGCATCTGCTGGAGGCGGTGTGCCGCCAGCGTGCGCGTGGCACGCCAGCGCAGGCACCTGCGCAGCGAATTGCAGGCGGATGTTTATCGTACTGACACATGCACCGCTGACCATGGTGCAGCGGTCTCTTCCAGGATGACGAGGGCGGAACAATGGCAAGGCAGTTGGGTGGTCGCCGGGCGCGGCAGCAGGGTTTCAGCCTGATCGAGATCATGGTGGTGGTGGTGATCATCGGCATTCTGGCCGCGTTGATTGTGCCGCGCCTGATGGATCGCCCCGATCAGGCGCGCATGGTGGCAGCGCGTCAGGACATCGCCGCCCTGATGCAGGCGTTGAAACTGTACAAGCTGGACAATGGGCGCTACCCCAGTGCGGAACAGGGCCTGCAGGCGCTGGTGAAGCCACCGCAGGGCAGTGGCGCGGTGTCGGCCACGCCGTACCTCGACCGGCTGCCGAATGACCCCTGGGGGCATCCGTACCAGTACCAGGTTCCCGGCAGCCACGGCGATATCGATGTCTTTTCGCTGGGCGCGGACGGCAAGCCCGGCGGCGACGCCGGAAACGCGGACATCGGCTCCTGGCAGCTGTGAGGCGGGTCGATGTCACCCCGGAAGCGTTCGGTTCGGTTTGCCCCTCAGCGCGGCATGGCGGTGATCGTGGCGATGCTGGTGGTGGCGCTGGTGGCGGTGATCGCCACCGCCCTGCTGACCCGCCAGGCCGCCCAGCTGCGCGCGCTGCGTGGCGACCAGCTGCGCGCGCAGGTGCGCATGGCGGTGGATGCCACATTGGAGCGCGCCGCGCAGCAGCTGCGTGAGGATGTGCGCGAGCAGCTGACCACGGTCCGCAGTGGCCGGTGGGCGCGCCCGTTGCAGTTGCAGGCGCCGTTGCCGGTGCAGCTGCAGCTGGTCGACGCGCAGTCGCTGTTCAACCTGCGCAACCTGCTCGCGCACGGCCAGGCCGATGCCGACGCGCGCCGTGCGTTCGTGGCGCTGTGCAGCAGCCAGGGGCTGGAGCAAGGAGCGTGCGGCAGCGCTGCCGACTACATCCAGGCGCGCCTGCGTGATGGTGATATGCAGGCCCAGGCGCCGTTGCCACGTGAGTCGCTGATCGAACAGGCGCTGGCCGGTTCCGACCCGATGGTCGTGCAGGCGCTGTCGCGGCGCACGGTGGTACTGCCGGCGCAAACGCTGATCAACGCCAATACCAGTGACATCAGCGTGCTGCAGGCCGTTGCGCCCGGTGTCGAGCGCGGGCGGCTGCAGGCCTTGCTGGGCGACCGCGATGGTGGCCATTGGCTGCTCAACCGTGGCGACATCGCCAACCGACTGCAACTGAGCGACGAACAGATGGCGATGCTTCCCCTGGGTATCCATAGTGAATGGTTTCTTGCGGTCGGCCAGGTGCAGGCCGACGGCAGTGCGGTCGAGTTCCGCGCGCTGATCTGGCGCGAGTACCGGGATGACGGGGTGCGCGTGCAGCGGGTGTGGACGAGGATCGGTGCATGAACGCTCAGCTACGGGTACGCCTGCCGGTGCTGGAACAACTGCGTGCCGACAGTCCGGTGGCGTGGGCGCTGATGCGCAAAGGCGAGGTGCTGGCGCATGGCTGTGACGCCCTGGCGGTGCTGGGCCAGCGGCACCCGCGGGGCGAGGTGCTGGCCTGCCTCGATGCGCACGATCTGATCCTGCTGGAGCTGGCGCTGCCGCCGCTGTCCGGGCGCCGGCTGCAAGCGGCGCTGCACGGCGAAGTGGAAGCGATGCTGCTCGATGACCTGCAGGACGTGGCGCTGGCGCATGGCAGCCAGGCCGTCGATGGCACGGTGCCGGTGGCCTGGCTTGGCCAGCAGGCAGTCATGCAGGCCCAGCAGGTGCTCGCCGCCAGCGGATTGCAGCTGCGTGCGTTGTATCCCACGCCGTTGCTGCTGCCGTGGGCGCCGGGTCAGGCCACGTTGCAGGCCTGTGGTGAACACCTGCTGGTGCGCAGCGGGCGCGAGCGCGGCTTCGCGCAGTGGTGTGGCGGACGTGACGCAGCGGCGGTGATGCAGGCGCTGGCCGCGCGGCTTCAGCAGACCGGTGCACACACGGTGCAATGGATCGGCAGCGTGCCATCGGCATGGCCGACGACGCTGCCGGCAACGGCGGTCGGGCAGCCACAGCAGGCATGTGGACCGTTGCCCGGCTGGTCTCTGCCTCTGCCTGGCAACGCTCGGCAGGCGCCGCGGCTGGCGATCGGGTTGGCGCTGGCGGCGATGCTGCTGGCAGCGCTTGGCCTGCAGTTGCAGGTGTCGCGCTGGCGCAGCGAAGGCGAGGCGCTGCAGCAGGACATGGCACGGCAGCTCAGTGCGCACTTCCCGGAGATCACCGAGGTGGTGGACCCGGTGCTGCAGGCGCGGCGGGCGTTGGCGGTGCCGCTGCCGGCAGTGCCATTGCCGCCGGTGCAGCGCCAGGCGGCCAGCACCTTGCAGGCGATCCCGGCGCTGGCGGGGCGGGTGCGTGGCCTGCACTACCAACCCGGGCAGCTGGAACTGGAACTGGATGCCGATGCGCAGGCCGTGGCCGACGACGCTCAGCGGCTGGAGCAGTGGCAACAGGCGACGCAGGCGCAGGGCCTGCAGCTGGCGCGCGAGCGCAGTGGACGCCTGCGCGTGAGCGGAGGCGGGCAGTGACCACTCGTGCTGCGCGCTTCGGTGATTCGCTGGCCGGCCTGTCGCAGCGCTGGCAGCGCCTGCCACCGCGCGAGCGTCTGATGCTGGGGGTGATGGCGGTGGCGCTGCTGGCCGCAGGGCTCTGGTCGTTCTGGCTGGAGCCGCTGCTGAAGCAGCGCAGCCACTGGCAGGCCGAGCTGCCGCGCTTGCAGGCACAGGCCCGTGCATTGGCTCCGTTGCTGCGAGCCCGCGAGCGCCAGCAACAGGCGCAGGGCCAGCGCCCGACGCTGGCGGGGCTGCGCAATGGCATCAAGGTGGCCGGTCTTGCCGACGGCCTGCACATCGAAGCGCGTGAAGGGCGCTGGCACCTGCAGGTGCAGGCCGTGCCCGCCGACGCGCTGTGGAATTGGCTGCTGCCGCTGCTGGCCGACCCGGCCATCGAGCTTCAGCAGCTGCAACTGACACGCACAGGGGATGCGAACATGCCGGCGGCACGGATTTCCGGAAACATCGTGATGGCGCTCGCTACCGGTGGCCATCCATGAGGGCGATGCGCAGCCTTGCCTGGAGCACTACCTTGGCGCTGATCGTGGGCATGGCCCACGCGCCGGCGTCGGCATGGGCGCAGGACGCCCACGATGAGCCTGTGCAGTTGAACCTGGTCGATACCGATATCGGTGGCGTGCTGCGCATGGCGGCCCGCTTCACTGGCCGCCAGTTCCTGGTCGATCCACGCGTGACCGGCAAGATGACCGTTGTTTCCGACGGCCCGGTCAGCCGTACCCAGGCGTACCAGCTGCTGCTGGGGGCGCTGCGCATGCGTGGTTTTGCCGTGGTCGAGAACGGCGGCGTCAGCCGGGTGGTGCCACAGGCCGAGGCCAAGCTGCTGGGCGGCCGCGTGGGCAGCGGCGGCGCGGGCGGTGAGATCGTCACACGCACCTTCGCGCTGCGCTACGAGAATGCTGGCGCGCTGGTGGCGGTGCTGCGACCGATGATCAGCCCGGACAATCCGATCACCGCCAATCCGGGCAACAACACGCTGGTGATCACCGACTATGCGGACAACCTTGAGCGCATCGCGCGGGTGATCGCCAGCGTCGATACCCCGGCCGGCATGGACACCGACGTGGTCAAGCTGCAGCAGGGCATCGCGGTGGATGTGGCGGCGATGGTCGCGCCGCTGCTGGATGCGCAGGGGGCCGAAACCAGTCAGAAGGTGGTGGTGATGGCCGATCCGCGCAGCAACAGCGTGCTGCTCCGTTCCAGCAGCCCTGGCCGCACCCGCCTGGCCAGGCAGCTGGTGGAGAAGCTGGATCGCGCGCAGGACGAGTCGGGCAACCTGCACGTGGTCTATCTGCGCAACGCCCAGGCCAACCAGCTGGCTGGCGTGCTGCGTGGGGTGGTGGCCGGGCAGAGTGATGCGCCGGCGATGGGCAGCACCGAAGGCGTCACGCCGCTGCCCGGCGACGCCGGCCGCACCCCGCCGGTACAGCCGACGCAGCCACAGCAGGCAAAGAGCGGGGGAAATGCGCTGGAATCACAGCGGCTGGATCCCAACCGGCGTGATCCGATCGATGCCGGAAGCACCGGTTTCAGCCAGAACGGCATCTCGGTGCAGGCCGATGTGGCCACCAACACGCTGCTGATCTCGGCGCCGGAACCGGTGTACCGCAATCTGCGCCGGGTGATCGACCAGCTCGACCAGCGCCGCGCGCAGGTGCTGGTGGAAAGCCTGATCGTGGAGGTCAACCAGACCGACGCGGCCGAACTGGGCGTACAGTGGATGCTGGGCAATGGGCGTACCTTCGGCGGCACCCACTTCGGTGGCGCCACCGGTGGCAGTGGCCTGAACACCGCCGCGCGCACCACCCTGGACGTGCTGCCCAAGGATGGCCTGAAGATCGGCGTGATCGACGGCACCCTCAACTTGCCCGGGGTCGGCCAGATCCTCAACATGAAGGCCTTGGCCAATGCGCTGCAGAGCAAGGGCGGCGCCAACATCCTGTCCACGCCCAACCTGATGACGCTGGACAACGAGGCGGCCAGCATCATGGTGGGGCAGACCGTGCCGTTCGTCAGCGGCCGCTACGTGACCGATGGCGGCGGCGGCAGCAACAATCCGTTCCAGACCATCGTGCGCGAGGACGTGGGCCTGAAGCTGCGCGTGCGCCCGCAGATCTCCGAAGGCGGCACGGTGAAGCTGGACATCTACCAGGAAGTCAGCAGCATCGATGCGCAGAGCGCGAACAGTACGGCCGGCATCATCACCAACAAGCGCGCACTGGACACCAGCGTGCTGTTGGACGACGGCCAGATCATGGTGCTCGGTGGCCTGCTGGAAGACAGCGTCAGCCATGGCCGCGATGCGGTGCCGGGCCTGGGGAAGATCCCGGTGTTGGGGGCGCTGTTCCGCAGTGACACCCGCAAGCGTGCAAAGACCAATCTGATGGTGTTCCTGCGCCCGCACGTGGTGCGCGACCCGGCCGCCGGGCAGCGCTTGACCCGCGACCGCTACGACTACATGCGCAACGCACAGGCGGGTGCGCAGCCGGTACAGAGCTGGGCGTTGCCGGCATTGTCGGCGCCACAGTTGCCGCCGCAGGATCTGTCCGTGCTCGGCCAGGGCAACGCGCGCGATGGCCAGGGCCAGCCGCTGCAGAGCACCAGCCTGGCCGCGCTGTATCCGGCCGGCGACGGCGATGCGCAATTGGTGCAGTTTGCGCAGGGACTGGACCCGGCACGCGCGAGCCAAGGCGTGGCGCAGGTGCGGGCGCTGGGATTGCAGGCCTATGCCGAGGCCACGCCGGGTGAAACGGGCCAGCGCCTGCGGGTGCGCCTGCCGCGTGATCCGGCGAGGTTGGACCCGGCGTTGCAGCAGTTGCGCGGGCTGGGCTACACCCCGGAACTGGTGATCGGGCCGTGAGCGCGCCCGCGCCACTGCCGTACGCCTGGGTGCGCAGCCATGGCGTGATGCTGGCCGAAGCGGGGGGAGAGGCCGTGCTGCTGGGCACGGCCGAAACCGCCGCGTGGGCGGTGGCCGAGCTGCGTCGCCGCCACGGACCGCTGCCATTCCAGGCGCTGGACACGGCCACATGGCAGCAACGGTTGGGCGAGCAGTACCGTGACGGCGGCGATGCCGCAGCGGTGGTCGGTGCCGCTGAAAGTGAAGTGGATCTGGACCGGTTGATGCAGGACATGCCGGAGGTGACCGATCTGCTGGATGCGCAGGACGACGCGCCGGTGATCCGCATGATCAACGCGCTGCTGGCACAGGCTGCGCGCGACGGCGCCAGCGACCTGCACATCGAACCGTTCGAGACCCATTCGGTGGTGCGTTACCGCGTCGACGGCACGCTGCGCGACATGGTGCAGCCGCGCCGCGCCTTGCATGCAGCGCTGGTGTCGCGCATCAAGATCATGGCCCACCTGGACATTGCCGAGAAGCGACTGCCGCAGGACGGGCGCATCGCGATCCGGGTCGGCGGCCGGCCGCTGGACATCCGTGTCTCCACCGTGCCGACCGGGCACGGCGAGCGCGCCGTGCTGCGCCTTCTGGAGAAGGACGCAGGCCGCCTGCAATTGCAGCGCCTGGGCATGGCCGACGATACGTTGGCCACATTCACCGGGTTGATCCGGCAACCGCACGGCATCGTGCTGGTCACCGGGCCGACCGGCAGCGGCAAGACCACCTCGCTGTACGCCGCGCTGGGCCAGCTAGACAGCAGCACCAGCAACATCCTCACCGTAGAAGACCCGGTGGAGTACGACTTCGCCGGTATCGGCCAGATCCAGGTCAATGCGCGTATCGGCATGAGCTTCGGCGCCGCGCTGCGCGCAATCCTGCGCCAGGACCCGGACACCATCATGATCGGCGAGATCCGTGACCTGGAAACCGCGCAGATTGCGGTGCAGTCATCGCTGACCGGCCATGGCGTGCTGGCGTCGCTGCATACCAACGATGCAATCTCGGCGGTAACCCGTCTGGCCGACATGGGGGTGGAGCCGTTCCTGCTGGCCTCTTCATTGCGTGGCGTGCTGGCGCAGCGGCTGGTGCGGCGGCTGTGCGTGCAGTGCCGGCGTGCCGAGGTGGATGACGAGGGCCGCACGGTGTGGCGTGCGGTGGGCTGTTCGGCGTGTGCCAACAGTGGCTATCGCGGCCGCACCGGCATCCACGAACTGTTCGTGGTGGATGAGCGTGTGCGTGCGTTGATCCATGAAGGGCAGGGCGAGCCCGCGCTGCGCGAGGCGGCGCGGCGTGCCGGCATGCGCAATCTGCGCGAGGACGGCCAGCGCTGGGTTGACAGCGGGGTGACCACGCTGGAAGAAATCCTGCGCGTCACCGGCGACGGCTGAGGCGGCCATGGCACTGTTCGACTATCAGGCGGCCAACGCACAGGGGCGCATCGAGAAGGGGCAACTGGATGCCGACAGCCCGCGCGGCGCTCGCCAGCTGCTGCGCGGGCGTGGACTGACGCCGGTACAGGTGAGTGCGGCACGCGGTGCCGGTGCCGGCTGGGGCGCGCGACGGCTGTCTGCCAGCGAGCTGGCCTGGGCCACGCGTCAGCTGGCCAGCCTGCTGGCGGCGAGCCTGCCCCTGGAAGCGGCGTTGAGTGCGGTGATCGAACAGGCCGAACGCCCGCATGTTTCCCAGGCGCTCACCGCTGTGCGCGCCGACGTGCGTGCAGGTCAGCGTTTGACGGTAGCACTGGCGGCGCGCCCACGCGACTTCCCACCGATCTATCGGGCACTGGTGGGTGCGGGCGAAGACTCCGGCGACCTCGCGCGCGTGATGGAGCGCCTGGCTGACTACATCGAAGAGCGCAACGCGCTGCAGGCCAAGGTGCTGACCGCCTTCATCTACCCGGCGGCGATCAGCCTGGTGTCGGTGGCCATCGTGATCTTCCTGCTCAGCTACGTGGTGCCACAGGTTGTGACCGCGTTCGTGCAGGCGCGGCAGACGCTGCCCATGCTGACCCAGGTGATGCTGGCGGCCAGTGCATTCGTACGCAGCTGGGGCGTGTGGATGGGGTTGGGCCTTGCCGCGTTGGTGGTGGCGTGGCGGCTGGCGCTGCGCCGGCCCGAGCTGCGCCTGCGCTGGGATGCGCTGCTGCTGAGGGTGCCGATGATCGGGCGCTTCGTGCTGGGCGTGAACAGTGCGCGCTTTGCCTCGACGCTGGCGATCCTGCTCGATGCCGGTGTGCCGTTGCTGCGTGCGCTGGAGGCGGCACGGCAGACACTTGGCAATGCATTGCTGGCGCGCTGCGCCGATGACGTGTCCGCGCGGGTGCGCGAAGGCGCGGCACTGGGCGCGGCGTTGAAGGTGCAGAAGGTGTATCCGCCGATCCTGGTGCATCTGGTGGCCAGTGGCGAGAAGACCGGCGCGCTGGCATCGCTGCTGGATCGCGCCGCACAGACCATCTCGCGCGAGATCGAACGCCGTGCGATGGCACTGACCGCGTTGCTGGAGCCGACCATGATTCTGGTGATGGGCGGCGTGGTGCTGACCATCGTGCTGGCGGTGCTGATGCCGATCATGGAAATGAACCAGCTGGTGCAATGATGCGCAGATGGCGTCAAAGGCCTGCGCTTCGCGCGCGAGTCGACCAACAGTCGGCTCTACACAGTCGACGCGGGACGCTACCCGTCACGACAGTCACGGTTGGCATGTCGCCACGCTTTCGATTCTCCACACAAAGCTCCACACCTTTTTCCGGTCCTCCACAGGTTTCTTAAGCGGCCTGTCATCGGCGCGGACCAGCATAGCCACGTCGCCGCAGAGTGGGCTGGGAGGCCCTCGGCGGCAGCAGGCGTGTAGTGACCGTTCCTCCCTTGGTGTTTCACCTTCGCAGTAAACCCTTCAGGAGAAGATCATGAACAAGTACAAGACCCTGGCCGCGCTGGTTGCCACCGCGCTGCTGGCCACCGCCGGTGCCGCCTCGGCCCAGACCGCCGTCACCGGCGGCGGCGCCTCACTGCCGGCCGACCTGTACAAGGGCCAGGCCGACAGCATCCTGCCGGCCAACTTCAGCTACGCCGTGACCGGTTCGGGCACCGGCAAGAAGGCCTTCCTGGAAAACAACTCCAGCCTGTTCCAGGCCACCGGCACCGTGCATTTCGCCGGCAGCGACTCGGTGCTGAGCGGCACCGAGCTGAGCACCTACAACAGCACCTACAACGTGTCCGGCGATGCCAACCGCTATGGCGCACTGGTGCAGATCCCGTCGGTCGCCACCTCGGTCACCATTCCGTTCAACAAGGCCGGTTCGGCGGTTGACCTGTCGGTCACCCAGATCTGCGGCATCTTCTCCGGCAAGATCAACAACTGGAGCCAGCTGGCGGGCCTGGGCCGTACCGGCGCCATCCAGGTTGTCTACCGCGGCGAAAGCAGCGGCACCAGCGAACTGCTGAGCCGCTTCCTGACCAGCGCCTGCCAGCCGGCTGACGTGTCGGGCACCAACCTGAAGCTGACCAACGGCGTGCCGGCATTCTCGGTACAGTCGACCTTCGCCAACCTGTTCACCACCGTGCCGTCGAACTTCATCGCCGCACCGGCCACCGGTGGCACCTCGCTGTACAACGCCGTCTATGCCGTTGACGGCCGCGTCGGCTACGTCGGTCCGGACGTGATCCCGAGCCTGACCGATGCCACCAAGATCGCCAAGGTCAAGGGCTTCTCGCCGGATGAAGTGAGCGTGCAGGCCACGCTGGAAACCGCTGCGCCGCCGACCGGTGCCGCTGCCGAGAACCCGGCGAACTGGGTGCCGGTGTTCGGCAACCCGAACGCGGGTTATCCGATTGCCGGTTACACCAACTTCGTGTTCGGCCAGTGCTACAAGAACGGCACTGTGGGCGCCAACGTGCGTGCCTTCCTGGCCCGTCACTACGGCAGCGTCGTCGATGCCAACGGCGTCGAGAAGGGCCCGAATGACGACGCGATCCGCGCGCACAAGTTCATTCCGCTGACCAAGGCCTGGCGTGATGCCGTCCGTACGCGCTTCGCCACCGCCAGCAATGCCGGTGCGGTGAACAATCCGAGCACCTGCTCGGGCATCGGTCGTCCGCTGTAACTGCAATTGCTTTTGTAGTTGCAGGAGATGCAGAAGGGCGCCGGCAGCAATGCCGGCGCCTTCTGCGTATGTCCGCCGCATGACAGTGATGGGCATGTCGCCTTCACGCCGCCACCACCGTCTATGAGGTGCAGGGCGTGCCTGGCGCAGGCCCATCCGTATACGCCGCCGCCGACGCGGCCCATCAGGTTGACGAGGTCCCCGATGTCGCACCCGCATTCGCCCACCGCCCGCTTCCCTGCTGCCCTGTGGCGCAGCCACCCGATGGCCTGGGCCGTTGCCGTGGCCCTGGGCAGCGTGGTGGCCCCGGCCAGCCAGGCCCAGCAGGCGTTCAGCCCCGGCTGGTTCGCCGAACGCGGTGCGGCGCAGGGCGCGGCGGCACAGAGCGGGCGCATGCCCAATGGCGTGCCGATCCAGTTCCAGCTGCCCGCGCAGCAGCAGGATGCGGCGCGGCAGAAGCTGCAGCAGTCCATTGACAACCTCGGCACGGCCGCGCAGGCCATTGCCCTGCAGCAGCGCCTGCAGGAGCAGGCACGGCAGACGCGCCGCGAGGCGGGCTTCGTAGTGGCCGATGGCCTGGGCAAGGATGGCCTGAAGGTTGACGAGAATCCGTTGACGCGTGGCTGGATCAATGCCCGCGAAGCGATCCAGTCGCAGGCGGCCGACGGGCGAGTGCTGGTCAACATCGAGCAGACCGCCGATCAGGCGATCCTGAACTGGGAAACCTTCAACATTGGTGGCAACACCACGCTGAATTTCCTGCAGAACGCCGATTGGGCCGTGCTGAACCGGGTCAACGATCCCGCCGCACGGCCCAGCCAGATCCTTGGCCAGCTGAAGGCCAATGGCACTGTGTTCGTTGCCAACCGCAATGGCGTGGTGTTCGGCAACAACAGCCAGGTCAATGTCCGCAACCTGGTGGCGGCGGCGGCACGCATCAGCGACGCGCAGTTCCGTGAGCAGGGTCTGTACAGTGCCGACGCGAACACCTCGGCGATGACCGACGCCCTGGGCAAGGTCATGGTCGAACGCGGTGCACGCATCACCACCCACGAACCCACCACGGCAACGCGGGGCGGTGGCTACGTGCTGCTGGCCGGCCACAGCGTGGAGAACGCGGGCCAGATCGAGACGCGCAAAGGCCAGACCCAGCTTGCCGCCGGCGACAGTTTCGTGATCCGCCGTGGCGCGGGCACGGCGCAGAACACTGCATCGACCACCCGTGGCAACGAGATCGCGCCGCGCTTCGTCGCCGACAGCACGGCCGGCAGCGTTCGCAACAGCGGTCTGATCCAGGCCCGCGAGGGCGACATCACGCTGGCCGGTCGCACGGTGGAACAGGCCGGCGTTGCGGTTGCCACCACCACGCTGAATCAGCGCGGCACCGTACACCTGCTGAACTCGGCGTCCGATGCGGCGGGCCGCGTGACCCTGGCTTCCGGTTCGACTACGGCCGTGCTGCTGGAAGACGATGGCAAGAGCACGGCGCTGGACAGCCAGCGCGATGCCCTCATCAAGGAGTCGGCCGAGCAGGACAAACTTCGCGGTGCCAGCAACAGTGGCACCTTCGACAATCTCTCGCGCCTGCAGGACCGCCGCGAGCAATCCCGCATCGAAGTCGTCTCCGGCGGCGATGTGGACTTCCAGGCCGGCTCGCTGGCAGTGGCCACCGGCGGCCAGGTGATCGCCGACGCCGGCCGCCGCAGCTATCTGGATGATGGCGCACGCGTGGACGTCTCCGGTGCGGTGGGCGTGCAGGTGGCGATGGAAAGCAACAACGTCAAGGTGAAGGTGCAGGGCAACGAGCTGCGCGATTCGCCCGACAACCGTGACAGCGGCAAGCTGATCAGCAGCGAGGTGTGGATCGACCGCCGCCAGTTGACCGAAGTCGCCGCCGGTACCGGTGGCTATGAAGGCACGCGCTGGTATGCCGGTGGCGGCCTGCTGGAAGTGGGTGGGTACCTGGACAATCAGGGGCATTCGATCAGCGAATGGGCGGCGCAGGGCGGCACCGTCCAGCTGGCAGGCAAGGAAGTGGTCAGCCACGCCGGTTCACGCATCAATCTGGCCGGTGGCAGCCTGGACGTGCAGTCCGGTGTGGTGCAGCAGAGCTGGCTGCGTGGCCGTAATGGCCAGTTGTACCGCCTTGACGATGCACCGGCGGAGATGCTGTACGACGGTCTGTACCAGGGCTACGAACTGAAGCAGGAGCGCTGGGGCGTCACCGAATCCTTCCGCAACCCGCTGGTCGCCCCCGGTCAACGCTTCGACAATGGGTACACCGTGGGACGCGATGCTGGCCGCTTGCTGATCTCGGCGCCGACAGCGGTGCTGCAGGGCCAGGTGGACACGGCGGCCTTCCAGGGCCTGCAGCAGACGCGCCGCCCCGACCCGGTGCAGGACGGGTACGCGCAGGCGCAGACGGCCGTGGCCCGCAACGCCCAGCTGTGGCTCGGGCGCTTCGACAACACCGGTCGCAGTGCGGTGTTCGATTCGAATGTCCGCATCGGAGAGATCCAGGCCGACGCCCGGCCGTGGACACTGCAGGCGCCGATCGCGGAAGCACAGCGCAATACGGTGTGGCTGGACAGTGAGGTGCTGAGCGCCCAGCGCTGGGGGCAGGTGGACCTCGCTTCGGCGGGCCGTATCGACCTTGATAGCACGCTCAGGTTGCAGGAAGGCGGCCGGCTGGGACTCACCGCAAGCCGCGTCAGCTTCGGTGGAACGGTGCAGATTGCCGGTGGGCAGGTGGACGCCGGCAACCTGCTTGCGGCGCTTGGCGGGCCCACGGCGCTGCTGAGGTCCGGGCGCGGCGCGGTGGACGTTGCGGCGGGCGCGCGGATTGATCTTGGCGGTGGCTGGAGCAACGCGCTTGCAGCGCCGGAGGGCGGTCCGGCACAGGCGTGGATCGACGGCGGACAGGTGCGCTTCAACAGCAGCCACGACATCGGTGTGGGCGAGGGAGCGACGATTCTGGTCGATGCCGGCGGCGCGATCGATGCCAACGGCAAGGGGCGCGTCGGCAAGGGCGGCAGCGTCAGTCTGCTCGCGGCCAGCACCGAGGTCGCCACCGACGGCAGCGGCCGGCTGCGCTTCGGCCAGGGCGCGCGCTTCAGCGCGCTCGGTAATGGCAGCGGCAACTTCACGTTGGCAACCGGCGGTGCGGTGTCCATCGGCGCGGCTGGCACGGATGCATCGGCAGCCTCGCTGCGATTGCAGGCAGCGCTGTTCAACAGCGGCTTCGCCGGCTATGACATCGCCGGTCACAACGGGTTGACGGTTGAACAGGGCACCCAGCTGCAGGTGGAGCGACCTGGGCTGCGCCTGGCCGACGGCGCAGCGCAGGCCCTGGCCCGCGAGCAGGGCGTGCAGGCCTGGACGCCATCGCTGTACGAGGCCGATCCGAGCAGTGGTCGCGTATCGCAGCGCGGCGGCGCGAGCCTGACACTGCGCGCCGGGCATCTGCTGTCCACGGCCGACCTGCGCGTTGGCAAGGGGGCCGGGATCGAGGTCGACCCGGGCCAGTCGATCGAACTGTTCAGCGCCGGCAACCTGAGTGTGGCCGGCCGTCTGAAGGCGGCCGGCGGCCGCATCCGCCTGGATGAGGCATTTGATCCATCCGGTGTACGTGGTGATGCGCGCCGCGAGCGCCAGTGGACGATCGCCGACGGCGCACTGTTGGACGTGAGTGGCGATACCGTTTCGCTGGCCGACGCGCGCGGGACGTTGCGCGGGCAGGTGCGCAAGGGCGGAACGATCGAGATCGGGGGCGCGCTGGACTGGGAAGACCAGGACAACGTACGCCACCTGCCGCCCGATACCTTCGTGGTGGTGGAGCGTGGGGCGCGGCTGGATGCGTCCGGTGCCTCGGCGATGCTCGACATCGATGGCAGCGGGCGCACCCGCGTGGACAGCGACGGCGGCAGCATCGTGCTGCGCACCGGCAATGCCCTGTACCTGCAGGGTGAACTGGACGCAGCGGCCGGCGGCGACGGCGCGCGCGGCGGCACCCTGGGGGTTGCCTTCGGTGGCGGCACCTACGGCAGGACGGCAAACGGCAAGGACGTGCTGGCACCGCGGGTGATCTCACTGACCCAGCACGCCGCGCAGACGGCGGACCTGCCTGCACGCTTTGAATACGGCCATGCGGCACTGTCGGTGGAGCAGATCGAGGCCGGTGGTTTCGATCATCTGGCCCTGTTCGGTGACATCCGTGCGCAGGGGGATGTCAATCTGCGCATGGACCAGAGCCTGCGCATCCAGGGCTTGAATGAGCGTTACCTCGGCTTCGTCCCGGGTGGCAGCGAGGGCGGCCGCCTGCAACTGGCCGCGCCGTATGTCCGCCTTGCGCAGGGCCGCTGGTGGCAACCGGCCGGCGAAGGCACGTTGCGCCCGCTGGAGGCGCCCCTCGACTCCGGCCGGCAGCATCGCCTGGAGGTGGGCGCCGATCTGATCGACCTGCGCGATGTGACCTGGCTGGCGGGCTTCGATCAGGTCGCGCTGCGCAGCAGCGGTGACATCCGCATGCTGGCCCCGGTCGCCAGCAGTTCACTGGTCTCCACGCTGGCAAGCCCGGGTTCGATCGACATCAGCGCCGCACGCCTGTACCCGGCGGCCCGGGCCAAGGGACGCATCGTGGCCGGCGTGCCCGACATCGGTCCTTCGGGCGAGCCGTTCTGGCAGAACCCCGACGCCGTGCTGCGCATCCATGGCGTTGCAGGCGGCGCGCAACCGGCACCGGACTCTGCGTTCGGAAGCCTGGAGCTGGTGGCGGCGACGGTGGTGCAGGGCGGCAATGTGCAGGCACCGTGGGGCCGTGTGCAGCTCGGTGGCCGGCAGTTCAACGCCAATGTGGCCGGCCGCGTCGACCTGCTTGCAGGCAGCGTGACGTCGGTGAGCGGAGCGGGCCTGCAGCTTCCGTTTGGCGGCACCGTCGATGGTGTGGGCTGGCGCCGCAATGGTGCCGACTTCGATGTGCTGGGCCCCGGCTCGACCAACATCCCGATCGGTATCGACATCGTGGCCAACGCCTTCAATGGCGTGGCGGGCAGCGTGCTGGACGTGTCCGGCGGCGGCGAGCTGTCCGGTGCCGCATTCGTGGCCGGGCGAGGCGGTTCGGTGGACATCCTGCGGCACGCGCTGGCGGACGCGAACCCGCGCTACCGCTTCAGCGGCAGTGACAATGCGGTCTACGCGATCATGCCGGGACGCTCGGGCACGCAGGCGCCGCAGGCGATCGCTGACAGCAGCGCCGATCCGCGCGTTGGCCAGCAGATTGTCATTCCTGCCGGGGTTCCCGGCCTCCCGGCGGGAACCTACACGCTGCTGCCGGCCAGCTACGCACTGCAGAAGGGCGCGTTCCGCGTCGAAGTCGGGGCTGAGAGCGCCGTTGGCAGCCGCCAGCCCGTGGCCACCGGCACCGGCTCCTGGCGCGTCAGTGGACACCAGGCGCAGAGCCTGGGTGGTGCAGTCTCATCGCTGCTCACCGATCTGGTGCTGACGCCGGCGGATGTGGTGCGCCGCCATGCCAGCTACAACGAGACGCCCTACAGCGCGTTCGTACAGGGCGTGGCCGAGCGGCGTGGTGAAGCGCTGCGCTGGCGGCCAACGGACGCGGGCAACCTCAATCTGGTGCTGGGCGATGGCGCCGGACGTTCCAGCGTGCCGGCCGCGATCTTCCAGGGCGTGTCACGCTTCAACGCCGGCAGCAATGACGGACGGGGCGGCACCCTTTTGGTCAATCTGCTCGCTTCCAATGAGGCGTTGCTGGAGATTGCCACCCAGCGCGCTAGTGCCGGCAGCGGCAGCGGCGCCACCCTCTTCGATTCGGCGCTCAATGCGTTCCGCCCGGAAACGATGCTGATCGGCGGCGTGCTGCGGCGTGACGCGACGACTTATTCGCTGGAGGGCAGCGCGCAGCACATCGTGGTGCGCAACGGCGTCAACCTGACGGCGCAGGAAGTGCTGCTGTCGGCCGCGTTCGGGGGCAAGGGAATCCTGGTCGAGCAGGGTGCTTCGATCGATACCTTGACCGCGGCCGATCCCTCGCGCGTGGTGCAGCCCACGGCGCCCTATCTGGTGTCGGGCGGCCTGCTTGCCGTGTCCAACCAGCGCTTGACGGCGCTCAGTGCGCAGGGCGGCACTGCCGCCGGTCCGGTGGCGATCGACATCGGCGGATGCGTGGTGGGCTGCAATGGCCAGACCCGGTTGCTGTCGGCAGGCAGCATCAATGTGGTCACCGACGGCGCCTTGAACATTGGCGACGCGGTGAGCTATGGCACGCGCCAGCTCGGCCTGGGCATGTCGGCCCTCAATCTCGGCAGCGCCGAAGCCATTGCGGCGGCAACGGCGGCCGGTGGCCTGCCGGCCGGCATGACCATGAACCAGGAGGTGCTGCAGCGGTTGCTGCGCGGAAACACCGCCACCGGCGCGCCGGCGCTGGAGGCGCTCAGCCTGACTGCGCGCGATGCCATCAACGTCTTCGGCAGCGTGGACCTGGACACCCGTGAGGGCGCAACCGGCCGTAGCAGCCTGCGCAGCCTGGTGCTGGGCGCACCGGCCATCCACGGTTACGGCAGCGCTACCGATCGCGCGCGCATCTTCGCCGATACGCTGGTCTGGGACGGTACGCTGGCCGGCACCGCATTGGCCGGCGGTGAGCAGACCCAACCGGCCGGCGAGGCGATGGTGGGGCGGCTTGGCCAAGGACAGCTGGAGATCAGTACGCGGGTGCTGGAGCTGGGGCGTGCGCCCTTCACCCGGCCCAGCTCGTCGGTGGCCGCAGATCGCCAGGTGCTCGGCTTCGCCGGCGTTACGCTGGCGGCGTCGGATCGCATGCTGTTCTCCGGCAAGGGCAGCCTGGACGTCTTCCAGCGCCAGGGCGACTACGTGGCAGGCAGCGGCTGGCAGTTCAGCGGCGGCGCGCTGGATATCGTCACCCCGCTGCTGACCGGCAACGCGGGTGCGCAGCTGGCCATCCGCAATGGCGGAACGGTGCAGCTGCGCGGTGCTGCGGCGACCACGGGCAGCGATGCGTTGGGTGCGGAGTTGTCGATAACGGCCGAACGGATCGGCATCGACAGCCGGGTGGCGCTGGCGTCCGGCCGGTTCGAAGCCAATGCCCGCCAGGACGTGGCGCTTGGCAGCAACGCGGTGCTGGACATGGCCGGACGCAAGGTCACCCTGTTCGACGTGGACAAGTACAGCTGGGGCGGCGACGTGGCGCTGACGAGCCGCGAAGGTGACATCGTTGCCGACGCCGGGTCGCGTATCGACCTATCCGCCCGCAACAACCGCGGCGGCCGCCTGACTGTCGCTGCGCTGGGCCCGCAGGGCGGCCGCGTCGATCTGGCCGGGATCCTGCTGGGCGGCGCCAGCGGCCGCTACGACGCCGGTGGCACCGAAGTGCCCTACGACGGTGGCGAGCTGGTGCTGCGTGCACGCCAGTTGCAGGACTTCTCCGGACTGAACACTCGGCTTACCGCCGGTGGCATCACCGGTGGCCGGACCTTCCAGTTGCGTGAAGGCGACCTGCTGATCGGCGATGAGGTGAAAGCCCGCAATGTCGATATCAGCGTCGATGGCGGCAGCCTGCAGGTCTCGGGCCGCATCGATGCCAGTGGCGAACAGGTCGGCAGCATCCGCCTGTCCGCGCGCGATGTGCTGCGTATCGATGGCACGTTGGATGCGCATGGCAGCGGCCTGCGCGTGGACAGCTACGGCAAGATCATCGACAGCCCGAACCGGGCCATGATTGAACTGACCTCGTCCAACGGCAGCCTGCAGCTGGGTGCGGCTGCCTCGATGGACCTGCGCGCCGGCACTTCGGTGGCCACCGGTAGCGGCCCGGGCCAGAACGACGGCCGCGCACGCGCCAGCGTCAAGCTCAACGTGCCCCGCGTGGGCAGCAACGATGCAGCGATCGAGGTGGCCAGCGGCATCCGCATTGCCGGTGCCGGCGACCTCCAGGTCAACGCCTTCCGCAGCTACGATTCGGCGCCGCTGGCCAGCGCTCCAGACGTGCACGGCCATCGTCCGCAGGTGATCAACCAGCAATGGCTGGATACGGTGGTGGACCCGGACAACAGCCTGTGGATGAACGCCGCGCTGGCCAATACCGGATTGCAGCAGCGCACCGCCGCCCTGGGCAGCTACCGCCTGCGCCCCGGTATGCAGCTGGTGGCGCGGAGCAGCAGCGACAATCCGCGTGGCGACCTGGTGGTGGCCGGCGATATCGATCTGTCCGGCTACCGCTACGGACCGCAGTCGAACCGTGTCGATCCTGCACGCCGTGGATTCGGCGAGTCGGCAGCGCTGGTGCTGCGTGCCGAGGGCGATATCAACGTCTATGGCAGCATCAACGACGGATTCGCGCCGCCGCCTGCCAACCCGGATGAAGACGGCTGGATGCTGCTGGAAGGGCGCAGCGCAGGCTCGCCGAACACCGCATTTGGCGGCGATCTGATCGTGCCCGGCGAGGGGGTCAAGCTCCAGAGTGGCACCGAGTTCCGCGCCGGTGCGACACTGAATTACGCACTGCCGTTCCAGGCGCTGACCTTGCCGTCCGGTACGGTGCTGCCGGCGCCCATGACGCTGTCGGCAGAGCTCACGCTGCCCGCAGGCAGTGTGCTGGGGGCGGCGGTGACCACCGATGGCGGCCAGGTGCTGGCAGCAGGCACCGTGCTGGCCCAGGCGCTTACCCTGCAGGCAGGCGCACGGCTGGGTGCCGGCTTCCGCCTGCGCACGCCGGCGCCGGTGGCCGCACAGGTGTGGCCGGCCGGCGTCGCACTGCCCAATGCAATGAAGCTTTCCGGCGCACTGGATCTGCATGCCGGCGCCATCATCCCCTCGATGACCAAGGTGGAACTGGCTGGCGACGCTCCGGTGAAACTGAGGGTGGCCGACGCCAGCGGCCGACAGGGGCGTAATTGGGCGTTGGCCGCGATGCTGCCCGAAGGGACCACGTCATGGGACATGACCGCCGTGGCCGGTGCAGATACGGCGTCTGCCGATCCGCGCACGCGCCGCTGGGGCAGTGACGGCAGCATCGTGCTCGCCGACAGCCACTACAGCACCATCGGTACGGTGACCACCACGACGGAATGGAAAGGCGATCGTGTCGTCAACCTGGAAGGTTCGCTGTTCTGGTGGGGAGACGACAGTCTGGTCGGCAAGTCGCCGCGGGAGGCGGCGGAAATGCTCGGTGTCGCCGAAGGTGACATCTGCGAACTGGGACCGTTCTGCGGCGCGGCGCCGCGCCTGGTGGACAAGGAGGGTTCGCTGATGTGGTGGGGAGACGAGTCCTGGGTCGGCCGGCCTGCATCGGAACTTGGCGCCGAGATGGGCATGTCCGAGGAAGATATCTGTGCAGTCACCGGCTACTGCTACGGCGGCGGTACGCTTACCGAAGTCACCACCTACGGCAAGCGCCTGGGCGCGCCGGCCTGGAGCGTGCTGCGTACCGGCAAGGGAGACCTGGCGCTGCTGGCGGCGCAGGACGTGCGCATGAAATCCGGCTTCGGTGTCTACACCGCAGGTACGCCCACCCATCTGGGTGATGGCAGCGATCCGCGCTTCAACGCGGCGCGTGCGCCGAAGCCGGAGAACACCGTGCTGCTCGGTTCGACCCAGGCCTCCGGGGCCTACGACGCGGCCCTCGCCAGCTATCAGGCGTGGTATCCGGACCAGGGTGGCAATCTGCGCATCGAGGCGGGGCGCGACATCATCGGCGATACATGGAGCTTCCGCGCGGAATCGGGCACGGTCCAGCGCGACCAGGCTGGCCACTCAAGCGCAGCGGTGGGCAACTGGTTGTGGCGGCAGGGATCGGGCACCACCGGTGGTGTCGTGCAGACGCCGACCAGTTGGTGGATCAACTTCGGAACCTACAGCACGGTGAGGCCCGAACTGGATGCAACCCCCCGCCTGGTGGGCTTCACCGGGTTCGGGACGTTGGGGGGCGGCAATCTGAGCCTGGACGCAGGCCGCCATATGGGCATGCTGGACAGCATGGGCAACGCGCTGGGGTACGAGATCTCGCCGCATTCGGGTGCGCTTTCGGTCGCGGTCGGCTCAACCGGGCGCGTGGTCGATGGCCAGTTGCATGTCACCGGCGGTGGTGACATGGCCCTGCGCAGCGCGGGGGCACTGAATCCGGGCCTGCGTGCCAGCAGTCGTGGCAGCACATCGGATCAGCAGGACCTGGACGTCAATGGCGTGGTGACCAATGTTCGTGGCAATACCCGCATCGACGCTGCGCGCATCGGTGGCCTCAGTGCAGTCCAGGCCAGCTATGGGCAGCTGGGCCTGAAGGATCCGCTGGTGGCCGACAGCCCGATTGCGATGGCCGGACCGGTACTGGTGCTGGGCGACTCAACCGCGCAGTTGCAGGCACGCGGCGACGTGGTGCTGGGTAGTGCAGCCGATCCAGGCCGGGTTCCCGTGGCCAATTTCAACACCATCGTGCTGGATGATGGCAGCCGCGCGTCTGGCACAAGCTGGTTCTCGCTATGGACGCCGCGCACCGCGCTGGACCTGTTCTCCGCCGGCGGCAATCTCTCGCCGGGCCTGGTGGGCACGCAGCATGCGAGCGGCAGCAACCAGGCCAGGGAGGTGGTCGAGAGCAACGCCCGCAATGGCGACATCTATCTCAACTACTGGCTGTATCCCTCCCGGTTCACCGCCATTGCGGCCTCCGGCAACATCAATCTCGCCAATCTGCGCAGCAGCAGTGTGCCCGATGCCCAGGACGTCATCCTGCTGGCGCCGTCGGCGTCGGGGCGGCTGGAGGTGTTGGCGGGAGGATCGATCCTGGCTGCCAACCGGGCGACCCAGATCGCGCGCTCCAGCAGTGATGCCCGCATCCCTGGCCCGTTCGATCCCGGTTTCATCGCGCAGGGACCAGGAAACGCGGGAACCGTCCGCAGCAATGTATCCGTCGATGGGAATGCGGCCAGCCCCGGCACCGTGCTGCCGTACTTCGCGTTCGGTCCCAATACCGCGCTGGGTGCGTTGTTGCCGGCTACGCCGACTGCGGTCAGCCGGTTCTATGCCGTGGCCGGCGATATCATCGGGCTGGGCAGCGGCAGCAGGCGGCAGCTCTCGCGCAATGGCCAGAATGATGGGCGTACCGTATTTGACTGGTTTGAGGCGGGTTCGGCGGTACGGCTGCGCGCCGGCCGCGATGTCATCGGCGCCGACGTCACCGCGCTCAACACCAGCGGTACCGATATCAGCGGGATCGAGGCGGGCCGGGACATCATCCGCAGCAACCTGACGGTGGCCGGCCCGGGTAATGTCGAGGTCAGCGCCGGTCGCCAGCTGCGCCAGGAGGAGGCGGGCAGCATCGTCAGCCTGGGCGGCATCGTGCAGGGCGATACGCGCCCGGGCGCAAGCATTGCCTTGACGGCGGGCAACCAGGGCATTGATTTCGACGCAGTGCGCACCCGCTACCTGGATCCGGCCAACCTCGCCGATGCCTCGCAGTCGTTGGCCTCGCAGCCGGGCAAGGCGGTGAAGATCTACGACAAGGAGTTGAGGCAGTGGCTGCAGCAGCGCTTCGGATCAGTTGTGGAGGGCGCCGAGGCCCTGGCAGCGTTCGACCGGCTGCCGAAGGAACAGCAGCGCATCTTCCTGCGCCAGGTCTACTATGCCGAACTCCGTGAAGGTGGGCGCGAGTACACCGATGCCGAAGGCCCGCGTTTCGGTTCGTACCTGCGCGGGCGCGAGGCGATCGCCACGCTGATGCCGGACAAGGATGCTGCCGGAACGGCCATCGACCGTACCGGCGATATCGTGATGTACGGCGGTTCGGGCGTGCGTACTGAAGCCGGTGGCAACATCGAGCTGATGGCGCCGGGCGGGCAGATCGTGGTCGGTGTGCAGGGTGTGGTGCCACCGGCCAGTGCCGGGCTGGTGACGCAGGGGCAGGGTGACATCCGGCTGTTCAGCCAGGACAGCGTTCTGCTGGGGCTGTCGCGGGTGATGACAACCTTCGGCGGAGACATCCTGGCCTGGTCGGAGCAGGGTGACATCAATGCCGGTCGTGGTTCGCAGACCACGTTGTTGTACACGCCACCGCGACGCGTCTATGACGGCTGGGGCAACGTGATCCTTTCGCCGCAGGCCCCGGCCAGCGGTGCAGGCATCGCAACGTTGAACCCCATTGCCGAAGTGCCGCCGGGCGACGTCGACCTGATCGCGCCGCTGGGCACCATCGATGCGGGCGAGGCTGGCATCCGTGTGTCGGGCAACATCAACCTTGCCGCCCTGCAGGTGCTCAACGCCGCCAACATCCAGGTACAGGGCGAAAGCAAGGGCCTGCCGGTGCTGGCCACGGTGAACGTCAACGCGCTGGCCTCGGCCAGTGCGGCGGCCAACAGCACCAGCCAGGCCGCACAGGACGTGATGCGCAAGAGCCAGGATGATGCGCGGCGCAACCAGCCGTCGGTGATCAGTGTGCAGATTCTGGGCTTTGGCGGCGGCACCAGCAGCATCGCTCCGCCGGCGCGCGGCACCCAGGTCAGCAGCGGCTACGACAGCAACAGCGCCTTCCAGTTCCCGCAGGCGAACCCCGAGGAGGGCACGCAGCGTCGGTAGATCCACGCCCTGCGTGAATGCGACCACCCTGCAGGAACACGCAGCATCGGGCCAGCCGCCACGGAACGGCAGCGGCCCCAGCCAGGACGGCACGGAGGGCAGGGAGCGGCCATCGGCGGTGAGGACCACCGACACGGCGCCGCCGGGTGCAGGAGTGCGCCCGGCGGCAGGAGGGTGGTAGAGCCACGCCATGCGTGGATGCGTTGCCAGGGAAGAATCCTACAACGCCAACACCCGCCGGTAGCTCAGCGGCCCACGCCCATCGCGCAGCCCAAGCCGCAGTTCCAGCCCGGTGGCGGGCATCACCTCGCCCTGGCCCGGCAACGCCGACCAGCCCGCACCGGGCTCCCAGGCACGCAGTTCGAACCGTTGTACATCGCGTGCCACGGCAATGCCCTTCGACGGCTCCGGTGCCGGCAGGGGGTACCGGTCGGTGGCTGCACCGCTGGCCCGCCACAACGTGTTGCCCTGCCGCCACCAGCGCACCCGCTGCCAGCGCAGCCCGTCGCTGCCCACGCTGCGGGTGATCTCCAACGCGAAGCTGCCATCCGGGTGCCGCTCGCTCGCCAGCGAAGGTGGCAGCAGCCGCTGCGGCTGGTCCGCAGGGCGCACCGCACCGTTCATCAGCGCGTCGTCTGCGCGCATTTCGATATCGCGCTGGAACTGCTGCAGTACCCGCAACGCGGTGGTGGTCTCGGCATCGGCCTGGCGCAGGCGCTGGTCGCTGCTGGCCACGCTGTCCAGCGCGCGCCAGCAGATCAGTGCCAGTACGCCCATGATGGTGATCGCGATCATCACCTCGATCAGGGTGAACCCGCCGGCAGGGCGTCTCATGGCGGCGATGTCCACGGCAGCTGCAGCCGTGCCAGCGCCTGCGCCGGCGCATCCTCGGCAACCACGCTCAGTTCCAGCTGCGCTTGCCCGTCTGCGCCCGACCCCAGCTGTTGCAGTACCAGGAAGCTGCCGCGCCCCTGCACGCAGCGCTGCTGCCCCTGCTGCGGCACCTGCCCGGAAAGGCGCAGTTCCTGCCAGCGATCCTGCGCACACAGCAGCGCGAGGCGACGATCACGCAGGCGCGATTGATCGTCGGTGGCCACGGCCACCGAGCGCATCACCGCGGCCAACGCGATCGACACGATCGCCAGTGCGATCAGTACTTCAATCAAGGTGAATCCGCCCGCGTTCCGCTTCATTGCATGACCTGCAACTGTCCGCTGCCATCATCACGAAGACGCACGTTGCGGCCATCCAGCGACAGTGCCAGTTCCCAGGGAACCCCGATCCACTCCGGGCTCAGTTCGATGGCGGTTGCGGGCTGTACCGTGACGCCCGCCGCCTGCCAGCGTTGCGGCCGCAGCAGATCGTCGCGCTGCACGTCCACCCAGTGGGCGCCGTCGCGGCGGCTGAATCGATAGCCGGAGGCATCGGCCTGCCAGCGCAGGGCCCTGCCATCGATACGCGCCTCGTCGCGCGCCACCTGCAGGCGCTGCGCCAGCCGTTCAGCCTCCTGCCGCAGCTGGCGGCTGGGGTCGAGCAGGCTGCCCAGCCCCAGGCCGATACCGGCCGTGCAGATGCCGATGATCACCAGCACCACCATCAGTTCCAGCAGCGTGAAGCCGCGCGGAATGCGCTGCATCGACATCGCCTCCTGTCCTTGCCGACGCTTGGCAGCCTACGCGTCCATGATGAAACAAAAGCGTCAGCGGCAGCTGCTAGCGTGGGCGTACACGAAGGTGTCGATGGTGCGGAACATGGATGGCAAGCGCTGGGATCGCAATCGGATGTTGACCCTGTTGGCAGCCACGCTGCTGCTGGCGGTGGTGGTCTATTGGGGCGTGACCCTGGCCGCGCCGGTAGCGGCGGCCGCCGCCAGCGAAGCGCACGCCGGGCCTCCCGCACGGCCCGCCTTCGATGCCGCTGCAAGCGTGCCGCTGGTGCGGCTGCTTTCACCGGGCGCGGTGCAGACCGACGTTGTCGTGCTGGGCGTGATGGCCGGCGACCACGCGCCGCTGGCGCTGCTTTCGGTGGATGGCCGGCCCGCCGTGGCCTATGCGCCTGGGCAACGGCTGGGCCCGTCTACGGTGCTGGCCAGCGTCAGCGCCAGTACCGTGGAACTGACACAGGCCGGGCAGTCACGCAGTCTACCGGTGCCTGGGCTGCCCCCGATGCCGACCGATGGCATCGTGCCGGCCGCACGGTAGAGCCGGGTCCACGCTCGGCTGCGTCTGCGAGAACAGTCGAGCATGGCTCGACGCTACAGACTCCTGCCGAGCGATGGTTCGGCGCGCAGGTCGCTGCGGCACTACCGAGCGACCAAAGGCATCGCCCATGCGCTGCCGCGTGCCTTCCAGGTTGTACTGCATGCGCTGGTTTCCCGGTAACCGCATCACGCGTTCGGCCTCGGGCAGCGTTGCCGGTTTGGCCGCGTTCGCAGGCGGGGCCAGCTTGCGTTGCAGGCACTCCCATGCCGGGACGCGCTCGCCGTTGACCTGCACTTCGATGCAGGGCGCGGCGTCTTCCTGCTTGGTCGTCTCATCGGCGCGAGCCGACGGCAGCGACAGCAGCAGAGCAAGGGAGAGGGCGGCGCGCAGGCACGCCATCAACGATTCACGCATCTCGAATCTCCCGCAGCAATTGACGTTCTGCAATGAAGACGTGTGGCGAAGGCAGGGTCCGCCGGCAGGCGTTTCGGCGCTGTCAAAAGATGACAGTGCTGTCACAAAACTGTTGGCGGCTTTGACGCGGCGTACACGTCCTGTTGGTAGACCCACGCGCCGCTCCCTGGCCATTCCCTTCGATACGACGCGATGCCTTCGATGACTCCTGTTCCGTGCCGAGCCGACCGCCTCACGCTGCGCCTGCATCCGCTGGTGCTGGCCCTGGCCGCGTTGCCGCTGCCACTGCTTGCGCAGGACGTGGCGCCGGCGCCCAGCGTCAACATCAACGAGTACATCGTGCGTGGCAACACGGTACTCGACCCACGCCAGATCGAACGCGCGGTGGAGCCGTTCCTGGGCCCTGGCAAGACGCTGGCCGATGTCGAGAAGGCGCGCGATGCGGTGAACGCCTTGTACCAGCAGGCCGGCTACCAGTCGGTCCATGTCGAGCTGCCGGAACAGCAGGTCAGTGGCGGCGTGGTACTGCTGAAAGTACAGCAGACGCCGATCGGCCAGCTGCGTGTGGTGGGCACCAAGCATGAGTCCCCCGACCGCATCCGCGAGCGCGTGCCTGCGCTGGCCGAGGGCAAGGTGCCGGATTTCGACCAGGCGCAGAAGGAACTGACCGCGTTGAACGAAGGCGGACGCCGCCAGGTGATGCCGCTGGTGCGCGAGGGCCAGGTGCCGGGCACGATGGACGTGGATCTGCAGGTGGAGGAGAAGTCGCCGTGGCGCGCCAGTGCGGCCCTCAACAACGACCACAGCGCCGACACCGAGAAGCTGCGGCTGAGCGCGTCGCTGGCCTACGACAATCTATGGAAGCGCGGGCACAGTGCCAGCGTGAGCGTCTACATGGCGCCGGAAGATACCAAGCAGGCCAAGGTGTTCTCGGCGTCATACACGATGCCGTTCGAGGGCACGCCGTGGAGCCTGGAAGCGTCCGGCTATAAATCCGACAGCCGCGTGCTCAATGCAGGCGGCCAGGTCGGTACCGGTACCGGCACCAATGTGATCGGCAACGGCCATTCGATCGGCCTCAAGCTCAACTACCGCCTGGCCGGCAGCAGCCAGTGGTGGCGCCAGCTCAGCCTCGGTGTGGATTTCAAGGACACCGAAGAAGATACGCAGATGGGCAAGGACAGCCTGAAGACGCCGTTGAAGTACGCCCCGGTCACCCTGGGCTTCGTCGGTGTGCGCCAGGGCGAGCACGATCAGCTGAGCATCAATACCCAGCTGGTGGCCGGCACCCGGCGTCTGTTCGGCTATGGCAGCGATGCCACCGCGTTCGGCCAGAAGCGCTACTGGGCCGACCCGAGCTTCGTGGCGTTCAAGGCCGATGTGGCCAACACCCACACCTTCGGCAGTGACTGGCAGTGGTACGCGCGCGGCTCGTTGCAGGTGACCGACGCGCCGCTGGTGTCGGCCGAACAGTTCGCCGCCGGCGGCATGTACACCGTGCGCGGTTACCTGTCGGCCGAGGCGATCGGCGACTACGGCGGCTTGGCCAGCCTGGAATGGCGCACCCCGGCGTGGTCGCTGTGGAGCGGCACCGATCTGCGCGTCTACAGCTTTGCTGATGCGGCGTACCTGCGCCTGCGTCAGTCGCTGCCCGAGCAGCGTGACAAGTACAACCTGGCCTCGGTCGGCCTGGGCGCGCAGCTGCGCCTGGGCGAGCACCTGCAACTGCGCCTGGACTACGCCTGGCCCTACGCCGATGGCCCGGTCACGCGCAAGGACGACCCGCGCCTGCATTTCAACATCAGCACCAGCTACTGACCCTTTCCTTGAACATGCGTTCTCCGGAGACCCTTCGCATGGACCGTTTGCTTTCCCGAGTATTGCTGCTGCTGGCCGCGCTGGTCGCGTTGCCCGCCGCCGCGGCCGATGCCAACTGGTGGCAGGCCGAATGGAAGTACCGCAAGCCGATCACCGTCGACGCTGGCCCGCAGGGCGCGGGCCTGGCCGGTGACCCGGGCCGCACGCCGCTGCTGATGCGCCTGCATACCGGCAACTTCGGTTTCGACGGCACCCAGGATGCGGGCAACGACCTGCGTTTCGTCTCGGGCGATGGCCGCACCGTGCTGGCCCACCAGATTGAGCAGTTCGATCCCACGCTGGGCCTTGCCCTGGTCTGGGTGGACGTGCCGGCGCTGAGCGCCGCAGCGCCGCAGACGATCTGGATGTACTACGGCAACGAAAAGGCCCCGGCCAGCGGCAACGGCCAGCAGGTGTTCGACCCGGATTACACGCTGGTCTACCACTTTGTCGAGGCCAATGCCCCGGCGCGCGATACCACCGCCTACGGCAACAATGCCGGTGCGGTGGCGCCGCCGGCGGAAGGTTCGGTGATCGGCCGTGGCGTGCAGCTGGGCACCGCGCCGCTGCCGCTGCCGGCCAGCGCCTCGCTGGCACAGGAGGCGGGCGCACCGCTGACTGTCTCAGCCTGGATCAAGCCGGGCAGCAACAACGCCGCACAGGCCATCTACGCCCGCCGTGATGGCGCGTCCGAGCTGGTGCTGGGCATCGACAACCGGGTGCCGTTCGTGCGGCTCAACGGCCAGCGCAGCACGCCGGCGCAACCGATCCCGGAAGGGCAGTGGGCGCACGTGGCCATCACCGCAGAGAAGGGCGCCGTGCAGCTGTACCTCAACGGTCGCGTGGTGGCGCAGCTCAATGGTGATCTTCCGGCGCTGACCACCGCCCCGGTGCTGGGTGCCGACGCGCCCGGCGCGACGCAGCCACTGGCCAACTTCGAAGGCGCGCTGGATGAGCTGCGCATCTCGCGGGTCGCGCGTCCGGCAGCATTGCTGCTGGCCGATGCCACCGCGCAGGGTGCCGATTCGCGCCTGATCAGCTACGGCGCCGACGAACAGTCGGCCGGACAGAGCCACTTCGCCTTCATCCTCAAGGCGATGCCGTTCGATGCCTGGGTGGTGGTCGCCATCCTTGGCCTGATGATGTTGCTGTCGTGGGCGATCATGATCGCCAAGAGCCGCCACTTCGGCCGCACCAGCAAGGCCAATGCGGTGTTCACCGAGAGCTTTGGCAAGCTGTCCGGCGTGCCGCTGCGCACCCTGTCCGACATGGATCGCCAGGGCAAGGCGCCCACTGCGATGCACGACGGTTCGCTGTGGCGCATCTACCAGGTGGCCATCGATGAGATGCAGCAGCGCCATCAGCGCGACGGCAACAGTGGCTACCTCAGTGGGGCCACCATCGCCGCGATCCGCGCCTCGATGGATGCCGTGATGGTGCGCGAGCAGGAAGCGATGGCCCGCCGTATGAACTGGCTGTCGACCACCATCGAAGGTGCGCCTTACGTGGGACTGTTCGGTACCGTGATCGGCATCATGCTGGTGTTCGTGGTGGCGGCGATGGCCGGCGCGGTGGACATCAACTCGGTGGCACCGGGCATGGCCGCAGCGCTGCTGTGTACGGCGGCCGGCCTCGGCGTCGCGATCCCGGCACTGTTCGGCTACAACTATCTGGGCGCACGCGCCGAGGCGATCGGCGCCGATATGGCGGTGTTCATCGATGAGTTCGCCGCACGACTGGCCGAAGAGCAGGACGGGCGCGGCCCCGCCGCGGTCCAGGGCTGAGGGGCGCGCCATGGGCCAGAAGGCGAAGTTCGGCATCAAGAAGCGCGAGAAGGGCATCAACGTGACGCCCTTCGTCGATGTGCTGCTGGTGGTGCTGGTGATCTTCATCCTGACCAGCAACGCCTCCATTCCCGGCATCGAGGTGAACCTGCCGAAGGCCAGCAACAGCGTGGCACTGGAGAAGCCCAAGACCAAGGCGATCACCATCGACCCCAGCGGCCAGGTGTTTCTGGATGCGTACCCGGTGACGATGGCCGAGCTGGAGGACCGCCTGCGCACCGAGCGCGCGACCACGCCGGATTTTCCAGTGATCGTGCGCGGCGATGCACAGGTGCAGTACGCCCGCGTGGTCGAGGTGCTGGACCTGCTGCGCCGGCTGGAGCTGGCCCAGGTCGGCCTGGTCACCGGCAAGGCACAGGGCTGAGGCATGACCGCCCGTCAACCCCCTCGGCCAGAGCCCGGCATGCGCGGTCGCCAGCTGCTGGTGACCGTCGCGCTGGTGCTGGTCGCGTTGCTGGCGCTTGGCATCGCGGTGTGGTGGCTGCTGTTCAAGGACACCGCCAGCACGCGCCGGCCAGTGGTGCAACCGCCAATGCTGGCGCTGCCGCCACCCCCTCCGCCGCCACCGCCGCCGCCGGAGAGGCCGCCGGAACCGGAGACACCGCCGGAAGAAACGATGCCCGAGCCGGAACCGCTGGATCAGCCGACGCCGGCTGAAGAGCCCACGCCGACGCCGGACAACGCCGACCCGGTGACGATGAACGCCGACGCGCAGGCCGGCGGTGACAACTTCGGCATCCAGTCCGGCAGTGGCGGCGGTTCATCCGGCGTCGGCCGCGGTGGCGCCGGCAATGCCACCTATGGTCGCTACCTCGGTTACCTCATGCAGCAGGCGATCTCGCGCGACGACAAGGTCAAGCGGCTGGCGTTCCAGCTGCAGGTGAATGTCTGGTTGGGCGCGGACGGCCGCCTGGAAAAGGTCGAGCTGGTGCGCGGTAGTGGCAACGAGGAGGCCGACGCGGCCGTGCTCGACGCCCTGCGCCGCATCGGCAAGGTCGACCAGGCGCCGCCGCCCTCGCTCGATTTCCCCGCACGCGTGCTGATCCAGGGCCGCCGTCCCGGCGCCTGATTCCCGACTTCCGTGATTTCCCTTCTTTCGATGAGAACCGTGATGAACGACCACCACCGCGCACGTACCGACTCCCGCCGCCCGCGGCCGGCCCGACGGGCGCTGCTGTGCTGCGCCGTGCTGCTCAGCCTGGCCGCCCCGGCTGGTGCGATGGCCGCCGAGACCACCATGGTCAAGCTGATCAAGGGGCTGATCGCCAGCGGTGCGCTGAAGCCGGAAGACGGCCAGGCGCTGCTGGTGCAGGCTGAGGCTGAAGCCGCTGCGGCACAACGCACTGCAGCCACCAGTGGAGCCCCCGCCAGCGGCGGCGTGGCGCTGGAGGCCGGCGATGTACGCGTGCCCTATGTGCCGCAGAGCGTGCGCGATGGCATCCGCGATGAAGTGCGCCAGGAGGTGATGGCCCAGGCGAAGTCGGAAGGCTGGGCAGCACCCAACGAGGTGGCCGAGTGGACCAAGCGGATCAAGGTTACCGGTGACATGCGCGTGCGCAGCGAATCGCGGTTCTACTCCGAGCGCAACAGCGACATCGTGAGCAACTGGGCGGCGATCAACTCCGGCAGCGGCTTCGATACCAACACCAACACCAACCTGCAGCTGCCGCCGCTGCTCAACACCCGCCAGGACCGCCGCAACCTGTGGCGCATCCGCGCCCGCCTGGGTATCGAGGCGACCATCGGCCAGCACACCACCGCCGGCGTACGCCTGGCCAGCGGCAGCAGCAACGGCCCGGTATCGACCACCGAACAGCTGGGCGGCGGCCTGAGCAAGAAGGACGTGTGGCTGGACCAGGCGTGGCTGGCCTACAGCCCGACCGACTGGGTGACGGTGCGGGGTGGTCGCTTCGGCAACCCGTTCTGGACCAGCGACACGCTGTTCTCCAACGATCTGAACTTCGATGGGCTGGCCGCCAACCTGAAGTACGACTTCGACGGCGGTGATCTCGATGTGTTCGGCAATCTTGCGGTGGTCCCGCTGGAGTACACCTCCGACAATGCGCCGAACCGCAACCAGGTGAAGACACCCAACGAGAACAAGTGGCTGTCGGGCGCGCAGGTGGGCGTGAACTGGCGCTTCAATGAAGACAATGCCCTGCGCGCCGCAGTCGGCTACTACGATTTCAAGAACATCAGCGGCCGGCTGTCCTCACCGTGCCTGCTGTATGCCGGCGCCGACGGCTGCGATACCGACTGGTCGCGACCGGCGTTCATGCAGAAGGGCAACACCCTGATGCTGATCCGCGACATCGCGCGCAACCCACTGGATCCGGCCAACACGCCCACCCCGCAGTACGTCGGTCTGGCGTCGGCATTCCGCCTGGCCACGCTGAACCTGCGCTGGGATACGCAGCTGGCGCAGGGCGTCGGACTGCGCCTGGACGGCGACTATATCCGCAATCTTGCCTACGACAAGCAGGCGATGTTCAACCGCGCCAACAATGGCATCGTCAACAACTACGGTGCCGGCGGTGCCGCCAGCATCGATACCTTCCGCAGTGGCGATACCGCGTGGATGCTGCAGGCCACCTTCGGCGCCACCGAGTTGAGGGAGAAGGGCCAGTGGCAGGCGCTGCTGGGTTACAAGCGGATCGAGGCCGACGCGCTGCCCGATGCCTACAACGATCCGAACTTCCACCTGGGTGGCACCAATGCGCGCGGCTACTACGTGGGCGGCGCTTACGCGCTGGATGCGCGCAGCTGGATCAGCGGCAAGTGGATGGCGGCCAAGGAGGTGTCCGGTGCGCCGCTGTCGATCGATGTCTTCCAGCTGGAGTTCAACACCGGGTTCTAGACAGCGGGCGTAATAGCGGTCACGTGGCACGTGGCGGGGGCGCAGCGATGCGCCCGTCTAAGGAGAGGAGACCACGCGTTGTTCAAAAGGAGGAGTGGATGAGCCGTCGCAAGCTGTTCGAGAGTCCCGAGCCGTCCAGCCAGTCGCTGGGTATCGGTCCGGCCTACGTCTCGGTGGAGGGCCTGCGCCAGCACCTGGCGGAGTTCCTGCTGTATGCGGGCCGGCCGGTGGTGATCATGCGCGGGCGCAGCGAAGTGGGCTATTTCCTGCCGGCGCGCTGCTGGCGCCAGCGTGACGACGATCCGCTGGCAGCTGCGGCGGCCGATCAGCTGCTGGATGCGGCCGGCTTCCAGGCCGAGGATATCCAGCAGGTGGAACAGGAGTTCAACGCGATGCGCCAGCGCACCGTGATGCACTCACGGCGCTGAGCGGCCTGTAGAGCCAAGCCCATGCACGGCTGCACGCTGCGGAGCCGAGCATGGGCTCGGCTCTACAGTAGATCCAGGCCATGCGTGGATGGGGCTACGCGGTCGCCCCCCCGCTCGCTGGTAATGCGCGCACCCTCACGCATCACCAGCGTCACCGGTGTCTTCTCCACCACCTCCAGCAAGCGCTGCCATTGCGCATCACTCAGTCCGGCGCTGGCATGCAGCACGCGGTGCACATGGAAGCGTCCGTCGGCGTCACGCTCCGAGCGCAGTTCGGCATGGAATTGGCCAAGGTCCCAGCCCTTGCGCTGCGCGTACATGCGCAGGGTGATGGCCGTACAGGCCGCCAGCGAAGCCAGGTACAGATCAAATGGCGCGAAGCCCTTGCCCTGGCCGCCCAGCGAGGCGGGCTCGTCCGCGTCCACATCGAAGCTGCCATTGCTGATGTGGTGCAGGTAATTGTCGGCGGTCGAAACAACGCGTGCGTAGGCCATCGGGGTCTCCTTCTGTCTGTTGCGTCGAGCCATGCTCGACGGCGCTCACTCGGTACGATCGTACGAGAACTGGATGCCGGCCGTGCAGCCCAGTGGCGCGTTGATCGATTGACTCGTCGAGCGTTTCGAAGCGTTGGACGAGCCGTAGGCCCCCATCCATGCGTGGCGTGGATCCACTGTAGAGCCGAGCCATGCTCGGCTGCCGTTGGCGTACAACAGCCGAGCATGGGCTCGGCGCTACAAGGCGTTGCTTGCCGCGTGCGGCCGCGCAGCCCACAATCCACCTCCGGACCGTCGCCATCACGCCCATCATTCCCCGGTCCGGCCTTGGCACCTATGTCTCCCAATGCCCTGGCGCTGGTCGAGCTGCTGATCCGCGAGCGCCGTGCGTTGTCACGTTTCATCGCACGCTACCTCGACCCGGCCAGTACCGAGGACACCCTGCAGAACCTGTACCTGAAGGCCAGCAGCGTGCCCGGCGATCCGCCGATCCTGGAGCCGCGCGGCTACCTGTACCGGATGGCCTACCATCACGCGCTCAACCGCAGCCAGGCCGACGCCCGCGAGCGGCGCGCGATGGCCGAGTACGCCGCCGACATGGCCGATGCCGGCCACGACGGTGAGGCCCACGTGCTTGACCAGGCCCAGCTGCGCGAGATCACCCAGACCATCCTGGCCTTGCCGGCGCAGGTGCGCGAGTGCTTCGTGCTCAACCGTTACCTGGGCCTGAGCGAGCGCGAGATCGCCGCCCGCCTGGGCATTTCCAAGAGCGTGGTCGGCAAGTACGTGCTGCGCGCGGCGCTGCTGATCCAGCAGCACCAGCAGGGAACCCGCCGATGAGCCGCGATTGCCGTGGGCAGATGGCCCCCGCCGTTGTCACAACAGGAAGGTGCACCCGTTCGTGGTGCGGCAGGCCACAACCATGATCACGTCCGAACCCTCGCCGCGTCAGGCCAGGCAGGCGTTGCGCTGGGTGATACGGTGCAGTGCAGGCCCGCTGCCCGATCGCCAGCAACGAGCCCTGCAGCGCTGGCTGCAGGCCGATCCACAGCATGCACAGGCCTGGCGCCAGCAACAGGCGTTCTGGCAGCGGCTCGATGCCGCCGGGCCCGATGTGCTGGCGGCGCTGCCGGCGCTGACTGCCGATGACCGGGGCCTGCGCGCGATCGCGTCGCGTCGTCGGCTGCCCTGGCTGCTGGCCAGCGCGGCTGCGGTGGTCCTGATGGTCGCAGCGGCACCGCACGCGTTGTTGCTGGCGCGCAGTGACCTGCGCAGCAGCGACGCCCCACGTGTGGTGCAGCTGGACGACGGCAGTACCGCCGTGCTGGATGCGGGCACCGCGCTGGCGCTGGACTTCGACGGTGGGCAGCGCCGCCTGCGCCTGCTGCGCGGCCAGGCCTGGTTCCAGGTGGCCCATGAATCGCGGCCGTTCCGGGTCGAGGCCGGTGGCGGCCAGGTCCACGATATCGGCACGGCGTTCAGCGTGTCCCTGCACGGCCACAGCGTCAGTACCGAGGTCAGCGAAGGCGTGGTCGAGGTGCGTCCGGGCGACGGCAGCGCTCAGCGCCTGAACGCCGGGCAGGCGCGGACGTTCCGTGACGGCCGTTGGCTGCTGCCGGTGCAGCAGCGTGTGCCGGAGGACATCGCGCCCTGGCGCCGTGGCGAACTGGCCATCGATGATCGCCCTGCCGCGCTGGCCATCGCCGATCTGGCGCGTTATCGCCGTGCACCGGTGTGGGTGTTGGGCGGGCAGGGTGCGCAGGTGCGGGTCAGCGGCCTGTTCCATGTGCAGCAGCCGGAGACCGCCATCGATGCCGTGGCCGCGCAGGCCGGCCTGCGTGTGCAGCGCCTGCCAGGCGGTGCCATGGTGCTGTGGTGATGGGGGCGGCGCGTGGACGAATCGGCCGCATGAAAAAACATGAAAAAACCGTGGGCAGCCGCCGCACCCCGCTGTCTATAGAGGTATAGCCAGAGCGAAACACCGTTTCTCCTCAAGCCAGACCCACCGCCGGCAGCGGATCTGCCCGTGGTTCCGCCCCGCTTGAGGAGTTCCTGTCCATGCCGTCTACGGCATCTGCCTGTCACCGTCGCGCCACCGTTCTGGCCCTGGCCATCTCCACCGCACTGCTGCCGATGGCCTGGGTGCCGAGCGCGCAGGCGCAACCGGCGGTCGTCGCGCCGTTGCGCACGTACGCCATTCCGGATCAACCCTTGGCCGACGCGGTGCGGGCGTTCGGTCGCCAGGCCGACGTGCAGGTGGTGTTCCGCAGCGATCTGGTGGAAGGCCGCCGCTCCAGCGCGGTGAACGGCGAGTACAGCCAGATGCAGGCCCTGCAGCAGCTGCTGCGCGGCAGCGGGGTGCGCGCGCAGCGCGGCATCGATGGCACCTGGAGCCTGCGCGCGGCTGCGGAGGCAACCGAGGGGGAGGGGGGGCGGGTGACCGACACACTGGACGTGGCCGGTCGCCTGCAAGCGGAGGGGGGCGAGGCCCGCGATCGGCGTGGCTACGATGATGTGTTCGCGCTCGACCTGACCACGGCGTACTCGGGGCGTGACCGGGTGGAGCGCTATCGCGGCTCCAATCCGGCCGACGTGGTCAAGGATCTGGTCGGTGTGTTCAGTGGCGACGCACGCAACAGCGGCGCGCTGGACATCAACATCCGTGGCATCCAGGGGCCGGGGCGGGTGCCGGTCAGCATCGATGGTGGCGAACAGGCGCTCACCGTCTGGCGCGGCTACAACGGGGTCAGCAACCGCAACTACATCGATCCCAACCTGATTGGTGGCATCCAGGTCATCAAGGGGCCAGGGCTGGTGCGCGATGTGCACAGCGGGATCGGCGGTGCGCTGGTGATCAAGACCATCGATGTCGATGACATCGTGGCCGCCGGCGAGCGCTTCGGCGGGGAGCTGAAGATCGAAGGCAGCAGCAATGCAGTGGCGCCGCGCCTGCCACGCCTGCACACCGGCGAAGACTACCGCACGGTATCCGGCTTCCCGCAGGGCTCGCCGGCCTCGCCCTATGACGACCGCACCCTGGTGGTGCCGGTGAAGTCGCGCAGTGGCAACAATCCCTTCGACGGCGAGGACCAGGCCTGGCGCCTGGCGCTCGGCTACCGTGGCGACACCGTCGACCTGATGGCGGCCTATGCCTGGCGCAAGCGTGGCAACTACTTCTCCGGCAGCAAGGGTAGCGCCTACTACGACCAGGACCCGCGCGAGCAGTACGAGTACCAGGGCATCGACTACATCACCACGCTGGCGCGCTACTTCAAGCCCGGTGATGAGGTGCCCAACACTTCCAGCGAACAGGAATCGTGGCTGCTCAAAGGCACTTGGCAGATCAACGACGACCAGCAGCTGAAGGCCACGTGGCGGCGAACGCTGTCGCACTATGGCGAGATCATGCCCTCGCGCATCCTGTCGGCGCCGGACTACGGCCGCATCCAGTGGCCGCTCAGCCGCGTCGCCTCCGATGCCTGGAACCTGGAATACCGCTTCCAGCCAGCCGGCAGCCGTTGGCTGGACCTGTACGCCAACCTGTGGCGCACCGAGACCGACAGCGACACCTACACCGCAGGCGGTTTTCCGAACTTCGCGCCGGGCAACCCGGCCTGGAACCCGGACGCCAGCCCGATCCTGCGCAACACCGCGCTTGCCAATGCGCGCAACGACCGCACCGGCCTGACCCTGAGCAACCGTTTCGCCCTGCATTCCACCCTGGATCTGACCGTGGGCGGCAACTGGCAGTACGAATCGCTGGGCTCGCGTGACCCGTACTTCGGTCCTTCCGATGGTTGGCGCATGTTCCCGCGTGCCGGCCGCCGCCAGGAAGGCGAGGGCTACCTCAACCTGGAATGGCGCCCGTTCGAGTTCCTCACCCTCAATGCGGGAGTGCGCTACAGCCGCTACTGGGCGTTCGACGACTTCCTGCAGGCGCATCCGGAGCTGCTTACCAAGGGCGTGGGCAGCAAGGAAGCGACCTACCGGACCAAGGAGCTGCCCGAACGCCCGGCCAGCCTGCAGGCGCAGATCGATGCGCTGGAATCCGAGCGCGAGTTCTGGGAAAGCATCGGCATGGGCTGGTTCGTCGATGATTCGCTGCGTGGCCTGCTGGCCTACTACGAAACCCCCCAGGCGGTGGAGCACCGCATCGCCTGGCAGCCCGATGCCGATGGCAACTACAGCCGTGCCACCAACCCCTGCCTCAATGGCCAGGTGGCGGGCATTCCCGGTGCGTTGCCGCTCTACGCGGGCAGCGACCTGGTCTGCAGCATCGGCAGCACCCTGCAGTCGCGACCGGTGGACGGGCGCAACGAACGCCGTCGTGACCATGCCTGGCTGCCCAGCTTCTCGGCTACGGTAAACCTGTCGCCGGCCGCACGTGTCTACCTGCGCTACAGCGAGGCGGTGCGCTTCCCGAGCATGTTCGAAAGCACCATCGCCTTCTCCAGCAGCCTCAACCCGCTGTATGCGCTCAAGCCCGAACACGCCTACAACTACGAACTGGCCTACGTGCACAACCTGTCAGGGCTTTTCGGCAACACCGCCGACGCTGACGTGAAGCTGTCCTACTACGTGCACAAGACCCGCGATGTGATCGAGCGTGATGCGTACTTCCTGTTCGACAACATCGACAAGCAGACCATCCGTGGCATCGAGCTGCAGGCGCGCTTCGACAACCGCCGTTACTTCACCGACCTGGGCATCGCGCGCACGCTGGAAAACGAAGTGTGCGACGAAAGCACCGCGGTGCTGCTCGATGCCAACCGTGGACTGGTTCCGAACTGCGTGCAGGATGGTTTCGTCGGTGGCTACCTGCTGACCCAGGCCATTCCGAAACTGTCGGTGAACCTGTCGCTGGGCACCCGCCTGTTCGATGAGCGGTTGGAACTGGGCAGCCGCATCGTGCACTACCAGCGCCACGACAACCCGGACCTGCAGGCCTACCGCGACCGCCTGCTGGCCGGCGGCAGCAGCCTGCTCTGGCAGAACGTGCCGTTCACCTGGGGCAACATCACCACCGTCGATGCCTATGCGCGCTGGCGCTTCAACGAGCACGCCAGCGTGGAGCTGGTCGGCAGCAACCTCGGCAACCGCTACTACGTCGACCCGGCCACCCGCTCCACGCTGCCGGCGCCGGGCCGCACGATCAAGCTCGGCGTCACCGCGCGCTTCTGACTTTCCGCATTCAAGCGTTTCACCCGTAGTTCCCTCAATCCAAGGAGCAATACCATGAAGATGATCTCCCGTTCGGTTCTTGCCGTTGCAGCCACCTTCGCCCTGGCCGGCGCCGCGCAGGCGGCCGATATCGTCGGTGCGGCCAGCCCGGTGACCGACGCCGAGCTGTACGTGGCCGTCGGCGATTCCCAGGTCAACGGTGGCCCGCACTCGGCCGGCAAGGCCGGTATCGGCGTCGGCACCGTTTCCGGCGCCCGCCGTGTCGACTTCCAGGGCCTGTCGGCCTACTCGGTGCCGACCACCGTCAACGGCACCACCGTGCGTACCCTGGCCATGCCGATCACCGGCGCACCGGGCAGCCACTCGGGCATGGGCCACTTCAACTTCGTCAAGGTCGGCAGCGGCGACGTGTGGTTCGGCGAGTGGTCCAAGGATGGCGCCGCCGGTGGCTTCAACAACCGCCAGGTCTACTTCGTCGGTGACCGCACCGGCACCACGCTGCCGGCCGGCGTGGCCACCTACAGCGTGGCGGGCCTGAACAAGTTCAACGGCAGCAACCTGCTGTCGGGTACCTTCCGCGCCAACTTCGGCAACGGCACGCTGGCCGGTGGCATCAGCGGCGGCGGCCTGTCGGTTGCGGTCAATGCCTCCATCAACAGCGCCAACGCCTCGTTCGCCGGCTCGGCCACCGCCAACGGCTCGGTCACCGGCACCACCCAGGGCCAGTTCTTCGGCGCCAACGCCGCCACCCTGGCCGGCATCGCTACCTTCGCCGGCAACAGCCAGTACGACACCGCCTTCGGCGGCAGCAAGAACTGATCGCCACGCCCCTGATGGGGCAGGGCAGGGACAAGCCGCGATCCGCCAGTCCCTGCTTCGGCCCGCTGCATGCATCATCACGGATCGACCATGCGCCATCCCATCCTCCTTCTCGTCCTGCTGCTGGCCGTCGCCGATGTGCGCGCCCAGCAGGACGATCTGCGTCGTGTGCTTGAACAGGGCAGCGAACTGCGCCATCAGCAGCAGGACCAGCAGCGCCTGCAACAGGCCGAATCACAACGCCCGACCATCACCGTCGACGGCCAGACCGTGCGCGTGGAGCGCACCATCGACGATCTCGGCCAGGCCTTGTATCTGTCGTTGCAGCACCAGCAATGGCAGGCCGCCGCAGCGTTCCTGAGCGAGTACATCGAACTACCCGGGCACGACCCGTTGCTGCGCCACTACGCACAGGGCGCGCTGGCCCGGGTGGCCGGTGACCATCGCGGTGCCGCGCGCGAGTATGAAGCCCTGCTGGAGGCGCAGCCGGACTTCCTGCCGGCCCGCCTTGAACTGGCGCGCGTCTACGCCGAGGACCAGCGCGACCGTGAGGCGGCGGCGTTGTTCGCGGCGATCGCGGCCGGCATCGACAGCGACGATCCGGCCACTGCCGGCGTGCGCGCACGGGTCGATGGTTATCTGGCCGCGTTGCAGGCGCGCCAGCGCTGGAAAGGCGCGGTGGCGGCCGGGCCTGCCTGGAGCGACAACATCAACCGCAGCTCGGCCAGCCGCACCTGCCTGTTCGGCGTGGGCGACAACTGCATCATCGAACGCACACTGCCGAAGGCACAGCACGCCGTCGGCCTGGATTACGATGCCAGCCTGGAGCGGCGCTGGGCGCTGGCCGGCCATCATGGCCTGTACGTGCGTGGGTTGGCGTTCGGCCAGGCGTGGCGCGGGCACAGCGCCTACAACGAACTCAACACCAGTGTGCAGGCGGGGTACAGCTGGCGCAGTGCGCGGCACACCGTGCTGCTGGCGCCCAGCTACGATTACCAGGCATTGGGCAACCACGCCTTGCAGGGCGGCAGCGGCATGCATGGCGAGTGGCAGTACGCACTCGATGCCCGCAGCCTGCTGAAACTGGAGGCCGACTGGAAACGCCAGCGCTATCGGCAGCCGGGCCTGGCCGACAACTACGATGGTGAGCTGGCCGCGCTGTATGCCACCTGGTTCCGCGCGCTCAACCCGCGTTGGACCGTGTTTGCCGGCGTGGACCTGACCGACAGCCATGCTGCCGACGACGCCAACGGTTACCGCCAGCGCGGCGTGCGGCTGGGCGCGGCACGCCAGTGGAGCGGCACCACCGCCACCGTGTTCGTTTCGCTGCGCCAACGTGACTACGACGCCTGGAGCTCGCTGCTGGAAGCGCGCCGACAGGACGACGAACAGAACCTGATCGCCATCGTGCGCAGCGAGCGCTTGGGCGTGGCCGGTCTGGTGCCCAGCCTGAGCCTGCGCTATGCCCGTATCGACAGCAACGTCGGCTGGTTGTACAGCCATGACCGCAGCCTGTTCAGCCTGAAGTGGGAGCGTGCGTTCTGAGCCGTGTGCGTGCCCTGGGTGAATGCGCCGTGGGCGTGATCCTCATCGATCGTCACGCGCCCTTGTAGTCCAGTTCGCGCATCCTGCCCACGTTGCGGCGCGACAGGCCGCGGGTACCGAGGAGTGCGGCGCGTGCGGGAAGCAGGCAACACAGCGGAAGGGTTGAAAGGGCTGCGTGTGCTGGTGGCGGAGGATGAGTTCGCCATCGCGATGTTCCTGGTGGACTACTTGGAACTGAAAGGGGCGCAGGTGGTCGGGCCGGCCGGGGATCTGCAGGCGCTGGGACAGCTGGTCGATACGCACCCCATCGACGTGGCGCTGCTGGACATCAACCTGGGGGGGGAACAGGTCTATCCGTTGGCAGATCGCCTGGCCGAAGCCGGCACGCCGTTCCTGCTCACCTCCGGTTACGACGACAACCTGCCCAGCCGCTTCGCGGCGGCGCCACGCTGCACCAAGCCCTACCACATCGAGGCGTTGGTCCAGCAGCTGGCTGGGCTGGTGGCAGCTCCGCAGGTGTCTGCGTGCGTGCGTTGATCGCAGCGCATGGCACGCCGTAGAGACGACATACATGCCGACGGCCTGCGGGGCTCGATGCCCGCACCGTTGCATCGGCGCGCGCGCCGCGACGGCATGGCCGCACGCATTGCCCAGCACGAATGGTCCAGCACGCCGCTGGGCGCCATCGAGCACTGGCCGCCGCATCTGCGCGCCACGGTCGATCTGATGCTGGCCCACGGCTTCCCGATGATCGTGCTGTGGGGCGAACAGCTGGTGCAGCTGTACAACGATGGCTATGCCGAGATCCTGGACGACCGCCACCCTGCGGGGCTCGGCCAGCCAGCCCGCGAATGCTGGCCGGAGGTGTGGCACATCAATGGCCCGCTCTACACGCGCGTCTGGCAGGGCGAAACACTCACCTTCGAGGACAAGCGCTTTCCGCTGGCGCGGCAGGGTCGCCTGGAGGACCGCTGGTTCACCCTGACCTGCAGCCCGATCCGTGGCGGGGAAGGGCGCATCTGCGGGGTGCTGGTGACCCTGTTCGAGACCACCGCCGCGCATCAGGCGCTGGCGGCGCGCGAACGCGAGGAGCAGCGCCGGCGCGAGAGCGAACGGCGCCTGGAACTGGCCTTCAAGGTACTGCCGGTGGGCCTGTGCATCGTCGATCTTCAGGGCCACATACAGTTGTCCAACGACCAGATGCGTGCCTACCTGCCCACCGGCAAGGTGCCCTCGGCCGACACGGCCAACCAGTACCGCTGGCGTGGCTGGCATGCCGATGGCACACCGATCGAACCGCAGGATTTCGCCATTGCGCGGGCCATGCGCGGCGAAACCGTGGTGCCGGGGCTGGAGTTGCAGTTCCTGCATGATGATGGCCGCACCCTCTGGACACGGGTGGCGGCCGCGCCGCTGCGTGATGCCGACGGGGAGGTCAGCGGCGTGTTTGCCATTGCCGTGGACATCGACGATCTCAAGCGCGCCACCGAGCGCCAGTCGGTGCTGCTGGCCGAGCTGCAGCACCGAGTACGCAACATCATGTCCACCATCCATGCCATCGCCTGGCGCACCCGCGAATCGGTCGGCAGCGTGGATGAGTATGCCGACCGGCTGTGCGGGCGCCTGATGTCGCTGGCGCGCACGCAGAGCCTGCTCACCCGCGGTGCCAACGCGGGCGTCTGCCTGCGCGGCATGCTGGAGCAGGAGATCGCGGCGCAGGTGCCTGCGGCGGCGGCCTGCCAGCTACAGGGCGAGGATGTGCTGCTGCCACCGAAGGCGGCTGAGGTATTGTCCCTGGCCATCCACGAGCTGGCCAGCAATGCGCTGCGGCACGGTGCGCTGGCCCATGAAGACGGCCGCATCCAGGTGAGCTGGCGGCTGCAGGAGCGGCAGGGTGAGCCCTGGCTGGAACTGCACTGGTGCGAGCGCCATGCCGAGGTGGAGGGCTGGGCGCTGCCGCGCCAGCGTGGCCTGGGCCGGGCCCTGATCGAGCAGCGGGTGCCGTACGAGCTGGCCGGCAGCGGCCGGTTGCGCTTCGGGCCGCAGGGCCTGGATGCCCGCATCGGCTTCCCCTTGCGGGAACGCGGCAGCCTGCTGCAGACCGACGCCCCGCAGGCCCAGTCTGGGGGCTGACGCAGGGGGAATGGGGCATTTATCCCCAATTGGGCCAAATTGGGCATAATGGGCTCAATCGTTCCCGCCTGGAGCCGTGCCATGACCCTTCCGCTGGACCTGCCTGGCCTGGAAAAGGCCCCTGCCTCGTCGGTGAAGACCCGTGGCTGGCCGAGCCTGATGCGTACCGTGCGCGAGAAGCAGGCGCTGGTCATCACCAACCACAACCACCCCGAAGCGGTGATCGTGGACATCCGCACCTACCAGGAACTGCTGGCCAAGGCCGCCGGTGGCGATGCCGATGAGCGCAGCGAGGAACTGCTGCGCCTGCGCACCGAGTTCGACCAGACCCTGGCCGGGCTGCAGCGCGGGCAGGGCCTGGGCAAGGTGCTGGGCAAGCCGATCCGCCGCGGCCGCAAGGTGGCCCTCGGCCGCCCGCTCTGACCGATGGGGCGGATCCTGGTACTGGCCGGCGTCAATGGCGCCGGCAAGAGTTCGCTGCTGGGCACCTGGCTGGAAGCCGACGGCCTGGCCTGGTTCAACCCCGACAGCTTCACCCGTCGCCTGGTCGAGGCCGGTTGGCCGTTGGCCGAGGCCAACGCCGAGGCGTGGCAGGAAGGCACCCGGCGGCTGCGCCAGGCCATGGCCGAGGGCAGCGACTTCGCGTTCGAGACCACGCTGGGCGGCAACACCATTCCGCGCCTGCTGCGCGAGGCCTGCGATCACCACCAGGTGGCCATCTGGTTCTGCGGCCTGGCAACCGTAGAGCTGCACATCGCCCGTGTCGCCGCGCGGGTGGCGGCGGGCGGCCACGATATCCCCGTGGAGAAGATCCACGCCCGCTTCGATTCGGCACGCGAGAACCTGCTGGATCTGCTGCCGTATCTGGCCGAGCTGCACGTCTACGACAACAGCGCCCCGGCCGACGCCGAAGGCTGCGTCGAGCCGCTGCCGGTGCTGGCGATGGAACACGGGCAGCTGCAGTACCCGGAGTCCGTGGCTGAGCTGCTGCACACCCCGGACTGGGCCAAGCCCATCGTGATGCGCGCCATGGAATTGAACAGCGCGCACGACTGACCGCAGGGAAGTGTGGTGGGTGCAACCAACCGCACCGGTGGGTGCAGCCAACCGCTCTGGTGGGTGCGAACCTGGGTTCGCACGCTTGAATCAACCCGCGCGGGCCGCCATGCCCAGCACCGTGCCGGCCAACGCAAGCCAAGCCGGCACCGTCAGCCGCCGGCTGACCAACGCCGCGCCCACCACGGCCAGCATTGAAAACACAATGGCCAATGCCAGCAGCGGCTCGCCGCGCAGGAACTGATGGATGCAACCGGCACAGCCGGCAATGGCCAGGCTGGTGGCAAGGGAAACGGGGAACACGGAGCCAGCGTACACAGATGTACCTCGCGAAGATGCAGGCCATAGCGGCCGCGCAACGCGCGAATTTAGCCCCGGTTGAAGATTGCGAGGCGTGCATCACAGGCCGTGCGCGTTGCGCTTACATCGTGCTGCCTAGGCTGGAACCCACCCCACATCCACTGTCTGCTGGAGATTGCAATGGCCCGTACCATTCCCGAAGGAACCCTGATTGTCGTCGCCGATGGCGGCTCGGCCCGTGTGTTCACCAACGTGGGCAGCGATCGCGAGCTCACCTTGAAGCAGGAAGGCGAACTGCGCCTGCAGGACATCAGCGCGCAGGGCATATCGGGGCAGGGCCCGGCCGGTGCCGTGCCGAAGGATATGTCCGTGTCGCAGCTCAACGAAGCCACCTTCGCCAAACAGGTGGCCGAGCAGCTCAACGACGACGCCCTGAACAACCGTTACGCCCACCTGGTGCTGGTGGCCGACCCGACCACGCTGGGGCGCATCCGCCCGCTGCTGCACAAGGAAACCCAGGCGCGGCTGCTGGGCGATATCGCCAAGGATCTGACCAACGCCCCGCTGGCGGATATCCAGAAGGCGGTTGCCGCGTAGGCGCCTGGATAGCCACCGAACGGGTCGGCAACAACCGACGGGGGCAACCGACGGGCCGACGACGGCAACCGGCGGGGTAGAGCCGACCGTTAGTCGGCTATCGCGCGAAGCGCGGGCTTCTGGCAATCACAAAGAGCAGTCGACCAACAGTCGCCTCTACCCGGTCGATGCCGTCGATGCCGCCGGCATCGTCTGCCTCGCCCGCCACGAGGCCCTCAGTGATACGTCACCTTTTCCGCTTCCGCCCGCAGCTCCTGCAGCAGGCATCGGCCGTGCTGGCTCAGCATCACCATCGCCACGGCAATCTGCTTGGGGTCGTAGTCCATCGGTGCCGGCGGTTTCGGCTCGGGGCCGTACTGTTCGCCAATCAGGATGGCCATGCCTTCGGCGCTGTTGAATGCCTGTTCGATACGATGGAACAGCGATTCCATGGCCGGGCTGAGCGTGCGTTCGGACGTCATGCGGGCACTCCTTGGGTAGCGAAGGCCACCGCAAGGGTGGCGGGCGATGCGAGGTTGGAACCCGGAGAAACTGAAGTACTCCGATGGCCAGGCGGCCACACGCAGCGCCCGCCGTAGTCACGACAGGCAGTTCTTCAGTTTCAAACAGGGGTTCCAATCCCGGCAGCGGAGTCCCCGCTGCGGCGCCATCGTGCACACGTGGCGGCGTGGCTAACCAATTGATGATTCTTCTTGGCTTTTCTAGTTTCCAAGGCGGAGTCTCTCAACGGAGTGTATGCAGACATCAGTTGGCGTATCAGCGCCCGTTGAAGGGAAGGAAACGACAAAAGCTATAGATTGACTGATGGCTCGGCCATGCAAATACGTGCAAATCATCAGGTCGGGCACGGCGGCCGCAGTGCAGCATGCGACAGGACTGGCTGGGTGCTAGCATCCGGCTTTCATCTGAATCGATCCAAATGCCGATGCCCATGCTGGACCGTCGTCTCCTGATCGCTGTCGCCGCTACCGCCATGCTCGCCTCCGGCGCGGCCCTGGGGGCACCGCCGAAATCCGCCGCAGAACGCGCTTATGCCTCCGTCGACCCGTTCATCGGCACGGGCGGCGAAGGCCATACCTATCCGGGTGCGACGGTGCCGTTCGGCATGGTCCAGCTCAGCCCGGACACGCGCATCCAGCCGCGCGAGAAGGCCTACGGCTGGGCTGCGGGCTACCGCTACGACGACAGCAGCATCGTCGGCTTCTCGCACACGCATTTTTCCGGCACCGGGCATTCCGATCTGGGCGACATCCTGGTGATGCCGTTCACCGGCACGCCCGGCCTGGAGCGCGGTGATCCAGAAAAACCTCGCAGCGGCTATGCCTCGCGCTTCCGCCACGACGACGAGAAGGCCGAGCCGGGCTACTACGCGGTCACCCTGGACGACTACAAGGTGCGCGCCGAACTGACCACCAGTGCGCGCGTGGGTGTGCACCGCTATGCCTTCCCCAAGGGCACCGAGGCCAAGGTGCTGCTGGACATGCGCACCAGCATGTACGACTACCCGGGCAAGATCCTGTGGTCGCGGGTGCGCGTGCGTGCTGATGGCACCGTGACCGGCTTCCGTGAAACCCGTGGCTGGGCGCCGGGCCGCCAGCTGTATTTCGCGATGCGCTTCTCGCGCCCACTGTCCGGCCACGCGCTGCACAACACCGAGCAGGACATCGTCTACAAGGGCTTCCCGCCGCCGGGCGAGAAGGACCCGGCACAGCGTGCGCAGATCGAGGGCCGGCAGCTGGTCGGCACCTTCAACTTCGGCAAGCTGGATGCACCGCTGGTGGTGAAGGTGGCGATTTCGCCGGTCAGCGAGGCTGGTGCCATCGCCAACCTCGATGCCGAAGTGGCCGACTTCGATTTCGACCGCGTGCGTGCGCAGGCCAAGCAGGAATGGACCCAGGCGCTGTCGGTGCTCGATATCGACGCGCCGGAACACGCGCGGCGCAGCGCCTACACCGCGCTGTACCACACGATGCTGGGGCCGACGCTGTTCATGGATGCCGACGGCCAGTACCGCGGCCCGGACAATGCCGTGCATCAGGCCAAGGGCTACACCAACTATTCCACGTTCTCGCTGTGGGACACCTACCGGGCGCTGCACCCGCTGCTGACCCTGGTGCAGCCGGAAAAGCGCAACAGCGATTTCATCAATTCGATGCTGGCCCACCACCAGCACAGCCCCTACGGCATGCTGCCGGTGTGGTCGTTCCACGGGCTGGAGGACTGGTGCATGATCGGCTACCACGCCGTGCCGGTGATCGCCGATGCCTACGTGAAGGGCATTCGTGGCTTCGATGCCGACAAGGCGCTGAAGGCGATGGTGGAGACCGCCAACTACGGCCCTTATGACGGCATCGCGCAGTACCGCGAGCTGGGTTACGTGCCGATTGATGAAGAAGGCGAAGCGGCCAGCAAGACGCTGGAATACGCGTTCGACGACTGGACCATCGCGCGCATGGCCCAGGCGATGGGCAAGACCGATGTGGCGGCAACCTTCGACAAGCGCGCCGGCAACTGGCGCAACGCCTTCGACAAGGACACCGGCTTCATGCGCGCGCGCAAGCGCGATGGCAGCTTCCGCACCCCGTTCGACCCCAGCGCCAGCGGCTACGGCACCGACTACACCGAAGGCAACGCTTGGCAGTACTCGTGGTACGTGCCGCAGGACGTGGCGGGTCTGGCCGCCGCCCATGGTGGCAGCGACAAGCTGCTGGCGCGGTTGGATGAGGTGTTCAACGCCAAGGTCGATCCTTCCATCTTCGAGCATATGGAAGACATCACCGGGCTGATCGGCTGGTACGCGCATGGCAACGAGCCCAGCCACCATGTGGCGTATCTGTATTCGTACGCGGGCCAGCCGTGGCGCACGCAGGCCCGCCTGAAGCAGATCATGGATACCCAGTACGCAGACCGCCCCGATGGCCTGGCCGGCAATGATGACGTGGGCCAGATGTCGGCGTGGTATGTGTTCACCGCGCTGGGTTTCTACCCGGTGGCGCCGGGTTCGGGGGAGTACATCCTGGGCCGGCCGTTCCTGCCGAAGACCGCGATGCGCCTGCCCAACGGCAAGACCTTCACCATCGTGGCCGATGGTCTGGATGACAAGCACACCTATGTAGGCAGTGTGAACCTCAACGGCAAGCCGCTGCAGCGCACGTTCCTGCGCCACGACGAGATTCTGGCCGGCGGCGAACTGCGCTTCAGCATGCAGGCTGAAGCGAACAAGGACTGGCCGGGGCAGGGTGCGCAGGCGCCATATTCGATGAGCCGGTGATGCGTTGATGGTTGGTATGCGGGGATCCCCGCTTGTGGTGGGGGCCAACCAGGGTTGGCCGCTACTGGAGCATGCCTACCGAGGAACCCCGCTTTGGTAGGTGCCAACCTTGGTTGGCACGCGGGAGATCAACGGCGCCAACCAAGGCTGGCGCCTATCCAGGTACGCCGCCAACGGCAGCAGAGCGTGGGCTCGGCTCTACAGGGGGGTGTTCTGTAGATGTCAGGCGAACCGCAGGCTGACCCGTGCGCCGCCGATGGGGGCGGTATCGATCGCCAGCATCGCGCCATGCCGCTGCGCGATCTCGGCCACGATCGCCAGCCCCAGTCCGCACCCGTCGCCTTCGCTGCTGGAACGATAGAAGCGTTCGGTGACACGTCCACGCTCGGTTTCGGTGATGCCGGGGCCATCATCGTCCACCCACACCTGCACACCGTCGGCATCCCTGCGCACCCCCAGCGTGATCACGCCGCGCACGGCGCCATAGCGCAGTGCATTGTCCACCAGGTTGCCCAGCGCCTCGCGCAATAGTTGCGGGTCTCCCTGAATCTGAACGCCTTCATCCGGGCCGTCGTAACCCAGGTCCACACCCGCGGCCAGTGCCCGGTCGGCATAGCGTTCAACCACGCCCCGGGCAAGCGAGGCCAAGTCCACCGGCTGCAATGACAGCACGCTGCCCTGCGAATCCTCGGAACGGCTCAGCATCAGCAACTGATTGACCAGGTGTTGCAGCCGCGCCAACCCGGCCAGGGTGCCGGACAACGCCAGTTGCTGCGCGTGCGGGTCGTGCTGGCGCAGCGAACTCTCCAGTTCCACCTGCATGGCCGCCAACGGTGTGCGCAGCTGGTGGGCGGCATTGCTGACGAAACGCCGCTGTGCGTCCTGCATCGCGTCCAGGCGTTGCAGCAGGGCGTTGTAGGCTTCCACCGCTGGCCACAGTTCGCGCGGTGCTTCCTGTGCAGGGTCCAGTGGCGCCAACGGGTCCGGGCGGGGGCTCGCCAGCCGGCGCGCGACCTGGTTGGCATGGCGTGCGGCAGCGCCGGTGCCGGACCAGGCCAGCCATGCAGCGAGCGCCAGGATCGCGGCCTGGAACGGAACGCTGGTCATCAGCAGTTTGCGCTCCAGCCGATGGCGCTTGCGCAGTGTCTCGGCCACGCGCAGGCGGATCTCATGGCCGGGCCCGGCACTGACCACCACCTCCACCATGCGTACGGCTTGGCCGCGCAGACGAGCGTCGTAGTAGACCGCGTCATTGCCGTCGGCGGCGAGCGCTGGGCGCGGCAATGCCTCGGGCAGATCCCCATACAGTCGCCCGCCGGCGGCATCGACCACCTCGCCATGCACTTCGTCGGCGGTGTCCCAGGTGAACATGCGCGAGACCGCCGGCGTGATCTCGATGGAGACGCGGTCGTCCTGCACCCTCACCAGCTCGGACAACGACATCGCCGAGTCCAGCAGCCAGCGGTCGTAGACCTGGCCGGCATAGAAGCGGGCCAGCGCGAACGAACCGACCGCGCTGCACAGCATCAGTACCAGCAGCGGCAGCCACAGGCGGCGCAGCAGCAGGCCGCGCAGGCTATGCACGCGCTCAGTCACCACCGGCCTCCAGGCGATAGCCGAGGCCGCGCAGCATGCGGATGCCTACGCCAGCGCGGGCCTGTTCCAGCTTGCGACGCAGGCGGCTGACATGCACCTCGATCACCGACAGGTTGGCCTCGTGGTCCCAGCTGTACAACGCGTCGAACAGGCGCTGCTTGGTCACGGTGCGACCGGGGTGCTGCATCAGCGCCTCGACCAGCGCCAGCTCGCGCGCGGTCAGCTCGACGCGCTGGCCCTCCACCTGCACCTCGTTGCGGATGCTGTCGAAGCACAAGCGGCCCAGCCGTTTCTGTGCCGGTGCATCGCTGCGCCGGCGTGACAGCGCACGCAGCCGCGCTTCCAGTTCGCCGAGCGCGAAGGGCTTTGCAAGGTAATCGTCGCCACCGCGGTCCAGCCCGAGAATGCGGTCCTCCACACCGTCGCGTGCGGTAAGGATCAACACCGGCAGGGTGACGCCATCGTTGCGCAGCCGCGACAGCAGATCGAGTCCGTCCACGTCGGGCAGCGAGAGGTCCAGCACCATCACGTCATACGGCGCACTGGCCAGTGCCGCCGGTGCATGCAGCCCACGCGACAGGTGGTCGCACAGATGGCCGGCACCCTGCAGGGCGCGGATCAGCCCATCGGCCAGGGCGGCGTCGTCTTCGATCAGCAGGATTCGCATTGCAAGCTTCGTGCAAGGTTGGGGCAAGTTTGGCGCAAGTGCGTCACCTTAACGTGACGTGCATGAATTTCTCCCTTCATGTTGCGGCCGTGCTGGCCGCCCTTGTGTGCGCACCCACGGCGTCAGCGTTGTCGCTGGCCGACGCGCAGCGTGCGATGGACGCCCACAACCCGGACCTGCGTGCGGCGGCACTGGAGCTGCGCGGGGTCCAGGGCGATGCGCAGAGCGCCGCGCTGCGGCCGGCAGCCGAGCTGTCGATCGGCAGCAGCAAGATCAGCCCGAAGCATGGCATCGGCCCCGGTCGCTGGCAGGACAAGCGGGTGGACAGCACGCTGGGCCTGGGCTGGACCTGGGAGCGTGGCGGCAAGCGAGCGCTGCGCATCCGCCAGGCCGATGCGTTGCTGCAGGTGGCCGGGCTGGAGATGCTTGATACCCGTCGCCGCCAGCAGGTGGCATTGCATGAAGCCTATTTCGGGCTGAAGGGCGCACAGGAGCGCGCGCAGATCGCCGAGGCCAACCGGCAGAGTTCGGCCGAGCAGATGGCAGCGGCGGACAAGCAGGTGGCCACCGGTGCGATGGCGCCGGTGGATCGCGCGCGGCTGGCGGTGGACGATCTGGCAGTGGCCGACGCAGCACGCGAGGCGGCGCTGGACCTGCGCGATGCGCGGAACACGCTCGGCCTGTTGCTCGGCCGCGATGACAGCGGCGAACTGAGCGCCGATGACGCGTGGCCGGACGCCGCCGATGTGGCCGGTACGCGGGCCTTCGATCCGCAGCAGCGCGCCGATCTGCGAGCCGCGCGCTCGCGCCTGGCCGCCGCCGATGCCGGCGTGGCGCTGGCACGCAGCGAGCGCCACCGGGATATCCAGCTGGGCGTGGAGGCCGAACGTGAGCCGACTGATATCAGTGGCGTTACCTGGGGCGTGTCGTTGACCATTCCGCTCGGCGGCCCGGCGCGTGCACGCGGTGCGATCCAGCGCGCCGAAGCCGATCGGGACACGGCCGCGCTGGAACTGCAGGTGCAGCAGCGTGAGGCGCGTGCCGAACTGGACCAGCTGCAGGCCAGCGCGCAGGCCGCCGCGCAGCGCCGCACCGACTATGAAGGGCTGCACGCCGACGCCGCACGCAAGGCGGTGCAGGGCATCGAGCTGGCCTACCGCCGTGGTGCTGCCAGCCTGACCGATCTGTTGGATGCGCGCCGTAGCTGGCGCGACTTCGAGGCCGCGCTGATCGAAGCGCGCGCTGACCATGCCATTGCCCTGGCGCGCTGGGAAGCGGCCACATCCGTTGCTGAAGGAGAATCCCGATGAAGTCCACCTTCGCCCATCGCCCGCGGGCGCGACGTGCCGTGCTGCCGGTGTTGCTGGCGCTGCTGTTGCTGAACGGCTGCGGTCGCGAGCCGGCGTCGTACACCGAGGATGCGCCGCAGGTCAGTGCCGGGCAGATCCAGTTCCCGGCCGACAGCCGCCAGCTGGAGGTGCTGCGCAGCGAGGCGGTGACCGCCGGTGCCAGTGCCAGCCTGCAGTTGCCGGGCCGCGTGGTCTGGGATGAAACCCGCTCCAGTGCACTGCGCACGCCGTTGCCGGGGCAGGTGGCGCGCATCGAGGCGCAGCCGGGGCAGCAGGTGAAGGCCGGCCAGGTCATCGCCTGGATCACCTCGCCGGAGTTCGGCCAGGCGCAGGCTGAGGGCGCACGCGGCCGCGCCGAACTGCAGCAGGCGCGAAAGGAGCTGGAACGCACCCGCGAGCTGCACGCCGCAGGCGTAGCGTCCGGGCGCGAGCTGGACGAGGCCGAGGCCAACTTCGCCGGAAGTCAGGCCGATCACGCGCGCGCAACCGCCTTTGCCAAGGCCTATGGCAATGGCCAGCACGTCGATCAGCGCCTGCCGTTGCGCGCGCCCATCAATGGCGTGCTGGTGGAGCGGCGGATGAGCCCGGGCATGGCGGTCAGCGCGGACAGCGAGCAGCCGTTGGCGGTGATCGGTGACCCGGATCGCCTGTGGCTGCTGCTGGACATTCCCGAGAGCCTGGCCGGACGCTTGAAGGCCGGCATGCAGGTGAGCGTACCTGGCGCCGACGGCACGCCGTTGCAAGCCACGCTGCAGCACGTGGACGACTTCGTCGACAGCGAGCGCCGCGTGGTGCAGGCACGCGCCGAGCTGGACAACCGCACGCGCGGATTCAAGGCCGGGCAGTACGTGCGCGCGCAGGTGGCGCTGCCGGCCGAGGGTGGCGTCAGCCTGCCGGATGCGGCGGTGCTGCTGATCGATGGCAAGCAGGTGGTGTTCGTGGAAGAAGGCAGGGGCCGTTTCGTGCGCCATGCCGTGCATGCCGAAGAACTCGGTGATGGCCGCTTGTGGGTACGTGAGGGCCTGGCGGCCGGCAGCCGCGTGGTGGTCGAGGGCGGGCTGCTGCTGCAGCAGCTGGTGGACAGCGCACCGGCTGCTGCGGCTACCGTGGGTGGCACGGGGCATGCCGCGCCATGATCGATCGCCTGATTGCCTATTGCCTGCGCCAGCCGTTGATGGTGATGCTGGCGTTGCTGTTGTTCATCGGCGCCGGTATCGCCGCGTTCCGCGTGCTGCCGGTGGAAGCCTTCCCGGATGTGTCCGACACCCAGGTGACCGTGGTGTCGCTGCACCCGGGCCGTGCCGCCGAAGAGGTGGAACGCGAGGTGACGATGCCGCTGGAAGTGGCGCTGTCCGGCATTCCGCATTCGGTTCGGGTGTTCTCGCATACGCAGTTCGGCCTGTCGATGATCATCCTGACCTTCGACGACAAGGCCGATGACTATTTCGCGCGGCAGCAGGTGCTGGAGCGCCTGCAGGGTGTGGAACTGCCGGAAGGGGTGACCCCGGAGCTGGAGGCGATGAGTTCGGCGGTGGGCGAGATCTACCGCTACGTGCTGAAAGGCCCGCACATGACGTCCACCCAGCTGCGCACCACCCAGGAGTGGGTGATGGAGCGTGGACTGCGCACCGTGCCGGGAGTGGCCAATGTGGTCAGTTTCGGCGGTTTCGCCAGAACGTTCCAGGTCAAACCGGACCTGGACAAGCTGCGCGACCGCGGTGTCAGTCTCGGCGAGTTTGCCGAGGCTCTGGAGAAGGGCAGCTCGAACGCGGGTGGCGGCTATGTGGAGCGTGGCCAGCAGCAGTTCCTGATTCGTGGTGTTGGCCTGATGCGCACGCCGGCCGACATCGGCAACGTGGTGGTGGCGCAGCGCGGGGGTACGCCGGTGCTGGTACGCGACCTGGCCGGCATCGCCGATACCGGATTGCCAAGGCAGGGCCTGGTTGGACAGGACGACAACGATGATGCGGTGTTCGGCATGGTGCTGATGCGCAAGGGCGAGAACCCGTCCGACGTGCTCGATGCGCTGCATGCACGCATTGCCGAGATCCAGGCCAACCAGCTGCCGGCCGGGGTAAGCATCGAGCCGTTCTACGATCGCTCGTGGCTGGTCTCGACCACTTTGAAGACGGTGTTCCGCAACCTGCTGGAAGGTGCGGTGCTGGTGTTCCTGGTGCTGTGGCTGTTCCTGTACAACGCGCGAGCCGCGCTGATCGTGGCGGCGATGATGCCGCTGGCGCTGCTGTCGACCTTCCTTGGCCTGCACCTGTGGGGCGTGCCGGCCAACCTGCTGTCGCTGGGTGCGATGGACTTCGGCATCATCATCGATGGCGCGGTGATCGTGACTGAGCACATCGTTTCGCGACTCTCGAAGCTGCCACCCAACGCCGACCGGAAGACGCGTTTCTCGACCATCCTCTCGGCCGCATCCGAAGTGGGGCGGCCGACGTTCTTCTCGATGCTGATCATCATCGCCGCGCACATCCCGATCTTCACCCTGCAGCGCCAGGAAGGCCGCATGTTCGCGCCGATGGCCTACTCGGTGACCTCGGCGCTGATTGGTGCGTTGATCCTGGCGCTGACCGTGGTGCCGCTGTTCTGCTACTGGTGGTTGCGGCGCGACCGCATGCGCGACGGCAATCCGTTGATGGACCGCCTGGCCGGCTGGTACCAGCCGGTGCTGGAGCGCGCCCTGGCGCGACCCCGTGCGGTGGTGCTGACCGCGGTTGCGTTGCTGGTCGGCACGCTGGCATTGGGTACGCGGCTGGGTTCGGAGTTCCTGCCGGAGCTGGACGAGGGTTCGATCTGGCTGACCGCTACACTCGATCCCAGCACCAGTCTGGCCGAAGCGCAGCAGCAGTCGCGGCGGATCCGCGAGCTGGTCGGCACCTTCCCGCAGGTGTCGACGGTGGTGGCCAAGCTCGGTCGCCCGGAAGACGGCTCCGATGCCAAGGGCGCCAACCAGATCGAGGCGCTGGTAGCGCTGAAGCCGGAGAAGGAGTGGCCGAAGGGCGTGGACAAGCGGCAGCTGGTGAGTGACCTGCAACGTGCGCTGGAGCAACGCATTCCCGGGCCGGAGTTCTCGGTCTCGCAGCCGGTGCGAGACAACATTCTGGAGAGCATTTCGCAGATCAAGGGTCAGGTGGTGATCAAGGTCAGCGGCTCGGACCTGGACGTGCTGAACCGGCAGGCGCAGGCGATCCTGGGCCAGGTGCGTGGCGTGGAGGGCGTGGAGAGCGCCTTCATCGACCGCGACGGTTCGCTGCCGCAGCTGCAGATCGAGATCGACCGTGACCGTGCTGCGCGCTATGGCCTGAACGTGCGCGACATCGACGAGGTGATCGAGACCGCACTGGGCGGGCGCCAGGTCGGCGAACTGTGGGAAGGCGACCGCAGGTTCCCGATCACGCTGCGCCTGGACGACGCTGACCGTGACTTGCAACACCTGCGCATGGTGCCGGTCGGCATCGGCGACGGCCATACAGTGGCGCTGTCCGACGTGGCTGATTTCCGCATGGCCAGCGGCGCGATCAACATCTCGCGCGAGAACGCCCAACGGGTGAAGGCGGTCAGCATCTTCATTGCCGGGCGTGACATGGGCAGCGTCGTGGCCGACATGCGCAAGCGCGTGGACGCCAACGTGCAGCTGACCGAGGGCTACCGGCTGGAGTGGTCCGGTGAGTTCGAGAACCAGCAGCGTGCGATGAAGCGGCTGGGCTGGGTGATCCCGCTGTCGGTGCTGATCATCTTCGTGCTGCTGTTCGATGCCTTCAAGGACATCAGCAGTGCCGCCCTGATCCTGGCCAACGTGCCACTGGCGATGATCGGCGGCATCCTCGCGCTGTGGTTGATCGGCATTCCACTGTCGGTGTCGGCGGCGATCGGCTTCATTGCATTGTTCGGGCAGGCCGTGCTGAACGGGGTGGTGATGCTCAGTCGCTTCGCGCAGCTGCGAGAGCAGGGCATGGACCTGCTGCAGTCGGTTGTGCAGGGCTCGCTGCAGCGCCTGCGCACGGTGCTGATGACCGCGCTGCTGGCAATGTTCGGCCTGCTGCCGATGGCGACCTCGCACGCGATCGGCGCCGAGACCCAGAAGCCGCTGGCGGTGGTGGTGATCGGTGGCCTGCTGTCGGCGATGCTGCTGACGTTGCTGGTGCTGCCGACGCTGTATTACTGGGTGCACCGGCGACGGGAGGCCAGACTGTAGAGCCGAGCCCCCACTCGGCTGCTTCTGGCCTCCGCACGAAAAGCAGCCGAGCGTGGCTCGGCTCTACAGTAGATCCACGCCATGCGTGGATGGAGCCTGCCGCTGCGCGACCGGCAGCACCATCTCGAACACGGTACCCGCTTCGTCGGAGACAACACTCACGCTGCCGCCGTGCGCCTGCGCGATGGCACGGGTGATCGCCAGGCCAAGCCCGGCGCCTTCATGCCGGCCACGCTCGCCACGGTAGAAGCGGTCGAACAGGCGCGGCAGCGCCTCGATGGCTATCGGCATGCCGATGTTATGAACGCTGATCCTGCACAGGCCTTCGGCTTCGGCCAGCCGCATCCGCACCTCACTGCCGGCAGCGGCGTGCTTCAGTGCGTTGGAAAGCAGGTTGGCAATCGCCCGGTGCAGCATCAGCCGGTTGCCGTTGACCCTCGCCATGCCTTCCCGGCGCAGCGTCAACTGCCGATCCTCGGCCAGCGGCTCGTAGAACTCCAGCAGCGCGTCCGCCACGGCATCCAGCGGCACCGGCTCGCGTGAGGGCAGGGCACCGGGTGCTTCGGCCTGCGCCAGGTACAGCAGGTCACCCACGGTCTGGGCCAGCTGCTGCAGCTCTTCGGCGCAGGACGCCAGGGTTTCGCGATAGGCCTCGTTGCTGCGGGGGTGCGCCAGCACCACCTGCACCTGGGTGAGCATATTGGTGATGGGCGTGCGCAGTTCGTGGGCCAGATCACCGGAGAACCCGGTCAGCCGCGCGAAGTCCTGCTGCAGGCGTGCCAGCATGCCGTTGAGGGTCTGTGCCAGCTGTTCCAGTTCGGCCGGCGCGCTGCGTGCGCTCAGCCGGCGCTGCAATCGACCGGCGGTGATCTGCCGGGCCTCGTCAGCCAGCGTGTGCAGCGGCCGCAGGGTGCGCCGCACCACATAGCTCCCCAGCAGACTGCTGGCCAGGGCAGCGCCGATGATGGCAATTGCCAGCAGATGGCGGAACCGTTGCAGGAAGGCGGCGTGGCGATCGTCGTCAATGGCCAGCAGGGTCACCAGCGAGCCGCCGTCGGTCAGAGTCTGCCGCAGATGCAGGGCATGCATGCAGCGGCCATCGGTGAGGATCCAGTCGTGCCGGCGCGGCGTGGTGTCGATGGGTTGGCGGCGTGCGTGTTCGCGCAGCAGCGCCGGGGCGGTGGAGAACAGGACGGCACCGCGGTCATCGAGGATGTGGAAGGCGATATCAGGATGGTGGCCGAGCGCCTCGCCCAGGCGCTGAGCGCGTCCGGATGCAGGGGCGTTGCCGGCCAGGTCGCGGATCAAGGCCGCCTTGTTCTCCAGTTCGATGAAATCCTGCGCCACCAGATCGTGACGGGCGCTGAGATAGATCGCCACGCCCAGCGCCGCCAGTACCAGCGTAGCAACGGTGGCGAACAGCAGCGTCAGGCGTACCGCGATGGAACGGCGCAGGCTCATCCTTCGCGGGCGGCGCCCTCGTCAGGCGCCTCCAGCACGTACCCCATGCCGCGCACGGTGATGATCAGCCTGGCATCGAAGCCATCGTCGATCTTCGCTCGCAGGCGCCGGATCGCCACATCGATCACGTTGGTGTCGCTGTCGAAGTTCATGTCCCACACCTGCGAGGCGATCAGCGAGCGCGGCAGCACTTCACCACGGCGGCGTGCGAGCAGCTCCAGCAGGGTGTATTCCTTGGGGCTGAGGGTGATGCGCTGGCCGCCGCGCTCCACCCGGCGGCGCAGGGTATCCACCACCAGGTCGGCGATGACGATGCGTTCGGCCTGCGGCAGCACCTGGCCACGGCGCAGCAGGGTGCGCACGCGCGCCAGCAGCTCGGCGAAGGCGAAGGGTTTGCCGAGGTAGTCGTCGGCACCCAGCTCCAGGCCCTGCACCCGGTCGGCGATGCTGCTGCGCGCAGTGAGAAACAGCACCGGCACCTGCCCGCCGGTGGCGCGCAGGCGTGACAGCACGTTCCAGCCGTCCATGCCCGGCAGCATCACATCGAGGATGACCAGCTGGTACTCGCCGCCGCTCGCCAGATGCAGGCCATCAAGGCCATTGCAGGCCAGATCGACCACGTAGCCGGCCTCGATCAGGCCCTGGCGCAGGTAGTTTCCGGTCTTGGGTTCGTCTTCGACGATCAGCAGCTTCATGGTGCGCCCATCATCGCAGTTTGAGCTGTCATCGGCAGGCAGGGTTCATGCCAGCGGGTCCAGCGTGCCCAGCACAGCGACGCAGGCCAGCACCAGCAGCACCAGCGCCGACTCGCAGGCCAGGCTGTGGCGCAGCGCGCGCAGCGGCCGCGGTTGCCAGCCGCCACGGATGGAGGTGGCCAGCGCCGGCACCAGGCGCCAGCGATGCAGTGCAGCCAGCCCCAGCATGCCGGCCACCAGCGCCAGCTTCAACAGCAGCCAGCGCCCATGCGCGGTGCCGGTCAGGGTCTGTGCGGAGCCACCGAGATCGACATAGGTGTAGGTGCCTGTCATCGCCAGGGTGGCAACGATGATCGTGCCGGGCAGCGCAAACCCATGCGCGGCCTGCCACAGCGCATGGGTGCGTTCGCGCAGGCGCAGGCCCTGCGGGCGCAGCGCCAATTGCAGGATGGCGGCGATCGCGCCGACCCAGGCGCCGGCCGCCAGCAGGTGGACGATGCCTGCCATCTGCCGCAGAACGCCGCCCAACCCATCGCCGGCGGCGGCGTGCCCATTCCAGGACAGACTGGCCAGGGCTGTGGCCGCAAGCACGAGTGCGACCCACCGGCGCAGCCCCTGCAGCGGCCGGTCCAAGGCCAGCAGCGGCAGCATCGCCAGCACGGCGAGGATGCGCAGCAGCCCCGCCTCACCCACCGGTGTACCGGTGAGGAACCAGTGCGCCGTCTCGTGATCAAGGTCGAGCGGCGCAACGCCGAGCACGCCGGACAGACGGGTCACCGCGTCGATGATCACCAGTGCCAGCGCGATCAGGGGCAGTGCCAAGCCGGCAGCGCGCGGCAGCGCGGGCCGGACGAACAGCGTCCGCCCGAACAGCAGCATCAGCGCCAGGTACAGCGCCAGCCGCAGCGCATATGTGGAGAGCTCGGCCATGACCCGGGCCTACTTCACCGCGAAGCGGTAGCTGCCGGTGATCGGGTGGCTGTCCTGGCCGACCGCACGCCATTGCAGTGCATACCTGCCTGCGGGCAGCGGCGCGGCGAAGCGGACACGCAGGCTATGTCCATCTTCTGAGATCTCCTGCGTGGCGGTCGGCATGGCCATCTTCATGCGGCCATGGTCCATGCTCAGCTCGATGCGCGTGGCACGGGGCATCACTTTCTCACTGAACTGAAGCTCGATCTGGCTGGCCGGGGCCACGGTTGCGTCGGCGGCCGGCGTCGAGCGCACCAGGCTTGGATGGGCCAGTGCCAGTGGCGCAATCGCGAGGCCGGACACGAGGACGAGAAGGGCGGTTGAGCGCAGCAGGGGGCGGGCCATGCGTAGGATACCTGTGGAAGACATGGCCCTCAGGGTGGAGGGCCGCGCCTTTCGCTGCCCTGACCCGTACATTACCGATCTGTCAGGTTCCGTCTGCCAACAGGTCATGCCGGCCGCTGGCCGGCATCACAGCACGCGCAGCGGCCCCTGCATGCGATGGAAGCTGCCATCGGCGGCGGTGAACCAGGCCAGCGAACGCCCGCCCACGAATTCATCGACATGCACGACGGTAGCGCCATCGGCTTCCTGCCACGAAACAGCATAGACCCCCTCGCTGAGCTGCTGCCACTGGCAGGCGGCTTCGCCGCGTGCACCGGCATGGGCGCCGGAGACGATGGCGTAGTGCACGTGGCGACTATCGGCACTGTAGACGTTGTCGGCAGCCAGGCCGTCATAGCTGACGCGGAAGCAGCGGCCGGCGAACAGCGGCAGGGCGGTGGCGGTACTCATCGGATCGCCACCGGGTTGATGTTGACCTGGGTCGAGCCGACGTACAGCGGCTGGCCGAGCACGAACAGGAATTCCCAGGCCTTGTCGCGCACCAGTGCACGGCTGTCGATCAGCTCAAGATTGTAGATGCCGCGCTTGGCCAGCATGTACTGGTTGATCGGGAACTCCTCGGCACCGTGCGGATTCGGGTAGACCTCCGAGGCCCAGGTGTCGCCCCCAAAAGCGACGATGCCCTGGTCGGCCAGCCACTTCGCGGCCTCCATGCCGATGCCCGGTTCCACTGCCAGGAACTGCGCGTCGTCCTTGCCGATCAGTTCCAGCCAGCCGGTGTTGAACAGAACCACGTCGCCCTTGCGCAGGCGCAGCCCCTGCTTCTTCAGCACGGCCTGGATGTCGGCCACGCTGAATTCGGTGCCGCCGGGCACGATCGCCTTGCCGTAGTACGCGGTCATGTCCAGCACGACGCCGCGGGTGACCAGTGGCGGCACCTTCTCGACGCCGAGCTTGCGCACGCCGTCCACGCTGACGAAGTCGGCGGCCTTGTTGCCGTTGTAGTAGACGTTGTCGATGCCGATGTGGCCGATGCCGTTGAGCTGGGTGCCAACGCCGGTCCAGGCGTTGACCAGTTCATCGTTGAAGGTGAACTTGTTGGGGCCCAGCGACTTGCCAGCCTGCTGGCCGACCTGCACGTTGTACAGGCGGAAGCTGCGATGGCGGAACGCGGGCAGGTTCTTGTCCACCGGCACCGCCAGCGGATAGGTCTTGCCGGTCCTGACCAGCGAGACCGCATGCTTGACCACCTCTGCGGTCAGCAGGTTGGCCGCACCGATCTCGTCGTTCGGGCCGTAGGCAGAGGGATACCAGTCTTCGGCGGTGGCCTGGAAGGACAGCGGCAGGGTGGCCAGCGCAAGCGCGGCCAGGGTCTTCATCTTCATGGCAAAGCTCCGGTAACTGTTGACGGTCAGGCCGTCGCGGCGGCGCCGGCATGGGCCGGGAAGTGCGGCAGCACGTACTCGGCGATTTCGTGGAAGGTCTCGGCCAACGGCCGTTCGTTGCGGCGGAACTGCAGGCCGATGTGGTCGACACCGGCTGCCTGCAGGGCGTGCAGCTCGGCCAGCAGGGCGTTGCGGCCGCCGCGCAGGCCAAAGCGCCAGCGCTGCAGCGGGGCATCTGCATCGGTCATCAGGTCCAGGTGGATGAAGCTGGCATAGGGCTTGTTGCCGGCCACGGCGCGCCAGGCCGCCACCCGTTGCGCATGGTCCTGTGGCGAGCCCGGGTAGGCCAGGCAGCCGTCCATGTGCTGGCCGATCCACGCCGGTTGCTGCTGGGCAAGGCCGGCCACCAACAGCGGCAGGGCGGGGCCACCGGTGGGCAGTACGTCCAAGCCCTGCGGGAGGTGGGCGGCGGCGCCTTCGCGCAGCAGTGCGATCTGCTCGCGGAAGCGGTTGCCCCGGCTGTCGAAGTCGCGCCCGAACAGCGGGTACTCCACCGGGCGATCGCCGCTGGCCACGCCCAGCAGCAGGCGGTCACCGCTCAGCCGCTGCACGCTGCGCGCCGACTTCAGGGTCAGCAGCGGCTCGCGGATCGGCAGCACCACCGCGGCGGTACCCAGCAGGATGTTCTCGGTGATGCCGGCCAGGTAGCCGAGGTAACTGAACACCTCGAACACCTGCGCTGCATCGCCGAAGGCCGGGTCGTATACCGGCACGTCGCGCACCCACAGCGCACGGAAGCCGAGGCGGTCGGACAACCGTGCCAGTTCTGCGTGGCGCCGCAGGTCCGGTTCGCCGGGCAGGCGTCGCGCGGCGCGCCGTGCCTGCTCGCCCAGCGGGGTCCAGTCATTGTCCAGCGGTGCTTCGATGCCGATGCTGAAGCCACCGGCCCGCAGCTGCGTCAATGCACTGCGCATGGCCAGGCACCTCAGTCCCAGGCCGGCGCCAGGCCCGACGGATCGACTTGGCGGCTGTTGCGGTCAAGCGCGGCGATGGCGGCCAGGTCATCGGCATCCAGGTGCAGGTCCTGGGCGAGCAGGTTGCTGGCCAGGTTCTCGCGTTTGGTCGAGGACGGGATGACCGAGTAGCCCCGCTGCAGCGCCCATGCCAGCGCGACCTGGGCCACGGTGGCCTGGTGCTTGTCGGCGATGGCGGCCAGCACCGGGTCCTTCAGCACCTTGCCGTAGGCCAGGGTCATGTAGGAGGTGACGGTGATGTCCTGCGCCTGCAGGAAAGCGGTCAGTGCCGGGTTCTGCAGGTAGGGGCTCAGTTCGATCTGGTTGGTGGCGATCTCACCGGGGCCGACCACGTCGATCGCCTGCCGGGTCAGTGCGATGTTGAAGTTGGACACGCCGATCTGGCGGGTCAGGCCCAGCGCCTTGGCTTCGGCCAGCGCGGTCATGTACTCGCGCAGTTCAACGCCGTTGCCCGGCGCCGGCCAGTGGATCAGCAGCAGGTCCACGTAGTCGGTGCGCAGCTTGGCCAGGCTGTCGCGCAGGCTCGGGACCAGTTTGTCGGCGGCGTAGTTGTCCACCCAGACCTTGGTGGTCAGGAACACCTGGTCGCGTGGTACGCCGGATTCGGCGATGGCCTGGCCGACCTCGGCTTCATTGCCGTAGATCTGAGCGGTATCAACCGCCCGGTAGCCGATCTCGAGGGCGTCGCGCACCGAGTCGATGACGGTCTGGCCGGTCAGGCGGAAGGTGCCGACGCCAAAGGAAGGAACGCGCATGTTGGACTCCAGGGACTTCATTGAGAGCCGATGGGCTCGGGACAGGGCGAAGTGTGGGTGCTTTACATTTGTTGATTAAGCCGTGTATACGGGAAATGCTTTTGCGTACAGGTAAAAAATGAAAACAACCCTGGATGAGCTGAAGGCCTTCGTGGCCGTGGTCGACAGTGGTTCGATCACCGCTGCGGCCGAGGCGCTGGAGCTGACCATCTCGGCCACCAGCCGCACCCTGGCGCGGCTGGAGGACAAGCTGCAGACCACGTTGCTGCGCCGGACCACGCGGCGGCTGGAGCTGACCGAGGAGGGCGCGGCGTTCCTGGAGTACGCGCGCACGATCCTGGCCACCGTGGACGAGGCGGAAGAACAGATGGCCGCGCGGCGGCTGCAGCCGGTGGGGCGCCTGCGCGTGGACGCCGCCACGCCGTTCATGCTGCACGTGATCGTGCCGTTGCTGGAGGGCTTCCGCGAGCGCTACCCGCAGGTGGAGCTGGAGCTGAATTCCAATGAAGGCATCACCGACTTGATCGAGAAGCGCACCGACGTGGCGTTCCGCATCGGCGTGCTGCGTGATTCCACCCTGCATGCGCGACCGATCGGTCACAGCCGCATCCGCGTGGTGGCCAGCCCCGCATACCTGCGTCGGCACGGCACGCCCACGCGCGTGGCGCAGCTGCACAAGCATGACCTGCTGGGCTTCACCCAGCCCAGTTCGTTGAACGAATGGCCGCTGCACGATGCCGATGGCGGGCCTTTCGTGATCGAGCCAGCGATTGCTTCGTCCAGTGGCGAGACGCTGCGGCAGATGGCGGTCGCCGGGTTGGGCATCACCTGCCTGTCCGACTTCCTGACCCGCCAGGACCGGCGTGATGGCCGGCTGGTGCAGTTGTTCGCCCGGCAGACGCAGGAGGTACGGCAGCCGATCAACGCGGTGTACTACCGCAATACCGCGCTGGCCGCGCGCATCACCTGTTTCGTCGACCACGTGACGCAGACGCTGGGGCAGCGCCCGTTCGACGAATAGAGATGGGTAGAGCCGGCCGCTGGCCGGCGTTGGCCGTTGGCTGCGGCAGAGCCACGCCATGCGGGGATGCCGTATTCCTGCCGGCCAGCGGCCGGCACTACCGGTTGCGCAATGCGCTTCGGTTCGCCAGGTGCGCCGCCGCCAGCAGCACGCCGCCACAGGCGGTCGCCAGGCCATGCCAGAGCAGCGATTCCTTCAACGGCGGGTACAGCGATGCGGACAACAGCAGCGTGGTGCCGGCCACCGCCAGCCGCCGGGGCCAGCGTTGGCCGTGGCGGTGCGAACCGGCGAGGGTACTGACAAGGGCGATCGCCGAGGCCAGCAGCGCGAACAGCCATTCCCAACGCGACATCAGCAGCAGGGTGGTCATCAGCGCGTGGCCGGGATGCTGGAACGAACGAAGCGCCATCATCGCTGCCGGCACGAAGGCCAGCAGCAGGGGCAGCGCAACGCAGTGCGCGGCACAGGCCAGGGACAGCCCGGCGCCAGCCAGATCGAAGCGGGGATGCCAGCGTGCCGATGCTGGCGGCTGGGGCAGGGCTCTTGCGGGCGTCGTGGGGTTGTGGTCCATAATGTTACATAGTAACAATTGGAGCCTCCCCCATGAAATGCCCTGCTGCTCTTTTTCTGCTGCTGGTTGCCAGCACCGCGCAGGCCCACGAACTTCGCCATCTGGGTGCGCACGTCCACGGCCAGGCCACCGTCGATCTGGCGCTGGACCAGGCCACCCTCGCGCTGGAGCTGCAGGCGCCTGGTATCGGCATCGTCGATTTCGAGCGCGCACCGGCCACCGCTGCCGAGCGCGCGGCGCTGGCACGCGCCACCGCTGTGCTCAACAGTGGCAGCTGGGTGACCCTGCCCACCGCAGCGCACTGCCGCCTGTCCCGCAGCAGCGCGAAGGCCGAGGGCTTTGAAGCAACCGCCGCGGCCGGGCAGCACCGCCATGCCGGCTTCAGCGCCAGCCTGCAGTATCGCTGTGCGAACCCGCTGGCGTTGCGCGCTCTGGTCGTGCGCTTGCCGACACTGTTCCCGGGCCTGCACGAGGTCATCGTCCATACCGCCACCGACCGTGGCCAGGGTCGCAGCGTGCTCAACGCAGGCAATCTGCGCGTGGTGCTGGCACCGTGAGCGTACGGCCGGTGATCGCGCTGGAGGATGTGCAGTTCGGCTACGGGCTGCGTCTGGTACTGGATATTCCGCGGCTGTGGATCGAACAGGGCAGCAGCGTGCTGCTGCGTGGCATCAGCGGAGGCGGCAAGAGCACCCTGCTGGGCCTGCTGGCCGGGGTGCTGCTGCCGAGCCGGGGAAGGCTGGAAGTGGCTGGCCACGCGCTGCCGGGCATGCGCGGTCCGGCACGCGACCGTTTCCGCGCCGACCACCTGGGGGTGATCTTCCAGCAGTTCAATCTGCTGCCCTTCCTCAGCGTGCGCGACAACATCGCGCTGGGATTGCGCTTCTCTCCGCTGCGCAGTGCGCGCATCAGTGGACCGTTGGATCACGAGATCGTGCGCTTGCTCCGCGCTCTGCAACTGGACCCGGCACTGATGCGGCGCCCGGCCGGCACGCTCAGTGTCGGCCAGCAGCAGCGGGTGGCCGCCGCGCGTGCACTGATCGGTCGTCCGGCGCTGCTGCTGGCCGACGAACCGACCTCGGCGCTCGACCGTGAGGCGGCCGCCGCGTTCCTGCGGCTGATGTCCTCCCAATGCCAGGCCGCCGGCACCACCGTGCTGGTGGTCAGCCATGACGACAGCCTGGAACCGCTGTTCGACCGTACGGTCGCGCTGTCGGCGATCAATCAGGCAGGGGCGGCCCATGCTTGAGCTTGCCTGGGCCAGCCTGCGCAGTCGTGCGTTGAGCGTGGGCCTTTCGGTACTGGTGATCACCCTCAGCGTGGTGCTGTTGCTGGGCGTCGAACGCGTGCGCACGCAGGCACACGAAGGGTTCGCCAGCACCGTCTCGGGTACCGATCTGATCGTCGGCGCGCGTTCGGGGCCGGTGAATCTGCTGCTGTACTCGGTGTTCCACATCGGCGACCCGACCAACAATGTGTCCTGGCAGTCCTACCAGGCTCTGACATCGCTGCCGCAGGTGAAGTGGGCGGTGCCGCTGTCGCTGGGCGATTCCTGGCGCGGCTTCCGGGTGGTCGGCACCAGCGACGGCTTCTTCGAGCACTACCGCTACGGCGCGGGCCACGCACTGGCATTCACGCGCGGGCATGCGTTCGACGATCTGTACGATGCGGTGATCGGCGCAGAGGTAGCGCGCGCGCAGAAGATCGGCATCGGTGATGAGGTAGTACTGGCCCACGGCACCGGTACGGTGACCCTGGCCACGCATGCCGACAAGCCGTTCCGGGTGGCGGGCATCCTGCAGCGGACGGGCACGCCGGTCGATTCATCGCTGCTGGTATCGCTGCCAGCCATCGAGGCGATCCATATCGATTGGCGTTCCGGGGTGCAGCTGCCCGGCCAGCATGTCAGCGCCGACCAGGCCCGACAGCTGGATCTGACCCCGACCAGCGTCACCGCCTTCATGCTCGGGCTGAACTCGCGCGTGGCGACCTTCTCGGTGCAGCGCAGGATCAACGAGTATCCCGACGAAGCCATGCTGGCGATATTGCCCGGTGTGACCCTGCAGCAGTTGTGGCAGTCGCTGGGCACGGCCGAGCGGGCGTTGCAGCTGATCAGCGCGATGGTGGTGCTGCTGGGCATGGTCTCGCTGGTGGCACTGCTGGTTTCCACGCTGCAGGAGCGGCGTCGTGAGATGGCGGTGCTGCGTGCCATCGGCGCGCGACCGGGTTACATCGCCGGCCTGCTGGTGGTGGAAGCGGTGGCCACCAGCGCGGTGGCCTGTGTGCTGGCGTTGGCGCTTCTGGTGGCCGCCAGCATTGCTGGGCGCGGCTGGGCCCTGGCCACCTTCGGCCTGTCGATCACCCATGTCTGGCCGGAGCTGCGCGAGCTGGCCTGGGTGGCAGGCGTACTGGCGATCAGCGCGGTGGCCGGGTTGTTGCCTGCGTGGCTGGCCTACCGCCGTACCCTGGCCGATGGCCTGTCGCCGGGGGCCTGAGCATGCGCGTACTGCGGCTGCTGCCGATGATGCTGGTGCTGGCGGCCTGCCAGCGACCGGTCGATACCGGTGTGCAGGCGTTGCCACCGTCGCCGGTGGTCGATCACGAACCTGCGGCGGCGATGCAGGAGCAGGAACTGGATTGGCTGCAGATGATGCCCGGTGACGAGCTGGCGGCGCTGGAGCGCGGCGAGGGCCCGCAGGTCGAACACAACGGCAACCGGCGCATGCCGCAGTTCGGCACCTTCCGCACCGTGGGCGCGGTGCTGCAGCGGCCGGTGCGGTTGCCGGGCTACGTGGTGCCACTGGCCACTGCGCAGGACGGGCGCCTGACCGAATTCCTGTTCGTGCCGTACTACGGCGCCTGCATCCACGTGCCGCCGCCACCGCCGAACCAGATCGTGCATGTGCTGCTGTCGCGACCGATCGCGATGCCGGACATGTATTCGCCGTTCTTCCTGGCCGGCACCCTGCAGGCCGAGCGGCTGGATGACGAACTGGCCGGTTCGGCCTACACCATGCGCGATGCGCAGCTGAGGGCGTATGAACCGTAGACATCTGTTGGTACTCGCAGGTTGCCTGGCGTTGGCCGGCTGCGGGCCGCGCGTTGATGATGACGTGACAGCAGCACGGGCTGCACCTGCGGCCAGCGCAGAAGCACACGATGCCGCCATCGAGCGCTGGGATGCATTGCGCCCCGATGAGGTGACCTACCAGCGACCGCCGCCGCAGATCGGCCTGTCGCGCAACGGCATGGACGGCGTGGGCGGCCTGATCGACGACACCGGTTCCGGTACGCCGCCCGGTCAGGCGATCGACCATTCCAGCCCGGAGCGGGCCAGCCAGTTCGGTTCTTCGCGCGTGGTCGATGCTCTCGACGGTCGCATGGTGGATCTGGACGGCTTTGTGGTGCCGCTGGGTACCAATGATGCCGGGTTGGTGGACGAGCTTCTGTTCGTGCCGTTCTATGGGGCCTGCATCCATGTGCCACCACCGCCGCCGAACCAGATCATCCATGTAACCCTGGCCACACCGATTGCGCTGGGTAACCTGTGGGATCCGTATCGGCTGGCCGGGCGCCTGCAGATCAAGCGCTTCGATGCGGACATCGCCAGTGCCTCCTACGATGCGGCAGCGGCGACGCTGACGGCGATCGGCACCTGATGCGTGCGCGCTGGATCCTGGCTGCGGGCCTGCTGGCAGCGACTGCGGCAGCGGTGCTGGTGGCGTGCTGGCCACGGCCCATGGCGGTGCCATTTCCTGCGCCGGCCGCCGACGCCGCGCGGCGCATCCAACAGCGGCTGGTGGAAGACATCGCCTTCCGCAACGACGTGCTGTTCCTGTTGGCGGCCACGCTGCGCGACCGCTGCCAACCGGCGCAGGCAGGTCTGCTGGCGCGCATGGCCAACCGTGCGTCATTGCCGGTGCTGGCGGCGGTCAGCGCGGTGACGTCGCAGGATCCGACCCTGGATCGGCCGATTTACCAGTACATCCAGCATCGCGCAGACCAGGTGCGGTGTGGCCAGCCGCTGCAGATGCCGCTGGCAGCCGGTGGCAGCATGGCGGTGGATGTCGAGCAGTACGCGCGTACCTTCCCCGACAGCTACTTCGACCCGCAGCGCAGCAGTGAGCCGCGTGACTTCGCAGGGTTGCCGCTGCAACAGCGGGCCGACAACGCCTGCAACAGCGTGGTGTACTCGGTGCTGCCGCTGGGCGGTACCGATTGGCGGTGCAGCAGCCTGCGCGCCAATGCACGCGCGCGGGTGCGGGGGCTGTGCGAGGACGAGCTGCGTCGCCAGCATGGCGGCATCGACGGTGAGCTGGACCCGGCCGTGGGTCAGGGCATGCAGGCGGCGGTGGTGGCGGCGATCGTTGCGTTGCCGCAGGACTGTCGGTGACGCCGGGTTGCGCTGGAACATGAACATTGCCCGCCAGCCAACCTGAATCGCTGCATTGATGCCTCATAACTATACAGGACGTCCGGTATAGTTATGGCCGTATCCCTCCTTGTCAGGTTGTCCCATGGCTTTGTCCCAGCCCTTGGCCGGTGCTCCGGCCCTGTCGCGCGCCCGTCGCTGGGCGCTGTTGTTCAGCGTTGCCGCCGGCTTGTTGCTGGTGACGCTCGACAACTCCGTGCTGTACACCGCGCTGCCCACGCTGACCGAAGAACTTTCGGCCAGTGCTGGGCAGGCGCTGTGGATCATCAACGCCTATCCGCTGGTGATGGCCGGCCTGTTGCTGGGTGCAGGCACGCTGGGCGACCGCATCGGCCATCGCCGCATGTTCCTGATCGGCGTGGTGGTGTTCGGCATCGCCTCGCTGGGCGCGGCCTTCGCTGGCAGCGCGGCGCAGCTGATCGCGGCACGTGCGTTTCTGGCGGTGGGCGCGGCGGCGATGATGCCGGCCACCCTGGCGCTGATCGGCCTGAGCTTCCACGAAGAACGCGAGCGCAATATCGCCATCGCCATCTGGGGCTCGGTGGCGATTGTCGGTGCAGCACTGGGCCCCATCATCGGCGGCTGGTTGCTGCAGTACTTCTGGTGGGGCTCGGTGTTCCTGGTCAACGTGCCGGTGGTGGTGGTCGCCTTCGTGGCCACCGTGCTGCTGGCGCCGGAAGGACAGCGCGACACCGCGCGCCCGTGGGATCTGCTGTCCTCGCTGCTGGCACTGGCGGCGCTGTCCGGGCTGGTGCTGGCGATCAAATCGCTGATCGCCACGCCGCCGTCGTACGCGTTGGGCGCCGGTGCACTGCTGCTGGCCATGGTTTCCGGCGCGGCGTTCGCGCGCCGCCAGCAGCAGCTGCCGTACCCGTTGCTGGATTTTGCGATCTTCCGCAATCCGGCGTTCCTGGCCGGCACGCTGTCGGCGGTGTTCACCCTGTTCGCGATGGCCGGGCTGCAGCTGCTCACCACCCAGCGCTTCCAGCTGGTGGCAGGTTTCACGCCCCTGCAGGCTGGCCTGCTGGTGTCGGTGGCAGCGTTGGGCAGCCTGCCCAGCGCGCTGCTGGGCGGCAGCATCCTGCATCGGGTTGGCCTGCGCCCGCTGATCTGCTGCGGCCTGGCGGCCGGCGCGCTGGGTGTGGCGGTGGTGGCCTTCGGCTTCCCGCATGGCCTGGAATGGGTGGTGGCGGGCATGGCGATCACCGGCCTGGGCATGGGCGCGGCGATCTCGGTGGCGTCCACGGCCATCCTCAACAACGTGCCGCCCCACCGTGCGGGCATGGCCTCGTCGGTGGAAGAGGTGTCCTACGAATTCGGTGGGTTGTTGGCAGTGGCGATGCTCGGCAGCCTCAGCGCGGCGATGTACAGCGCGTTCCTGCCGGTCTCGGCCGATATGCCGGCGCTGGCCCGCGAAGGCTTCACCCAGGCGCTGCATGCCGCGCGTGCGGGCGGGCAGGGCGAGTGGTTCGCGCTGGCCGCGGCGGCCTATGACCGCGGTTACCAGATCGTGCTGCTGGCGATCACCGTGGTACTGGCCGCAGGCGCGGCGATCATCGCGCGCCTGCTGCGTGGCCGGGTCGGTGGCCGCGAGGGTGCGGCCGATCGCGTAAAATGACGCGATGAGAACCAGCAAGCGCGACCGTATCCTCGACGCCGCCGTCAACGTGATCAATCGTGACGGTGTGCGTGCGGTGACCTTCGAGTCGGTAGCGGCCGAAGCCCAGCTGACCCGCGGCGGCCTGCTGTACCACTTCCCGTCGCGCGAAGCGCTGCTGCGCGGCATTGACGAGCATCTGGTGCAGGCCTGGGAGGCGTCGATGGAGGCGCTGCTGGGCAAGCGTGCGGATGAGGCGACCGCACTGGAGCGTTACCAGACCTTCGTGCGGGTGTCGGCGCAGAGCGCCACCCGCGCCGAGTTGATGTTCATGCTCGAATCGGCCGACCCGGAGGCCGATGAGCGCCCATGGGGGCCGGCGGTACGCCGCTGGGCACCCTCCGCGCCGGAGGCCGGCCGTGTTGATTCCACCGCGCTCGACAATTTCGTGGCGCGGCTGGCGGCAGATGGCCTGTGGATCTACGAAGCAATGTACGAAGGCCAGCTGGATGAAGCGGTGCGCGCGCAGGTGGCCGAGCGCATCGCCGGGTTGCTGGCGAAGAACGACGGGGCGGCCAGTTAGGCCATGGGCCAACGCGCGCGCGGACATCGCTTGTGGCAGAGCCGACCGCTGGTCGGCTGCCACTTAGAGTCGAGCCATGCTCGACTGCCTTCCGGTCAGGCCACGAAAACCCCGCGCTTCGCGCGATAGTCGACCAGCGGTCGACTCTAGCCCTGATCCATCTACCGGGCATGTGCTGCGCTTGCGGCCAACCACGCCCGCGGCGATGCGCCCAACCGCTTGCGGAAGGCTTTGGACAGTGACGCGGTATCGGCAAACCCCACCTCGATCGCCACCTGCTTGACCGCCACGCCGGCCCGCAACTGCGCGCACGCCAGGCTCAGCCGCCAGTCCAGCAGATAACTGGCCGGTGTGGCCTGCATCACCTCCTTGAACACCGCAGCGAAGGCGCTGCGAGACATCCCGGCGGTTGCAGCCATGCGTGGCAGTGTCCATTCGTCCTGGGGCGCCTGGTGCATCGCCACCAGCGTGCGTGCCAGCCGCGCATCGGACAGCCCCCGCATCAACCCATGGCTGACCCCGGCCGCGTCCGGGTGATCAACCACCCAGCGCAGGATCTGGATCAGTGCCACTTCGAACAGGCGATTGGTCAGCAACCGCGACCCGCAGCGCTGGCGGTCGGCTTCGGCAAACAACAGGCGCAGGGTGTCGTCCAGCTCGCCGATGGCGGCCAGCGGTACCACCATCACCGGCGGCAGCGACTGCACGATCGGGTTGCGCGCGCCACCATCGAAATCCAGCGTGGCGCAGGTGAAGTCCGGGCCATCCAGCGGTGCGTTGTGGAACACGTGGTGCAGCGGTTGCGGATACAGCAGCAGGCTGGGGGTGTCGATCTTCAGACGAGGCAGGACCGCATCCCCATCGGGGTGCCGGACTTCCATCTGCCCCTGGCGCAGGATGTGCAGGAAGGCGCGCCCGGGCTGCGGCGCGAAGTCATGACGCCCGCACAGTGGCCCGCTGTGGAACAGCGCGGCCTGCACGCGGAAGCGCTCCAGCAGGGAGGAGAGGCGATCAGGCGCCGGGCGGCCAACGGGGTCGGCGGAGAAGGTCATGGACGAATGGATAATGGATGTGGCTTATATGGCACGTATCGTCCATGGAGTCTACCTAGGATGGCCGGGTCGTCCAATCCCGGGCGCGTTTCCAAGGAGATTCCCCATGTCCCGTATCCCCCTGATCGATGCCACCCACACCACGGCCGATCGCCAGACCCTGCTGGGCCAGGTCCACGCCGCCTTTGGCGCCACCCCGGCGATGTTCCGCGCCGTGGCCAACTCGCCGGCCGCCCTGCAGAGCATGTGGGCTTCGTTCGGCGCCTTGGCAGGCGGGCGACTGTCGCCGCTGCTGGGTGAGCAGATTGCCGTGGCCATCGCCAACCGCAACGCCTGTGAGTACTGCCTGGCCGCGCACACCGCGCTGGGCCGCAAGGCCGGGGCCAGCAGCGAGCAGATGGCGGCCGCACAGATCGGCCAGTCCAGCGATCCGGCCACTGCGGCAGCGCTGGTGTTCGCGCTGAAGGTGGTCGAGCAGCGTGCACAGATCGCAGACGGCGACGTGCAGGGGCTGCGCGCGGCGGGCTTTGATGATGAGCAGATCGTGGAGATCCTGGCGCACGTGGCGCTCAACCTGTTCACCAACTACGTCAACGTGGCCTTCGATGTGCCAGTGGATTTCCCGAAGGTGGCATTGCGCTGACCCACCGTTTCGCGTTCCGGTAGAGTCGACCGCTGGTCGACTGCCTTTCGCTCAGTTGGCCGACCAACGGTCGACTCTACCGAGATGGTTCGTCGGCCTGGAGCCGCTCTGGATGGGTGTACACATTGAACCCGCTCTCACGCGCAAACCCAATCAGGCACAGCCCGGCGCTGCGGGCCAGGTCGATCGCCAGTGCGGTCGGCGCCGACACGGCGGCCAGCACGCTGGCGCCGGCACGCACTGCCTTGCTGACCATCTCGTAGCTGGCGCGGCTGGAAATCACCAGCAGGCCGCCGTCGATGGCGTGCTCGTTGTGGTGCAAGGCGCCGATCAGCTTGTCCAGCGCGTTGTGGCGGCCAACATCTTCGCGCACCCAGCCGATCCGCCCGCTGGCGTCGGCCCAGGCCGCGGCGTGAATGGCGCCGCTCGCCGCATTCATCGGCTGGTGCTGTGCCAGTTCGGCCAGGGCACGCTGCAGCGCAGCCGGTGCGTAGGTGCGGCGTTCGCGGATCGGCGGCAGGGGCCGCAGCACATCCTCAAGCTGGCGCGTACCGCACAGACCGCAGCCGCCACGACCGGGCAGCAGGCGTTCTTCATCCGGATCCAGCGCGGCGCCGGGCGCATCCGCGGCCACGGTCATCTGCAGTTCGATACCTTCCAGCTGCGGCCTCACCTCGACCGCCAGCAGCTGCGCGGGCGCCGTGATCAAGCCCTCGCTGAGCGAGAAGCCCAGCGCGAAGTCCTCCAGGTCACACGGCGTGGCCATCATCACCGAGAACGCGGCACCGTTGTAACGCATCGCAACCGGTACCTCCTCGGCCACCACGTCGAGCTGCAGCTGCGGGAGTCCGCCACGCCAGCGATGCAGCGGGCGCTGGGCCGTGCCCGCAGGCGGGGTGTGTGGCGGCGTCGGGTCGGGCATGCAGCGCATCCGGGCAGGGAAGGTGCGCAGGCAACGAAGTGCCTGCGAAATCGAGGATAGCGCAGTACCCGGCCGCTGACGCAGGTGTAACCGTTGCCATGCCAGGCTGGCCGCAAAGCAGCACGGCCCTCTGGCGCGCTGGCAGGGCGCCGTGATTGACTGAAGCGGCGGGCAAGGCGCCCGCAGGCGGCCGATACTGTGCGGCCGTTCGTCGTGGAGTTCCTCAGACCGGGTCGCCGAACATGTCCGAGCAGAAGCCGCCGCGTTACAAGCCCTACAACCAACCGGCCGGTGGCTGGGGTGCCGCCGGCGCCACCGCCAAGGTGCTGCTGCAGCAGAGCGTGATCGGCAAGGGTTCCAAGGCGCTGCTGGCGATGAACCAGCCGGGCGGATTCAAATGCCCCAGCTGCGCATTTCCCGATGCCGACCAGCGCAAGAAGCTGGAGTTCTGCGAGAACGGCGCCAAGGCCCTGGCCTGGGAGGCAACGCAGTTCCGCGCTGGCCGCGAGCTGTTCGCGCAGCACACGGTCACCGAGCTGATGGCGCAGAGCGACTACTGGCTGGAGATGCAGGGCCGGCTGACCGAGCCGATGCGCTACGACGCGACCACCGATCACTACGTGCCGTGCAGCTGGGACGAGGCGTTCGCGCTGATCGGTCGTCATCTGCAGGCGCTGGACAGTCCGCATCAGGCCGAGTTCTACACCTCCGGGCGCACGCCCAACGAAGCGGCGTTCCTGTATTCGATCTTCGTGCGCGAGTTCGGCACCAACAATTTCCCGGACTGCTCGAACATGTGCCATGAGCCGACCAGCCGGGGTCTGCCGCCGGCCATCGGGGTGGGCAAGGGCACCATCGTGCTGCAGGACTTCGAGCACGCCGAGGCGATCTTCGTGATCGGCCAGAACACCGGCACCAATTCGCCACGGATGATGAGCAACCTGGTCGAGGCGCGTAAACGCGGCATTCCAATCGTGGCGGTCAACCCGATGCCCGAGCGCGCCCTGATCCGCTTCGCCGAGCCGCAGGACGTGGTGCAGATGGCTACGTTCGGTTCGACCGAGATCACCAGCGAATTCGTGCACATCCGCATCGGCGGCGACCTGGCGCTGATCAAGGGCATGATGAAGGTGATGTTCGAGCGTGAAGCGCAGGGCGAACGGGTGCTCGACCACGACTTCCTGGCCGAACACACAGTGGGCCTGGAGGCGCTGCGCGAGGATGTGATGGGGCAGGACTGGGAGGAGATCGTGCGGGTCTCCGGCATTTCGCAGGCGCAGATCCGCCGCTGTGCGGAAATCTACATCCGCTCCAAGGCCACGGTGATCTGCTATGGAATGGGCCTGACCCAGCACCAGTACGGCTCGCGCCTGCTTCAGCAGGTGGCCAACCTGCTGATGCTGCGCGGCAATTTCGGCAAGCCCGGCGCGGGCATCGGCCCGATCCGCGGGCATTCCAATGTACAGGGCGATCGCACCGTGGGCATCGACGAGAAGCCCAAGCCGGCCTATCTGGACCGGGTGCAGCAGGTGTTCGGTTTCGATCCGCCGCGCGAACATGGCCATCATGTGGTCGAGTCGATCGAGGCGATGCTGGACGGCAGCGCCAAGGTATTCATCGGGCTGGGCGGCAACTTCATCCATGCCGTGCCCGATACACCACGCGCCTATGAGGCGATGCGCGGCCTGGAGCTGACCGTGGGCATCGCCACCAAGCTCAACCGCGGGCATCTGGTGCATGGCCGTGATGCTCTGATCCTGCCGGTGGTGGCACGCTCGGAACGTATCGTGACGCCCGCTGGCGAGCAGTTCGTCACCATCGAGGATGCGATGTCGAACGTCACCGCATCGCGCGGCGTGCTGGAGCCGGTCAGTGCCGAAGTGCTGCCCGAAGTGGAGATCGTCTGCCGCATGGCGATGGCCACATTGCCGCACAGCCGGGTCGACTGGGCAGGCTGCATGTACGACTATGCGCCCATCCGCGAGCTGATTGCTGCGGTGTACCCGGAGATCTATACCGGCTTCAACACGCGCATCCAGCAGGCGCACGGTTTCCATCTGGACATCCCGCCGCGCCGCCGCGTGTGGCCCACGCCCAATGGCAAGGCCAACATCCTGCTGATGCCCGGGCTGGACGTGGATGACCCGGTGGACGACCCGGAGATGCTGCGGCTGGCTACCGTGCGCTCGCATGACCAGTACAACACCACCATCTACAGCTACAACGATCGCTACCGTGGCGTGTACAACGACCGCATGGTGCTGTTCATGAACATCGAAGACCGGCTGGCGCGCGGGTTGGCCAAGGAAGCGCTGGTCAGCCTGGAAACGATCAGCGCCGACGGCGTGGACCGGCGCATCGAGGGGCTCACCGTGCTGGACTACCCGATGCCGCGCGGTGCATTGGCAGGCTACTACCCGGAACTGAATCCGCTGCTGCCGCTGGATTACCATGACCGGATCAGTGGCACCCCGGCGGCCAAGTCGATTCCAGTGCGGATGCGGGCGATGGCAACGGTCTCTGCGTGACATCTGCATCGGCTATCATCGGCGGGTGAACCTGCCTGGCCTGCTGCTGCGATGGATGCTGCTCGTTGCCCTGGTGCTGAATGCACCGGCGCTGGCGTTTGCCGTGCCTGCATACAGCGGAACAGCCGGGCAGGAGCACTGTGCCGCACCGCACTCGGCCGCGATGACCGGGGCTGGCTGCTGCGATGATGCGGCTTCGATGGCCTGCCAGAGCGGAGAGTGTGAGTGCCCGCCTGCCTGCCTGGGCATGCTGGCGACCGCGAATCGAACACCGGCCTCGCCCCGGCGCGAGGCTCCGCTGGCGGTGAGTTCATCGCAACGCGCGCCGCCGCCGATGCTCGACCCGTTGCGGCCCCCCATCGGTTGATTCCCTGCGGGCGTGCTGCGTCCGTCTCGATTGCACGACACATTCTTGTCTCTGCCTGCGCCTTCAACGCGCGGGCGGCGGGCTGCATTGCCCGCTACTGCAAAGGAATCATTCCATGAGCCGTTCTCTCTCCCTCGGCCTGCTGCTGGGCACCGTTCTGACCACCGCCGCCTGCGCGCGCGCTGCCGACGAATCCAGCGCCGCCCCGGTCGCCAGCGACGCTGCACCTGTACCTGCACCGGCCGTCGTGGCCCAGGTCGATCCGGCATTGCCGGTTGCGATCGTGCACAAGACCGCCAGCTGTGGCTGCTGCGGCGTCTGGGTGGACCACCTGAAAGCCGCCGGCTTCCAGGTGGATGTGCGCGATACCGACGACATGAACCCGATCAAGGTCCGCCTCGGCGTGCCGGTCGGCAAGGCCTCCTGCCACACCGCCGAGATCGGCGGCTATGTGGTGGAAGGCCACATTCCGGCTGCGGACATCAAGCGCCTGCTGGCCGAACGCCCGGTTGCGCGGGGGCTGGTGTTGCCGGGCATGCCGGCCGGTTCGCCGGGCATGGAAATGCCCGATGGCTACGTGCAACCGTACACCGTCGAGCTGGTGCGCACCGATGGCAGCACTGAGCCGTTCGCCCAGCACCCGTAATCGCCTTCCCTGTAGAGCCGAGCCCACGCTCGGCTGTCTGCGGCCGGCAAGCCGAGCATCGGCTCGGCTCTACAGGATCAGCGCGATGCGGTTTCCTTGGCCAGCTGCGCGTCGAATTTCTTCTCGGCCTCATCGGCGTAGGCGTTGCAGCTCATTGCGTTGACCGCCGCCTTGCTGCCGGCCGCATAATCCCAGCGGCTGGCGCCCGGATGCGGGGTCAGCAACAGGTCGCAGGGCTGGCCGCGCACCGTAGCGAAGCTGCGTCGGTAGTCCTCGACCAGGCGGGGATAGCGCGCGTTGCCACGCAGCTGGTAGCCCGGTGCACTCAGGCTGTCGGCGTAGGCGATGCGCAACGGCTTGCCATCGCGGGTGTCGGTCCAGGTCCAGGCGGTGCTGCCCGGGGTGTGGCCGGGCATGAAGTGGGCGGTGAAGGTGATGCCACCGAGGGAGACAGTCTCACCGTCCATGACGAGGCGGTCGGCGCTGGCCGGCGGGTAGGTGATCCCATCGCCGAAGTGCAGATCGTTGCTGCCGCCGCGCGCCAGCAGCACGGCCGATTCAGCATTGGCGACCAGATGCGCAGCGGTACGCCGCTTCAGTTCCGCCACCGGTCCTGCGTGATCGGCATGCGCATGACTGAGCAGGATCCATCGCAGATCCTGCGGGGCCACCCCACGTGTTTTCATGTTGGCCAGCAGGTGGTCGGCCATCTGCGGCATGCCGCCGTCCAGCAGCACCGCACCTTCGCTGGTCTGTACGAGCAGCGCGGTCAGGTTCTCGGTGCCGATCTGCCAGGTGTGGTCGGCAATCTGCAGCGGTGCCATCGGCTGCAGCCAGGACGCGTCCACGGTGTATGCCCGCAGCTGCGGCAGCGGCGCCTCAGCTGCCGCCACGTGAGTGATCTGGACTGTGGCGACCAGGGCGAAGGCGAGCAGGCGCAGATGCATGTAAATGGCCTATCTGGAAGATGGAGCGAGGCTAGCACGCCATTTTCCGCCAGTGATTCGCTGATTTCTCACCCGAGCCATGAGCGCTACTCATGGCTCGATTGGTCGGATCGTTCAATGGGGAGCTGTTAGCATTCCGGTCCCCTGTCCGTCGGGTTGATGGGCAAATGTTGCAAGGAGGCTGGCATGCCAAAGTATGTTCTGGACCGGAATGCTGTAATCGAAATAGAGAGAATGAACGCCGGCCATTGGTCGTCGATGGGTGCCAAAGTACGTAAGATCGACAAGAGGAAGAACTTCGCAAGCCCCCTGCTGTCTGTCCTCGAGACTGGCAGGAGCGCGTCCCGTGATGCTGCTGCGGTGATTGAGAGCATTACCCGGGAGGAGGCTGTCATGCGTAGGTTCTTCCGCAGGGCGCGTGTTGATTCAGAGTATCTGGTGTCCGAGCAGCATGTGCTATCCGGAGAGTTCCTGGATTCGTTGACGCAGAACCAGGCCCGGGATCTTCAGTTCATTGCTTCGGCGCAGCGCCTGCTGTCCAAACAGACCGCAGGTAATATGGTCCGGAAGGAGTTCAATCGCGTCGTCGAGTTCGTGCGGGACGCTGGCAGGGAGCTCCAGGACCCGCTGTCACTCGTCGTGCTGGCATGCCCACTGGGCAGCGAACGCGCGCGTGGGCTGTTGAAGCCCAGCGTGGAGGCGGACGACAAGGCCGCGTTCAATGCATTGGCCGATGTGGAGAAGATCAAGCTCGTCAACTACATCGAGCTGCTGATGAGTGAGCATGGCCAAGCCAGCGAGCTGCGTCTGTTCAGTGAAGACAAAGGGCTGGTGGGAATGAAGGCTGCCATTGTCGTCACGCACTCTGGAACGGTCCGGAACTCGGTGCTGGGCCACGAGGTCGGATACCGCTTCGATCCAGAGAAGTACCTTGCAGCGATGCCGTACCTCGAAGGCCAACCGAAGATAAGCGGCGAGGTCCGGGCGAGGCTGTTCGATCAATCCTGACAGGGATGGCAGACTTGGGAGCCTGGCCTGCCGCAGATGCAGCAGCCCCCACAAGGGCTGCTGCGGCGATGACTCAGTACCGGTACTGCCAGCCCAGGCTCAGCACTCGTCCACGGCCGGCGAAATAGCTCGGATTCGACGGCGTGGTCTGCGAGTAGTAGCTGATGTACTGCTTGTTGGCCAGGTTCTGCACGCCCAGGGTGAAGCTGTGCTTGTCCAACGCATAGCGCGCCACCAGGTCCATCGTGGTGTAGCCGTTGAACGTCGCCACGCGGTTGCCGAGCTGGTCGAAATCACGGTCGAAGGCATGGCTGGCCTGCAGGCGCGTACTCAGCTGCGGGGTCCAGTTCTGCTCCCAGAACGCGGTCAGCCGGTTCGGCGCGATGTTGACGCCGGCCAGGTCGCTGTCCAGGCGGCCATCGACGTTGGCGTCGTAGCGTCCGTTGGCGCGCGCATAGCCCAGGCCCAGGCGGGCATCACCCAGGCGCACGCGCAGGTTGCTTTCGAAGCCTTCCACGCGGGTGGCCTGGCGCTGCACGTTGTAGGCGTCGATGCCCGCATCGTAGACCAGCACCGAACCGAGCTTCGATTCGGAGGTGTAGTAGGCAATGTCACCGCTGAAGCGGCCGTCGTCGTACTCCAGGCCGATCTCGCGGTTGTCCGACACCACCGGCGACAGGTCGACCAGGTTGTCCACGCGCTGGCCGTCGCGGTTGATCGCGCGCAGCACGCGGCCGACGTCGGCCACCGTGTAGCCTTCCGAGTACGAGGCGTAGGCATTGAGGCGGTCGTTGATGTACCAGACTGCGCCGATGTTGGGCAGCGTCTCGCTCATGGTCGGCTTGCCACCGGCCACCTTGCGCGCGCCGTAGCGCGGCAGGGTGGTGTAGTCACCCACTTCCAGCTCGCCCTTCTCGTAACGCAGGCCGCCGGACAGCATCAGGTGATCGGTCGGCCACCAGTGCAGCTGCAGCAGCGGCGACAGGCTCTGGTAGGTGGTCAACGGTACCCAGTTCATGCCGCTGGCCAGCAGCACCTGGTGGGTACGATCGCGCAGGCCATCCAGGCCCACGGTCACATCCAGCGGGGTATCGGCAATGCGGGTCCAGCTCTGGGTCAGCTTGAAGCCGCGCTTGTCCGATTCGTTCTGGGTCTGGTCCCAGGCCGCGTTGGCACCGGTATTGCCCCACGGATCCCACTGGCTGGCGCCATAGCGTCCTTCGAAGTCCACCGCGAAGGCCTGGGCCTGGAAGCGGCCACCCAGCAGATCGGCGGCGCTGTAATCCACGGTCAGTGAACGCGAGCGGTTCATCGGCGGGTCCAGCGGCGTATCGCCGGGCACCGAAAGGGTCGGCCGGCCGGTGCGGAAATCACCATTCACCGCCACGTAGTTGTCCAGCCCGCGCAGCTCGTAGCGATTGGCCATCACCTGCAGGCGATGGCCCTCGGCCAGGTTCCAGCCCAGCTTGGCGAACACGTTGGAGGAGGTCGAGTCCATCAGCTCGCCCTGCGCATTGGTACCGATCGAGCGGCCTTCGCCGTCATGGAACAGGCCCTGGCGCTCGTAGGCGAGGCCGGCGACGAGGTCGAAACGATCGCCGCGCACGCCCACCAGGGCCGAGGCACGCTGGCCGTTGTCATCATGGCGATTGGGCAGGGCGCTGCTGTAGGTCAGGTTGCTGTCCAGCAGGAACGCGCCGGGCTCGGTGGGGGCACTGCGGGTGATGATGTTGACGATGCCGCCGGTGCCGCCGATGCCCTGCAACGCGTTGGCACCGTGGATGACCTCGATGCGCTCGATCATCGCCGGGTCGATGGTGTGCGAGTCGCGCGAGCCATCTCGCAGCGGGGTGGACTGCGGCACGCCGTCGACCATGTAGAGGATGCCGCGGCCACGCATGCTCTCGCCGTAGTTGGACATCTTCTCGCGCGCGGGCGCGAAGGCCGGAATCTGCGCCGACAGCACGCGCGATACGTCCGAGCCCAGCGCCAGCTGCTGGGCGATGTCCTCGCGGGTGAGCACGGTGATGGTGTTGGGCATGGCGGTTTCACCCTGCGGCATGCGCGCGGTGGAAGCCGAGACCGTGACGCGTGCCAGCGAGGTCGGGCCCGCGGCCGGGGTGGCCTGCGCCGGGGCGCTGGCCTTGGCGGGGGCCGGTGCCGGTGCCGCAGCGGCACTCACCACGAACACGCCGGGCGAACGTTCCTGCAGGGTCAGCGCGTGGCCGGCCAGCAGGCGTTGCAGCGCGTCGCGCGGGGTGTAGCGGCCTTCCAGCGCGGGCGCGCTGCGGCCGCGGGTGCTGTCGGCGGCAAACAGCAGCTGGATGCCGCTCTGCCGGGCCAGTGCGTTCAGCGACGCCTGCAGTGGACCGGCCGGCAGGTGCAACTCCACGGTGGCGGGGGCGCGGGTCTGCGCGGCAACGGGCAACGCGGCGCACAGGCAGGCCGCGAGCAGGGCGGGGGCCAGCCGGCGCAGGGCGGCGGGCGGAACGGGGCGGGTCATGCGGGGTCCTTCGGAGGGGTTCAAGCACCTGCCGGATGGGACGGCGCGCAACCCACCCTCGGCCTTGCAGGGAGGATCACCGGCGCGCGCGCAGGTGCAGGCTGCCGTCGGCGGCGGTAAGCACCTGCACCGGCAGGATCTCCGGCAACAGCGCCACGGCGGTTTCGGCGCGGTCGGCATCGAACACGCCGGAGACCTGCAACGGGCCCAGCGCCGGATCGTCCAGCACGATCGGGCGGTCGTGATAGCGCTGCAGGATGCGCAGCACTTCGGACAGCGGCAGGCGATCGAACTGCAGGCGGCCGCGGGTCCAGTCGGCGCGATCCGGGCTGACCGGCTCCGGCGGTGACAGTGAGCCCGCCTGCGCGAGCACGCGCTGCCCAGGCTTCAGCCGCTGTTCGGCGCCGCCGCCCTCCACGCGCACGCCGACCTCACCGCGCCACAGGGTCACCTCGCTCAGGTCGCCCTGGCGGTCAACATCGAACACGGTGCCGTAGTTGCGCACGTGCACCGGCCCGGCCTCGACCTGGAACGGCCGCCACGCCGAATGCTGCACGTCGAAGCGCGCCTGGCCCTGTGCCAGCAGCACCTGCCGCGAACGCAGGTGGCGGCGTACCTGCAGCCGGGTACCGGCATCGAGCAGCACATGGCTGCCATCGGGCAGCGTGATCTGGCGCCGTTCGCCCACGGCGGTCTGGTAGTCGCGCACCTGCCAGGCCGGGTCGGCGATGCACACGGCGCTGATGGCCACCAGCAGCGCGGGCAGGACGGTCTTTGCGATGCGTCCGCCGCGTCGGCGCTGCAGGGCGGCCGGCGGCGGCAGCGGAAAGCGCTGCTTCAGCGCGTCGCGGTGCTGCTCCAGCACCTGCTCGGTGGCAACCGGCTCGGTCGGCGGCTGCGGTGGAGGCACCGGCTTCATTGCGGCCCGGCGTGCAGTCGGCAATCGGCCATGGCCAGGCGCAGGTGGCGCTCGACCGCCTTCAGGCCGATCCCCATGCGCTGTGCCACTTCGGCCTGCGGCAGCTCGTGGATCTTGTGCAGGATGAACACCTGCTGGCGCCGGCAGGGCATGCGTTCAATGGTGGTGCTCAAGCGCTGCAGCGCCTGCTGGCCTTGCGCCTGCTGTTCCGGCCCGGGGCGCGCGCAGGCGCCATCGGGCAGTTCGGCGCGCGGCTCCACCCAGTGCCGGCGCAGGTCTTCGGCACGGCAACGGTCGACCGCAGCATCGTGGGCGATGCGGCGCAACAGCGCGATCGGTTGCCGTGCGTCCTGCACGGCCGGGCGCTCAAGCAGGCGTAGGCAGACCTCGTGCACCACTTCGCGGGCCAATCCGGGCGAGCGGAAGCGACGGCGCAGGTAGTCGACCAGTTCCTCGTAGTGGCGCACCAGTGACGACAGCAGCGGCGCGGCGGGCAGTGGCGATGAGGGCGACTCGTGCATCCGGAACGGGCGAGGGTGAAAGGCGGGTCGCGCAACAGGACGATCCCTGCGCGGTGATGGGATATTAATGGGAACGGTTCGCATTTGCCATCCATGCCGCATGCAGGCCATTGTTCGGTGGGCCTGGATGGTGAAAACACGATCATCGTCTGGCGCGCAGAATCGGCCCGTGCCAGCCTGCACCCGGGCTGAGGGGAGCGAGACATGCACGTACTTCTGGTCATCATCGCCGGTGTGCTGCTGCTGGCGGTGTTCATGCTGTTCGGGCGTCTCTGGAGCGTGGGCAGCTCGCAGTTGCCGGCGGCGTTGCTGGCCTTCGTTGCCACCTGGCTGGTGCTGGCGCTGGCCAATCTGTGGGTGGGGGTCTACCGGGCCGGCTACGCTTTCAGGGAAGAGGTGCCGATCCTGCTGCTGGTGTTTGCGGTGCCGGCGCTGCTGGCCGGTCTTGTCTACTGGCGCCTGGCGCGCTGAGGGCGTCCGATGAGCACACCCCTGCGCCTGCCGGCGCTGCGCCAGCGCGATGGCCACCACGCCCGGGTCACCTACGAAGAATTGTTCTTCGATCTGGTGTACGTGTTCGCGGTCACCCAGCTCAGCCACCACCTGCTGCACCACCTGGGGCTGGCCGGGGTGATGCAGACGCTGGTGCTGTGGTTTGCGGTCTGGCTGGGCTGGCAGTACGCCTGCTGGGTCAGCAACTGGTTCGACCCGCAGGCGCCGCGCATCCGCGGGCTGTTGTTTGCCACGATGCTGTTGGCACTGCTGATGTCCTCGTCCATTCCCGAGGCCTTTGCCGACCGCGCCTGGGTGTTCGCCGGGGCCTACGCGACGATGCAGGTGGGACGCACCGCTTTTGTGCTGTACGAGGTGGGAGGCACGCATGCGTTGGCGCCGAACTTCCGCCGCATGCTGGCCTGGGTGTGCGTGTCGGCCTGTTTCTGGCTGGCCGGTGCGGCGGCCGAGGGCCATGCACGGCTGGCGCTGTGGGCGCTGGCGGTGGCCTGCGAGTACGTTTCGCCGATGTTCGGTTTTGCCTTTCCCGGGCTGGGCCGCTCGCACACACGCGAATGGACCATCGAAGGTGGGCATCTGGCCGAGCGCTGCCAGCTGTTCGTCATCGTCGCGCTGGGAGAGACATTGCTGGCCACCGGCGGTGTGCTCAGCGAGGTGGAGCACTGGCGCGGTGCGGTGGTGTCTGCCGTGCTGGCCACCTTCGCCGGAACCCTCGCCATGTGGTGGCTGTATTTCGGCATCTCCAGCGGCGACGCCACCGAGGCGATCACCCATGCCGACGATCCGGGGCGGATGGGCGCCAACTTCCACTATGTGCATGCGCTGCTGATCGCCGGCATCATTGCCACCGCGGTCGGCAACGACCTGGTGATGGACCACCCGGAGGCGGCGGTGACGCCGGCGTACGCCGCGCTGATGGTGGCTGGCCCGCTGATCTACCTGCTGGGCAGCGCGCTCTACAAGCGCGTGGTGTATGGCCGGGCGCCACGCTCGCATCTGTACGGCGCCGTGGCACTGCTGGTGCTGGGCCTGCTGCTGCCACTGACCCACCTGCTGGCAGCCGGCTGGTTGACCAGCCTGGTGCTGCTGGGTGTGGGGTTGCTGGATACGCGACTGAAGCGGCGCATCCAGCAGGCAAGCGGCTAGAAGCCGCCCCCGGTCTTGAAGCCGCCACCGCCGCTGATACCGCCACCGCTGCGGAAGCCGCCGCTGCTGGAACCGGAGTCCGAGCGGGTGCTGGAACTGGAGCCCGACCAGAAACTCGAACGGGAGTCCGAGCTGCTGGAACTGCTCGATCCCCAATCGAACAGGCCGCCGGAAGAGGCGGTGCTGGAGCGCCGCGGGCGGCTGCTGGCGGTGGCGAACAGCGAGGTCATGATCGGCTCGGCGACGCTGCGGGCCGGGGCGCGATAGCTGCTGCGCTCGGCATCGAGCGCCAGCTGGTAGCTGCGGCGGGTGGCCTGCAGCGATGCCAGCGACGCCTTCAGCGTCTCCATGTCGCTCGTGTGCTGGCCGACGCTTCCTTCGATCTCTGCCAGGCGCAGGCGACGGGCATGGATCCGCTCCAGCACCGCATCGTCCTCGGCCGTGGCAGTCGCGGCGACGCGGCGGTACAGATCGTCGAGGTTGCGCGAGGACAGGGCGCGCGCCAGGGTGACCAGCACCGAACGGCCCTCGGTGTCGGACCAGCTGCGGAAGTCGGTGATCCTCGCCTGCTGGGCATCCACCGCCTGGCGTTGCCGCTGTTCGTCCAGCAGTGCCTGGGCCAAGGCACCCTGCGCATCCCGCAGGATGCTGGTCAGCACACCGCCACCGGACAGCGCCGCGGCTGAATCGCGGGCGGCCTGTACCGGGGCGTGCGCCTGCTCGGCCTCTTCGCGGGCCTGCGCCGCATGCTGTTGCAGGTAGCCCGGCAGCTCGGTCAGGGTACGGTACTCGCGGCGGGCACGGTCGTAGCCGCACAGCTCGGCCAGCCATCCATCGACGGTGCGCAGCAGCGGCCAGCCACGGTAGCCGCTGCCACCGAAGTCGCGCGACAGCAGGTACATGAAGATCGGGTCGGCCTGGTAGGCACCAGCCTTGGCGTCATGTTCGGCATGGGCCGAAGCGGCCATGCGCTCAGCGGTATCCCATCGCGCCTGTGCCAGCTGCAGCGTGTCCAGCTGGGCCAGGAAGTCGCTGTCACTGCGCAGTGTGGCCTCCACCTGATCCCGCAGCTGCTGCAGCCGCTCGCCGGCGGCATCACGCGCGGCTGCGGCATCGAGCGAGCGCTGCTGCAATGCCTGCTCCTCATCCAGCAGCCGCTTCAGTTCGTCGTCCAGCGTACGGCCTTTGCGTTCACGGCGGTCCAGGTCGGCACGCGACTGCAGCAGCAGATCGCGGGCAACGGCAGGTTCAACCTCGTTGCTGGCCTCGGCCTGCAGCCGGGCCAGTGCATCGAAATCGGCACGGGTCTGCTCGCGCAGCACGTCCTGTTCCTTGACCAGCTCCCGGCATTGGTTGCCCTGGCTGGCCAGGCGGGCCTGCAGGTCGGCGATCTCGGCTTCGACGTCGGCCAACGCGGTATTCAAGTCACTCATGTCAGTTCCTCAGGCATCACCATTGGGTGATGTAGCCGCCGGTGGTGGGCATGCGGAAGCGCGGCGACAGGCTGCCGCGCGGCTTGCTGCCGATCTGGTCGTCTTCGATGATGCCGTTGTCCTGCTTGTCGGCCGCCACACGGTTGTAGGTGGCCTGTGGCACGCGCACGCCAAACAGCGTGACCTGTTCGTCCTTGCCGGTTTCCTCGTTGCGGACGGTGATGGTGGCGGCGTTGCCTGATTCGTCCAGCGCCTCGGTCACCAGGTAGTAGTTGCGCCCGCCATTGGCGTTCTCGTTGTATCGCCAGACGCCGGTGCGCTCATCGTCGCGGTTGACGATGCGGTAGACCAGGGTCTGCTGCAGCATCGCCACCAGCCCGGCGACCTGGTCCAGCGCCGGCCCGGCGTCGGCCAGTGTCTCGACGCGGATCAGGGTGGCCGCATGATCCAGCGCACGCTGCAGGCGCTTGCGGTCGTCGCCGGCAACCCCGGTGGCCAGGCCGTCGGTCCTGAGCTGGGCCAGGCGCTCATTGAGCGCGGCCAGCTTGCCGGCACTGCCGATCAGCTCCTTGAGGGTGGCCGTGGCCTGGCCAGCCGTTGCGATGTCGCCAGCACGCAGGGCCACGTCGCCGTCGGTGTAGATGCGGGCGCGCAGCCGTTCGGCATCCGGGGTCAGCCGTGCGGCCTTGGCGGCCAGGTTGGTGGCATCGAGCAGTTCGCTTGCATCGGCGGCCTGGCCAAGCGTGCCGACCCGTTCGCTCAGTACCGGCAGGGCTTGCTGTGCCCGCGTCAGCGCCTGCTCGGCGGCCTGGCGCTGCTGTTCCACCCAATCAGCGGCCTGGCCGGCGGTGGCCGTGCTGCCGTGGCTGACCCGTGTGACCTGGTCGCGGCGCACCAGGGTTGGCAGCAGAGTGTCCGCTGCCGGCACCTCGGCGAAGCGCCGCTGCGCTTCAGACAGCGCGGCCTGTGCCCCCTCGGTCAGCGGTTGCAGGCGCTCACCGCTGGCCGTGGTACGCGGCAACAGCCCCTGCAGCGCCTGTTCCTGCGCGGCCAGCGCGTGGCGAGCGAGACCGATGGCCTGCTGCTGCGCGGTGACCCTGGCGTTGAGTACCTGGACATTCTTCTCGATGTTGGCCTCACGCACGAAGGCGCCGAAGCCGCGCGCAAGCAGCAGCACCATGCCGAGTGCCAGCAGCGCCGCCGCGACGATCAGCGCCCATCTGAGCACCCGCCTGCGATCGATCCAGCGCCTGGCCAGCCACGCCTTCCAGCCACGCGGCGCGGTGTACACGTAGCGCTGTTCGCGCTGGGCCCGGATGCCGGCCTCAAGGATCTCGTCGGAAACCTCGATGCCCTGCGAGCGGTACAGCTCGAGCAGGCGTTGCTTCAGCGTCGCGTTGTCGTGGCCACTGTCGGCCAGTGCCTTCATCTCGGCATTGCGGTAGCGCAGCTGGTCGACCACATCCATGGTCAGCAGCGCATCCTGCAGCTCGGCAGGTGCCATCGTCGCACTCACGTCAGCGCGGCTCCGGGCTCGGCGGTGCCTGCAGCAGAGCGGCGAAGCGCTGCTTGCCCTGTTCGACATAGCTGGCGATTTCCGCCGAATCGCGGCTGGCCTGGCTGCGCAGCTGCTCGATCTCCTGCAGCGACGTCTCCTGGAAACGCACCACCGCATCGACCAGCTTGCGTACCGAATCGACACCGATGGTGCCGCCGTAGCCGGCCTTCAGGCCCTGGTGCAGTACCTCGTCGCCGATGCCGGCGACCGCCTCCAGGCCCTTGGAGGTGCCCTCGGTCATTGCGTTGAGCGCCTGGGTGGATTCGTGCAGGCCCATCTGCGTGGTGAAGGCCAGGTTCAAGGCGGTGAAGCTGGTTTCATTGGTGGAGAAGAACACCACCGAACGCTCGTTGACGCGGCGCTTGACCTCGTGCGACTGGTGCACGCGCAGCATGATCGCCTCGGAGGTGGCGTAGTTGACCTGCAGGTTCTCTGCCAGGTCCTTGGCCAGCTGGAAGCGCGATTCCTCGTTCTGCTGATTGCGCAGGGCCTCGTCGCGCGCCATCACCAGGCGCCCGGTGTCGGCGGCATCGGCGGCCGGGTCGGCGGATTCCACGCGCTGCTGGGCCTGCTTCAGTACGTCGCGCGCATCGGCCAGCGCCTGTTCCTGTAGTTTCAGCAGCTCGTGGGCCTGGATTTCGGCGTCCTTGATCGACAGGCGGAAATCGCCGTACATCTCCAGTACGCGCGACTCGCGCTGCAGCTGCTCGGCCGAATCGCGGCTGACGTCAAGGAACGTGTGGCGGATCTTTTCGAAGCGGCTGGGAATGTCGCCGCGGGTGACCTTCATCCACAGGTTCTGCAGGCGCTCGCCCATGTCGATCTTGCCGTCGCTGACCTGCTTGACCATGTTGCTGGCATCGTCACGGATGCTGTCGAAAGCGCGGATGATCTCGGTGTAGCGGTCGGAGACCTTGGCCGAACTGATTTCATCACGCATCACGGCGTTGAAATGCCCCGACTGCTGCAGCACGCGTGCAATCGCCACCACGCGGCCCTGGTCCAGCGTCGCCAGCTGCGAGACCAGCGCGACGGCAGGCGCGTTGTTCTCCTGCGGTGCAGCCAGGCCCAGGCTGCGCAGGGTGGCCATGGCGCGGTCCAGGTACTTGATCGGCGCCGCAGCGGCCGGCGTGGCAAGGAGGTTGTTGTCGGACATGTCGATGGCTCCGGTCAGGGCGTGCAATGAGGAACCTGCCGCGCCGAGCGGGCAGGGTGCTGCGCAACGAAGGGAATAGGGCGCGGCAGCCATCGGCTGCGCGGCAGGGTGGCCCGGGCAAGGGCCACCGGCCCGATGCGGGCGGGGAGGGTGTCCTGGTCGAACATGGATGACGCGTTCCCTGCAGATCGCCCCCTGGCGATTCTGGGCCCATTGTAGCGAGGGTGAGGGTCAGGTGAAGCCCCACCGATGGCAGGGTGGAGTAGCGTTTGCCGGACGCCCATCGAGGGCGACCGGCGAGGCGACCGTGCAGAACCTACCGCAGTGGCTGGTGTGGGCCGGGTTGTCTGCCGTGTTCGCGGCGCTGACCGCGTTGTTTGCCAAGATTGGCGTCAAGGGGGTCGATTCGGACCTGGCCATGGCCCTCCGCACATTGGTGGTCGCTGCGGTGATCGTGCCGATGGTGGTGATGACCGGTAAATGGTCCAACCCGTTGCTGCTGCCCGGGCGTACCCAGTTGTTCCTGGTACTGTCGGCGCTGGCGACCGGCGCCTCGTGGTTGTTCTACTTCCGCGCGTTGCAGGGTGGCGAACTGGCCAAGGTGGCGGTGGTCGACAAGTTCAGCGTAGTGCTGGTGATCGTGCTGGCCTACCTGCTGCTGGATGAGCGGCCGAGCCTGCGCGAATGGAGCGGCATCGGCCTGGTGCTGGCCGGGGTGATCGTACTGGCGACAAAGAAGTAGCCGGAATCCATCCATCAACCGGGGGTGCGGGATGCAGGGCGAAGCACGCGGGACCTTTGAGGTGACTCTGTTGCCGATCGGCGGCAACGACGGCCCGATCGGCGTGCTGTCGATCGACAAGATCTTCCATGGCGATCTGCAGGGCAGCAGCGTCGGCCAGATGCTGGCATTCCGCACGCCGGTGGAAGGCTCGGCCGGGTACGTGGCGATGGAACGGGTGACCGCGGTACTGGCCGGCCGCGAGGGCGCTTTCACCCTGCAGCACAACGGGCTGATGACCCGCGGCACGCCCGAGCTGAGCGTGGTGGTGGTGCCTGATTCGGGCAGCGATGGCCTGCAGGGCCTGGCCGGGACGCTGGAGATCAGCATCACCCAGGGACGCCACGACTACCGGCTGCTGTACAGCCTGCCGGATGCGGGCTAGACGGCTGACCGCAGTCAGCCCGGGCCTGCCTGCAAGCGGTCGTACATGCGTACCAGATCGACTAGGGTGCGCGCGCCCATCTTGCGCATCACCTGCGCGCGACGCACCTTCACCGTGATTTCGCTGACCCCGAGGTCGCCGGCGATCTGCTTGTTGAGGCGGCCGCGCACCACGCCATCAACCACCTCGCGCTCGCCTGGGTTGAGCGTGTTCCAGCGCTGCTGCAGCGCGTCCAGCGCCTCGCCTTCGCGGCGCCGCTGGCGGTCGATGTCGATGCCCTTGTGGATCGCATCCAGCAATTCCTGGTCACGGAACGGTTTGGTCAGGAACTCGATGGCGCCGTCCTTGATCGCGTTGACGCCCATCGCGATGTCACCGTGGCCGGTGATGAACACCACGGGCAGCTGCAGGCCGAGGTTGCCCATCGTGCGATGGAACTCCAGACCACTCTGGCCGGGCATGCGCACGTCCAGCACCAGGCAGGCCGGTGCATCTTCCCGTTCGTGCTCGAGGAAGGCCTGGGTCGAGGCGAAGGCCCGAACCTGCAAGCCCATCGAGGCCAGCAGGTCTTCCAGCGCGGCGCGCACCGACGGATCGTCGTCGACTACATAGACGATGGGTGCCGGATCGGCGGGGGGGGCAGCAGGCTTACGCATGGGGCGCTTCCGTGGCGATGGGTAGCTCGAACACGAAGCAGGCGCCGCCACCGGCGGGTCGCTCAGCTCGGATCCGGCCGTGGTTGGCCTCGATCATCGAACGGCTCAGGCTCAGGCCGAGCCCAAGCCCGTGTGACTTGGTGGTCCAGAACGCATCGAACACCCGCTCGGGCTGGTCGGCCGGCAGGCCCACGCCGCGGTCGCGCACGCTGAGGCTGATCCAGGGGCCGTCGCGCCGGGTGTGCAGCGACAGGCGCCTGTCGGCGGTGGGCACTGGCTCCATGGCGTCCACGGCGTTGAGGATCAGGTTGCCGATGACCTGCTGCACCTGCACACGATCGGCTCGCACGGGGGGCAGATCGGCCTCCAGTAGCAGGGCGACGACTACGCCATGCCGATCCAGCTCGCTGCGCGAGAGTGCTAGCATTTCCTCGACGGCCTGGTTCAGGTCGAAGGCGTGACGTTCCGGCGCCGCGCCCTGGGTCAGGCCTCGGATGCGGGCGATCACATCGCCGGCGCGGTGCGCGTCGGCCAGGATCCGGGCCACGGTCTGCCGCGCCTTGTCCACGTTCGGCGGGTCTTGTGCCAACCAGCGCTGGCACGCCTCGGCACTGCTGGCGATGGCCGCCAGCGGCTGGTTCACTTCATGCGCGATGGAGGTGGTCAGCTCGCCCACGGTGGACGCCCGCGCGACCCGCAGCAGCCGGCCCTGCGCTTCGTGCACCGCGGCCTTGGCCGCTTCCATGTTCAGCGCGAGGTAGGTGGTGATGCCGATGACCAGCATGCCGATCACCGAATTGACCAGGCCGATGCGGTAGGTGCCGAAGCGGGTCAGGAAGAAGCTCAGCGCGGTGAGTGCGACGCAGGCGATGGCCAGGGTGATCAGCCCGCGCGCGCCCAGCACGCGCGAGGCGGCAAGAATGACCGCAGCGTAGAAGCAGGCCGCCGCGACGGCATAATCAGTGACGGTATCGAGCAGGAAGATCGCCGCCATCACGACGATCAGGGCCAGCAGCACCAAGGGGCGACGGGGCGACAGCGATGGCATCGGGACAGCTCCCTGGCGTGGGTGGAAAGGATAGCAAAGCGCCGTCGGCCGGCACGCGCGCGCCCGGTAGTGCCGGCCGCTGGCCGGCAGCTGCATGGTGTTGCCGGAGTCCATGAGGTTGCCGGCCGGCGGCCGGCACTACCCGTCAAGGCTGGCGTTCCAGAATCCCTGCAGCACGCCGGGCGTGGTGGCCAGGGTTGTCAGCAGCGCATCGAGCTCGGCGGCATCGACCGTGGTGGCGTACAGCACCGCTTCGAGTTCAACATCCCGTTCGCCGAAGGGACGCTGGTCCACCGCACGCACCGGATACTGCGCCTGCTCCAGCAGCAGCAACAGCTGGTCGAGCACCTCGGCCTGCTGCTCGCGCTGGCAGACCACGTTGATCGCATAGGTCGCCTCGCTGAAGGCTTCCGGGAGCGGTTGCCGCTGGATGCGGTTCACCACCGGTCGCAGCAGGGTATTGGCGGCCAGCACGAACACGGCAGCCATCACCGCTTCCGGCAGCAGCTTGATGCCGGCACATGCGCCCACTGCTGCCGAACCCCACAGGGTGGCGGCGGTGTTCAGGCCGGACACCTGCGCGCCATCCTTCATGATCGCGCCGGCACCGAGGAAGCCGACGCCGGAGATCACGTAGGCCACCACATGCAGCGGCGACGGCGGGCCGCCATACAGGTCATGGAAGCGTACGGCCAGGTCGACGAACACCGCTGCGCCCACCGCCACCAGCGTGTTGGTGCGCAGGCCGGCGGTGCGCTGGCGCAGCTGCCGCTCCAGGCCGATGACCGTGCCCAGCACGAAGGCCACCGACAGGCTGATCAGCGAGCTGAGGGTCGCGCCGGCGTTGAACGCCGGCAGGTTCGGATTGATGTCCAATATGTTTCTCCCTGGACAGGGCGCCGGGCCGTTACTGCCAGCCGTAGCGACGGATGTAGAAGCGTTTCAGCGCGGTGGTCAGCACCGCATAGCCGAACAGGATCGCCACCAGGAACGGCCAGTAGCCGGCCGGCAGGGCCTGCAGCTTGAAGTAGCCGGCCAGCGGGCTCATCGGCAACGCCACGCCGACGGCCATGATCAAGCCGGTCATCAGCAGCAGCGGCGGCGCAGCGATGCTCTGCAGGAACGGCAGCTTCGGGGTACGGATCATGTGCACGATCAGGGTCTGGGTCAGCAGGCCAACCACGAACCAACCGGACTGGAACAGGCTCTGGTCGGCGGCGGTACGCGCGTCGAACACGTACCACATCAGCGCAAAGCAGGTCAGGTCGAAGATCGAACTGATCGGCCCGAAGAACACCATGAAGCGCCCGATATCGGCCGGATTCCACTTCAGCGGCCTGCGCACCAGCTCTTCATCCACGTTGTCGAACGGAATGGCGATCTGCGAGATGTCGTACAGCAGGTTCTGCACCAGCAGCTGCAACGGCAGCATCGGCAGGAACGGCAGGAACGCCGAGGCCACCAGCACCGAGAACACATTTCCGAAGTTGGAGCTGGCGGTCATGCGGATGTACTTGAGCATGTTGTTGAACGTGCGCCGGCCCTGGATGACGCCTTCCTCAAGCACCATCAGGTTCTTTTCCAGCAGGATGATGTCGGCAGCCTCCTTGGCAATGTCCACGGCGCTGTCCACGCTGATGCCGATGTCGGCCGCACGCAGCGCCGGGGCGTCGTTGATGCCGTCACCGAGGAAACCGACCACCTTGCCCTGGGCGCGCAGCTCGCGCACCAGGCGCTCCTTGTGCAGCGGCGTCAGCCGGGCGAACACGCGGTGGTGGTGCAGCGCCCGCGACAACGCGCCGTCATCCATGCGCTCGATCTGCGGGCCGGTCAGGATGGTGTCGGCATCCAGCCCGACCTGGGCGCACACGCGGGCGGTGACCAGCTCGTTGTCGCCGGTGAATACCTTCACCTCCACCCCGTGCGTGGCAAGTGCCTGCAGCGCCTGTGCGGCCGATTCCTTCGGCGGGTCGAGGAAGGCGACGTAGCCGACCAGGGTCAGCGCACACTCATCGGCCTGCGAGTACACGCTCTGGCTGGCGGCGGTCTCCTTCATCGCCACCGCCACCACGCGCAGGCCCTGTTCGTTCAGTTCTTCGGTGGTCTGCCGCACGCGGGCCAGGCGCTGCTCGTCCAGCGGCATGTCCTGGCCGTTCTCGCGCACGGTGCTGCACACCGCCAGCATCTCCTCCACCGCGCCCTTGCAGATCAGCTCATGGTGGTCCTCGCGTTCGGAGACCACCACCGACATGCGGCGGCGCTGGAAGTCGAACGGGATCTCATCCACCTTGTGGTAGTCCTGCGACAGCCGCAGCGAGCTCTGCAGCTCCACGTGCTCCAGCACCGCGCGGTCGAGCAGGTTGATCAACCCGGTCTGGAAGTGGCTGTTGAGGTAGGCGAACTTCAGCACGTCCTCCGAGTCATGGCCGAACACATCGGTGTGCCGCTCCAGCGCGATCCGGTCCTGGGTGAGGGTGCCGGTCTTGTCGGTGCACAACACCTCCATCGCGCCGAAGTTCTGGATCGCGTCCAGGCGCTTGACGATCACCTTGCGCCGCGACAGCAGCACCGCGCCCTTGGCCAGGGTGGAGGTGACGATCATCGGCAGCATCTCCGGGGTCAGGCCCACCGCCACCGACAGCGCGAACAGGAAGGCTTCGGTCCAGTCACCCTTGGTCCAGCCGTTGATCAGCAGCACGAACGGCACCATCACCAGCGCAAAACGGATCAACAGCCAGCTGACGCTGTTGACGCCGGCCTGGAAGGCGGTCGGCGCACGGTCGGTGGCGGTGCTGCGCTGGGCCAGCGTGCCGAAGTAGGTGCGGTTGCCGGTGGCCAGCACCACCGCGGTGGCGGTGCCCGAGACCACATTGGTGCCCATGAACAACAGGTTGTGCTGTTCCAGCAGGCCGGCCAGGCCGTCGCCCGGGTGGGCAAACTTCTCTACCGGCAGCGACTCGCCGGTCATCGCCGCCTGTGCGACGAACAGATCCTTGGCGGTCAGCACGCGGCAGTCGGCGGGAATCATGTCGCCGGCCGACAGCACGATGTGGTCACCAGGCACCAGCTCGCGGATCGGCAGGTCCAACAGCCGCGCCGGGCCTCGGCTGTGCAGATGCGCGCCGAAGTACTGGTCGGCCACATCGGCCGCCTCGGTGCCCGGATTGCGTCGCAGCACGCGCGCGGTGTTGCCGACCAGCGCCTTCAGCCGCTCGGCGGCCCGGTTGGAACGGCCTTCCTGCACGAAGCGGATCAGGGTGGAGAGCAGCACCATCGCACCGATCACGATCGTCGCCTTGACGTCCTCGGTCAGCCACGACACGGCTGCCAGCACGCTCAACAGCAGGTTGAACGGATTGCGGTAGCACTGCCACAGGTGCCGCCACCACGCCAGCGGCTTTTCGTGATCCACCTCGTTGGGGCCGAGCGAGGCCAAGCGTGCCTCGGCTTCATGCGCGCTGAGGCCATCGGCATGCGAGGCCAGCGTGTCCAGCAATCGAGCTTCATCCTGCTGGGCGAGGGTGACCAGGCCGGTGGTCAGCGTGAAAGGTGCAGCGTCCGCGCTGCCCGGGCCGAAACCAGCCTCGGGCATTGCGCGGCGGCCGAACAGATTGCCTGCGCGACGGCTGCGCAGGAAGGCATTGAACCAGGCGTTGAGCAGGCTCATGGGAACTCCTCGAATGTCAGAGCCGGCCGCGGCCGGAACACGAACGGATGGGATGGAACAGCTCAGGCGTGGCGCATGGCCAGCACGGCCGGCGACCATGGCTGCATGTGCAGGCGCTGGCTGCCGCCGATGCACAGCGGCTTCATCGCATCGCGCAGCGGGTAGGGCAGGTGGCGCAGCACGTTGATGCGCTCGCTGATCGGCAGCAGCGACAGCGCATCGGCCACCACGCGTGGCGAGCCCAGCGACAGGGCGCGGGCGAACATGACCGGTCCGTGCTGCAGCAGCTGGCTGCGCAGGGCGGCGACATCGCGCTCACCGATCAGGCGGCGCAACGTGATGTAGAGGATCTTGTAGGACATGGGGCGATCTCCAGGCAGGCGGCGCCTGGCGATCCCCTGTCACTCAGGCAGGCAGGGACCGGCGGGCAGGCGCCAGGAACAGGCAGCAAGCGGGCGTGCGGGGCGCATCGCGCCCGGCAGGGTCGGGGTCCATCTGCGTCTCCTTGAGGGAAGGGGCGGGCCGGGGTTGCCCTGGCCAGTGGCGCTATTGTCCGCCCCTGAATGGGGCAGTCCTAGAGGCCCGTGGGTTAGCCGGGCTATACCTTGGTATAGCCGGCTGCCGGGCCGCGCCGGAATCGTGATCAGTGCGAACCGCTGGTGTTCCTGCACACGTCGTACTCGCCGCGGGTCAGCGTCTTGTCACGGTCGGTATCGCAGGCGTGCAGGCGTTGTGCCCAATCGGGTGCCACCGCATCGACCTCGGCGAGGGTGACGATGCCGTCCTTGTCCTTGTCCAGCGATTCATACGGCGGAATCAGCTTTACCTGGGTTACCTCTTCGGCGGCGGTCTTGCTGGGCTCCTGTGGCTTGGAACACGCCCCCAGCAGCAGGCCGGCTGCAACAACGAGGGCGGCGGGAACGAAACGGAAACCGGTCATGGCGTGCTCCTGTTGGCGGGGGGCAGCCACCACGGCGCCCACCGCCGGATGATCGGCGCCGATCTGTAAGGGGTACGCGAAGAATCGTGCGCTGCCGGCGCTGGCATTGGGACCCCGTTCACCCGCGCCTGCGCACAGCTATAGGAGATCCACCTGTCGAAATTGTCAGGCAGGCGACAGCAGGGTGCCCGAGCCGGCCGGAGAGGATGGCAACAGGCCCGCGCAGCCCCCGCGCCGGCACCGGCATGGACCCCCACAATGCGAATTCCGCTGCTGTCCGCACGATTGCGTCGTCGTCACTTGGCTCTGGGGGCGCTGCTGCTGGTCGTGCTCTCGCTGCTGATGCTGTTCCATGGTGTGTCGCGCGGAGATGCGCAACCGGCCAGCGCGCCACCGCCGGTGCCGGTGGTCACCGGCCGGGTCGAACAACAGGACATCGCCCATTGGCGAAATGGCCTGGGCACCGTGCAGTCGCTGCAGAGCACGGTGTTGCGGCCGCAGGTGGATGGCGTGCTGACCGAGGTGCTGTTCGAGGAAGGTCAGAAGGTACGCAAGGGGCAGCTGCTGGCACGCATCGATGATCGGGCGATCCGCGCCGATCTGGGTGGGGCGCAGGCCGCGGTAGCCCGTGATCGGGCCACGCTGGATGCCGCGCGCTCCGATCTGGCGCGCCTGCAGCACCTGTCCAGCGACCAGCTGGTGTCGCGGCAGATGCTGGAGCAGCAGGCCGCCACCGTGCAGCAGCTGCAGGCCACCGGGCGTGGCAACCAGGCGGCGGTGGATGCCGCCCAAGTGCAGCTGTCGTATACCCGCATCCTGGCGCCGATGGACGGCCGCATCGGCCTGCGTCAGGTCGACCCGGGCAACCTGGTGCGCGCCAGCGATACCCAGGGCCTGGTGACCGTACAGCAGACCGATCCAATCTCGGTGGTCTTCGCGCTGCCGCAGGACACGCTACCGCAGCTGCGCCAGGCCCTTGCGGCCGGGGTGGTGCCGGTGCAGGCGCTGGACCGCGATGGCGGCCAGCTGCTGGCCGAAGGCAGTTTGCAGGTGATCGACAACCAGGTGGAGGAAACCTCCGGCACCGTGCGCCTGCGCGCACGCTTTGCCAATGCCGATGATCGCCTGTGGCCAGGCCAGCTGGTCAGCGTGCGCGTGCGTACCGGGCAGAGCGCGGCCACGCTGGTGGTGGACGCCGCCGCGATCCAGCGCGGCATCGAGGGCAGTTTTGTGTATCGGGTGGTGGCCGATGGCAGCGTCGAAGTGCTGCCGGTCAGCGTCGGTGAATCCGAGAACGGCAAAGTGGCGGTGCAGGGCGAGCTGCGGGTGGGCGATGTGATCGTCCGTGATGGCCAGTCGCGGTTGCGCCCGGGCGTGGTGGTTGCCGAGGCCGCGTCTGCGCCGGCAGCCAAGCGCGGGGCCGCGCCATGAGCGCGCGGGTTTCGCTGTCCAGCTGGTTCGTCAGGCATCCGGTGGCCACCACGCTGCTGACGCTGGCGGTGATCCTGCTCGGCGTGGCCGCGTTGCCGCAGTTGCCGGTGGCGCCGCTGCCAGAAGCGGAATTTCCCACCATCCGGGTCAATGCCAACCTGCCCGGAGCCAGCGCCGAAACGATGGCCTCGGCGGTCGCCACGCCGTTGGAGACGCAGCTGACCGGCGTGCCCGGCATCATCGAGATGACCTCCACCAGTGCGCTGGGCAGCACCTCGATCACCCTGCAGTTCGATCTGGAAAAGGACATCGACACTGCCGCGCAGGAAGTGCAGGCGGCGATCAATGCTGCCGCCGGGCGCCTGCCCAGCGATCTGCCGAACCTGCCGACCTGGCGCAAGGTCAACCCGGCCGACAGTCCGATCCTGGTGCTCAGCGTGGTCTCGGCGCAGATGTCGATGACCGAACTGAGCGATCTGGCTGAAAGCCGGCTGGCGCGCTCGATCAGCCAGATCAGTGGCGTGTCCGAGGTCAACATCGTCGGCCAGCAGCGCCCGGCCATCCGCATCCAGGCCCAGCCCGAGCGGCTGGCGGCGATGGGCATGACCCTGTCGGATCTGCGCGGCGTGGCCCAGAACGCCAGCCTCAACCAGGCCAAGGGTGCGCTGATGGGCGGCCAGCGCACGTCCACCTTCGAGGCCAACGACCAGTTGTTCGACGCGCAGGACTATCGGCAGCTGGTGGTGGCCTACCGTGACGGCTCGCCGGTAACGCTCGGCGATGTGGCGCAGGTGGTCGACGGTGCCGAGAACGCGTATGTGCAGGCGTGGCCGAACGGGCAGCCGGGCGTGGGCCTGATCATCAGCCGCCAGCCAGGGGCCAACATCGTGCGCACCACCGATGCGGTGCTGGCCGCGTTGCCGGCGCTGCGTGCCAATCTGCCGGCCAGTGTCGACGTGGAGGTGCTCAATGACCGCACACGCACCATCCGTGCCTCGCTGCATGAAGTGGAAGTGACCCTGGTGCTGACCATCGTGCTGGTGGTGCTGGTGATGGGGCTGTTCCTGCGCCAGCTGTCGGCCACGCTGATCGTCGGTGCGGTGCTGGTGGTCGCGTTGGTGGCCACGTTCGCGGCGATGTACGTGGCCGGTTTCAGCCTGAACAACCTCACCCTGGTCGCGCTGGTGGTCGCGGTCGGCTTCGTGGTGGACGATGCGATCGTGGTGGTGGAGAACATACACCGCCATCGCGAGGCCGGATTGGGACCGATGGAAGCGGCGCTGAAGGGCGCCGGCGAGATCGGCTTCACCGTGGTCTCGATCAGCCTGTCACTGATCGCCGCGTTCATCCCGTTGCTGTTCATGGGCGGCGTGGTCGGCCGCCTGTTCGCCGAGTTCGCGCTGACCATCACGGTGGCGATCCTGATTTCGATCGTGGCCTCGCTGACGCTGGCGCCGATGATGGCTGCGCACCTGATGAAACGCATGCCCGCCCATCGTGACGGCCAGGACACGCTGGCCGGTCGCCTGTTGGCCGGCTACGACCGCAGCCTGCAATGGGCGCTGGGCCATCAACGTACGGTGCTGCTCGGCTTCGGCGCCACAGTGGCGGTGGCGGTGGCCTCCTACGTGATGATCCCCAAGGGCTTCTTCCCGTTGCAGGACACCGCCTTCGTGATCGCCACCACCGAGGCGGCGCAGGACATCGGCTACGAGCAGATGGCTGCCAAGCACCGGCAGCTGGCCGCCATCGCTGCCGAGGACCCGGCGTTGCAGGCCTACAATCATGCGGTGGGCGCCACCGGCGGCAGCCAGACCCTGTCCAACGGCCGCTTCTGGTTCGTGCTGAAGGATCGCGGCGACCGCGATGTGGACGTGCATGCGTTCATCGACCGACTGCGCGCGAAGATGGCCAGCGTGCCGGGCATCACCGTGTACATGCGCGCCGCGCAGGACATCAATCTGGGCGCAGGGCCGGCGCGCACGCAGTACCAGTACGCGTTGCGCGGACAGGACAGTCGCGAACTGTCGCGCTGGGCCGAACAGCTGACCGAACGCCTGCGTGGCCTGCCGCAGCTGCGCGATGTATCCAACGACCAGCAGGTCGGCGCCAGTGTCACCCGCTTGCAGATCGATCGCACCGCTGCGGCGCGGTTCGGATTGACCGCCAACGACATCGACCAGGTGCTCTACGATGCGTTCGGCCAGCGCCAGATCAACGAGTTCCAGACCGAGACCAACCAGTACCGGGTGATCCTGGAGATCGCGCCGGGCATGCTCGGCGAGGTCGACGCGCTGTCCTACTTCCACCTGCGCTCGCCATTGACCGGGCAGATGGTGCCGCTGTCGGCGGTGGCCCAGGTACAGCCGCCGGGCAACGGGCCGCTGTCGATCAGCCACAACGGCATGCTGCCAGCGGTGAATCTGTCGTTCAATCTGGCCCCGGGTGTATCGCTGGGCGAGGCGGTGCAGCTGGTTGAACAGGCCCAGGTCCAGCTGGGCATGCCGGCCAGCATCAGCGGCCGCTTCCAGGGCACCGCGCAGGCGTTCCAGGAATCGCTGGCCAGCCAGCCATTGCTGATCCTGGCCGCGCTGCTGGCGGTCTACATCATCCTCGGCGTGCTGTACGAGAGCTTCGTGCACCCGCTCACGATCCTGTCCACGCTGCCTTCGGCCGGCATCGGCGCGGTGCTGATGCTGTGGCTGTGGGGGCTGGAGTTTTCGATCATGGCGTTGATCGGCATCGTGCTGTTGATCGGCATCGTCAAGAAGAACGGCATCCTGATGGTCGACTTCGCGCTGGACGCGCAACGCAACCGCGGATTGTCGCCGTTGCAGGCGATCCACGAGGCCTGCCTGACCCGTTTCCGCCCGATCATGATGACCACGCTGGCCGCGCTGCTGGGCGCCATTCCGTTGATGATCGGGTTTGGCACCGGTTCGGAGCTGCGCCAGCCTCTGGGCGTGGCAGTGGTCGGCGGCCTGCTGATCAGCCAGCTGCTGACCCTGTACAGTACCCCGGTGATCTACCTGGCCCTGGACCGGCTGTTCCTGCAACGTCGTCGCGAGCGCAGGGCAGAGGAAGGTGCCGCGCTGACGGAGCCCGGATGAAACTGCTGATTGTCGAGGATGAGAGCAAGACCGCCCATTACCTGCGCACCGGCCTGGGTGAGCAGGGCTGGGCGGTGGACCTGGCTGCCGACGGCGTGACCGGCCTGCACCTGGCCCGCGAATTCGACTACGACGTGATCGTGCTGGACGTGATGCTGCCGGGCATGGATGGCTTCAACGTGCTGCGCGAGCTGCGCCGCAGCAAGCAGACCCCGGTGATCATGCTGACCGCGCGTGATCGCGTGGATGACCGCGTGCACGGGCTGGGGCAGGGCGCCGATGACTATCTGGTCAAGCCGTTCTCGTTCATCGAGCTGCTGGCACGGCTGCAGGCACTGGTGCGACGTGGCCGGCAGCAGGAGCCGACCGAACTGCAGGTGGGTGACCTGCAGGTGAACCTGCTGGCACGCCGCGCCTATCGTGACGGCGCACGCCTGGACCTGACCGGCAAGGAGTTCGCGCTGCTGGCCCTGCTGGCGCAGCGGCGAGGACAGATCCTGTCCAAGACGGTGATTGCCGCGCAGGTCTGGGACATCAACTTCGACAGCAATACCAACGTGGTGGAAGTGGCGATCAAGCGCTTGCGCGGCAAGCTCGATGGCCCATACCCCAGCAAGCTGCTGCACACCGTGCGCGGCATGGGCTATGTGCTGGAGGTGCGCGAAGACGAGGACGGGCCGCGATGAGGTGGTCGATCGCGCAGCGCCTGTCGGCGATGTTCGCTGTGGCCGCGCTGCTGGTGTTCACCCTGCTCGGCATCGGTGTGTATGGCGTGCTCGAACGGCAGGTCGTGCGTTATCAGCATGCCGAGCTGCAGACCAAGCTGCACGCGGTGAGCGGCAGCGTGGCGATGTGCGATACCCGTGAGCGCTGGACCAAGGTGCGCGAGAAGGTCGGCAACCTGATTTCTGGTGACCGCGACACATTGGTGTGGGCCTGGAGCGATGACCCGACCTTCCGTATCGGCAGTGCGCAGCCGCAGGTACAACCGCCCGGCAGTCATGACGATGGCATGGGGACCCTGCAGCGTGAGGGTGCGCACCCGCTGCGCACGCTCTACGAGCACGTGCCCGGCAAAGGCGTACGGCCGCCGGTGGACCTGTGGATCGGCATCGACTCCGAGCCCTATACGCATGCACTGCAGCGGTTTGCTGTAGCACTGTGGGTGGCCGGTGTGCTGGGCGTGCTGCTGGTGGCCGGCCTGGGCTACTGGATCGCGCGGTTGGGATTGGCGCCATTGCGGGCGCTGTCCGACGAAGCGCGCTCACTCAGTCCCCAGCGGCTGTCGCAGCGGCTGGACACTGCGGGGCTGCCGGCCGAGCTGGGTCACCTGACCGGCGCCTTCAATGGCGCGCTGGATCGACTGGAAGCCGCATATACGCGGCTGGATGCCTTCAATGCGGACGTGGCGCATGAACTGCGCACGCCTCTGGCCAACCTGATGGGCCAGACCCAGGTCGCGCTGTCGCGGCCGCGCGATAACGCCGACCTGCAGGAAGTGATGCAGTCGAATCTGGAAGAGCTGGAGCGCCTGCGCGCCATCGTCAACGACATGCTTTTCTTGTCGCGTGCCGGGCAGGGTGACATCGCCATGGACACCCGCACCGTGTCCCTGGCCGAGGAGGTGGCCACGGCCGGGGAGTTCCTCGAGTTGCTGTTCGAGGAGGCGGGGCTGACCCTGCGCATTGAAGGTGACGCCAGCGCACGCATCGATCCGTCGCTGCTGAGGCGTGCATTGACCAACCTGCTGCACAACGCCGTGCAGCACGCGCGGCCTGGCAGCGTGGTGCGGGTGCAGCTGCAGGCCGAAGGCAGCGGTGCCCGCATTGCGGTGCTGAACGAGGGCGACGGCATCGCCCGCGAACACCTGCCGTTGCTGTTCGAGCGCTTCTACCGGGTGGATGAAGCCCGCGAGTACCGAGGCGAGCGTCACCACGGGCTGGGCCTGTCCATCGTCAAGGCCATCGCCATGCTGCACGGCGGTGAAGTATTCGTGGCCAGCCAGGACGGGCTGGCCACGGTGGGGTTCAGTGTCGGCTGAAGGAATCCCGCTGGGTAGAGTCGACCAGTGCTCGACCCTGCCAGGAGCGGGGCGCCAGCCATGTCCCCGGCCGATTCTTCACGAGTTCTCCGAAGATCCGCGGCTGTTCGCCCTCGATGCCCCGTCAGAATCTGTCCGCAAACGCATCGGTGGCGCGCACCAGTGCATCGGTCGTGGCCGCTTCATTGGCGCTGTGGCCCGAGGTCACCATCAGCAGCTGCGCTTCCGGCCAGGCCTTGGCCAGATCCCAGGCGCTGCGCGGCGGGCAGATGATGTCGTAGCGCCCCTGCACGATCACGCCCGGCAGGTGGCGGATGCGGTCGATACCGTGCAGCAGCTGGTCCGGCTCCAGGAAAATGCCATTGCGGAAGTAGTGCGCTTCGATCCGTGCCTTGGCCAGCGTATCCAGCGGGTCATCGCTGGATTCGGCGTCCACCTGGTGTTGCAGCGTGGCGGCGTTGTCTTCCCAGCCCAGCCAGGCCTGGGCCGCGGCGATGCGGGTCGCCTCATCCGGGCTGTCCAGCCGCGCCCAGTAGGCCTCGATCATGTTGCCGCGCTCGGCCACGGGAATATGGGCCTCGTAGCGGTCCCAGCGCTCCGGGAAGATCCAGCGCGCACCGCCATCGACTTCGGCGAACCAGCGATTCTCGATCTCGCGGCCGAGGAACACGCCGCGCACGATCAGGCCGGTGGCCCGCTCGGGATGCGCCTGCGCATAGGCCAGCGCCAGCGTTGAGCCCCACGAGCCGCCGTAGACCAGCCAGCGCTCGATGCCCAGGTGCTCGCGCACCTTCTCGATATCGGCCACCAGATCCTGCGTGGTGTTGTCGCGCAGTTCGCCGAACGGGGTGGAACGTGCGCTGCCGCGCTGGTCGATCAGCACGATGCGGTAGCGCGCCGGGTCGAAGAAGCGTCGATGAGTGGGCGAGATGCCAGCGCCGGGCCCACCGTGCAGGTACACCACCGCGATGCCATCGGGCGTGCCGCATTCTTCCACGTGCAGGGTGTGCAGATCGCTGACCGGCAGCGTGAACTCGCGGTAGGGCTCGATGGCGGGATACAGGGTGCGCATGGCAGGCGTCTCACGAACGGGGCCGCCAGCATAGCGCCCCCAGCGTGCCAGCACAGGGCATGCCACGTTGCAGATGCTGTAAATGCACTGGTCGGTGCGCGTAGACACGGTGCGATGCATGCGCAACTGAAAATTGCTGCAAGCGCGTTTGACAGCATTTGGAGTCGCGCTTATAAGTTTCAGGCGGCGTTGACAAGGATCAATCACGACGCCGCATTCAGCAGTGTTCATCTCCCAACAAAATAAGGAAGTGAAGAATGAACAACGTACTTGCTCTGCAGTCGCTGGAAATCGAGTCGCTGGAAGCTGAAGCCGAGTGTGTGGTCTGCCTGTCCTGGTACAGCTCGGGCCTGGGCATCGACGAAGGTTCGGACAAGGCGTAGTCCATCGGGCTGCCCTGAACCTTCTGCCACCGGCCGGCGTCCGCCGCGCCAGTGGCGAAGTCTTCAATGGTTGAAGTCGCTGCGCCGTTCACCTGGGTGGACGGTGCAGTCTGTCGGCGCGTGCGATGCGGACACGGTGGATCCCGCCGTGTCGACAAGGAGGTGTGGAGTGAGTGAGGTGACGGCACGTCTGTACACGCTGGCTGACAGCCTGCATTTTGAATCGCCGGACCGCTACCGGCCGACCGATGAGTATGCAGCGATCGCGCGCAGCCGCTTGCCATCCAGCTGGACGATGCAGGCGCGGGGCTTCTGGACCACCTGTCGTCCCGCACAGAGCGTAGCGGCCAGCCACGGGTGGAAGATCCATCTGTCCAGTATTCCTGAAAACGCCGAACGCACACTGTCTGCGATCCTGCCGGTGGTGCTGGAGGCCGGCGTGGCGTTCAAGTTCTGCTCCGATCCTTTCATGCTCGGGCTTTCGCTGGGCAAGGGATGGTCGCGCTTCCAGGTGGGCAAGTTCATCACGATCTACCCGCAGGACCCGCAGCAGTTCCAGGCGTTGCTGCCACAGCTGCATCAGGCCACCTGTGATCTGGCCGGCCCGCATGTGCTGACCGATCGCCCCTACGCCGACAGCACGGTGGTCTACTACCGGTATGGCGCGCATGCCGGCGTATCGCGGCCGGATCCCTACGGCAGTCTGCAGCAGGGCTACCCGCTCAGTGACGGCGCATGGCAGGAAGACGTGCGTGGCCCGGCATTCCGGCTGCCGCCCGGCGTCATCGATCCGGTCACCCGCGCCGCCGAAGCGGCGCCGCAGTCACCGCAGGGGCCGATCACCCTCAACGCCCGCTATGAAGTGAAGGGGGTGCTCAAGTTCAACGGCACCGGCGGCATCTATCACGGGCGTGATACCGCCACCGGGCGCAAGGTCGTCATCCGCGAGGTGCGTGGCTTTTCCGCCGCCGATGGCACCGATGTACCCAACGGTATGGTCAATGCGATCCAGCGCGAGGCCCGGATCCTGCAGAAACTGTCCGGGACCGGACGGGTGCCGGTATATGTGGACCTGTTCAAGGAATGGAACAACTGGTTCCTGGTCCAGGAGCAGCTGGAGGCGATCACGCTGTGGGACAGTGCGATGGCGTTCTACTTCGCCGATGAGGATCAGCGGTCGCGCGACGGTTTTGAGCGTATCCGCACGAAGATCCGCCAGATCGGCGAGGCGCTGCAGTGCGTTCACGACCACGACGTCGTGCTGCGCGACCTGACCCGCAGCAACGTGATGTTCACCGCTGATGGGGAAGTGAAGTTCATCGATCTGGAGTTCGCGCACGAGATCGGTGTCGACTCGCGCTGGGCCAAGGGCTGGACGCCGGGCTACGCCTCGCAGCAGCAGTTGGAAGCGCAGCGCCCTACGGTGCAGGAGGATCACTACGCGTTCGGCGCGCTCATTCTGGACATGATCACCTTCTGTGCCTCCGGCCTGGATCTGTGCCGACAGGCCCTGCTTGAGCGCAAGCTGCGCCAGGTGCTGGATGATCTGGGCCTGCCCGCCGATCTGCACGAGATCGTGACGGGCCTGACGCTTCAGGACGTGGATGAACGCTGGAGCATCGCGCGTGCGTTGGCGCACCTGGCCAAGGCGCCGGCGCCCGCACCGGACAGATTGATGTTCCCGACACGCGCGCAACTGCTGGAGGTGGCCGCGCCGGCAGCGCAGACGCGAGCGCGCATTGCTGCCGTACTGGACGGCTACGAACGCTACCTCGCCTCGACCTGCGATCTCTCACGCAGCGATCGCCTGTGGCCGGCGGGCCTGCAGATGTTCATGACCAACCCGGTCTCGCTGCAGTTCGGCGCGACCGGCGTTGCGATGTTCCTGTTGCAACGGGGCGGCCAACTACAGCCGGCTGTGCTGGACTGGATCGAACGCGGCGCCACCCCGCAACGATGCCCGAGCGGCCTGTACTCCGGCCGCGGCGGCGTCGCCTTGCTGATGATGTGCGCAGGCCGCCCGGACACGGCGCGCCGCCTGCTGGCCGAGATCAACGATGACCCGGCCGCGCGGGTGCTGCCCGGGCTGTACTTCGGCGCCGCGGGACTGGGCCTGCTGAATCTGCACGCCTGGCGGTCGTTGCGCGACCCGGCCTACCTTGAGGCGGCTGCGCGCATCGGCGATGCGTTGTTGCAGCAGGGGCAGCGCGGTGCCGTCGGCCTGTACTGGAAGGCAGGGGACCGCACCGGCCTGGGGCTGGGCGATGGACAGAGTGGTATCGCGCTGTTTCTCACCTATCTGGGCAAGGCGACCGGCGCGCAGCGCTATCTCAATGCCGCCGCCGATGCACTGGATTTCGATCTCGCCCATGGCCTGCGCATTGCCGGGAGAACGGTATGGCCCACGCACGTTGAAAGCGGACCGGCCGCGCCGGCCAGCCCGCATACCCGTTTCGGATCGGCAGGCATCGGCATGGCCTGCGTGCGTCACTTCGTCGCTACCGGCAGTGAGCGTTTCCGCGAGGCGGCGCTGGACTGCGCGCATTCGGTGCGGCCACGGGTCACCAACAAGATCTGGCAGGACAGCGGCAATGCCGGCTTCGGTGAGTTCATGCTGGACATGGCGCATTTTCTCGGCGATGAGCGCTTCGGCCATGCCGCCTTCTACCAGGCCGAGGCGATCCTGCCACACGCGATCGACTGCGAGGGAGGCATCGCCTTTGCCGGGCCGGCACACTATCGCCTCTGCAACGACTTCGGCATGGGGGGCTCCGGCATTGGTGTGTTCCTGGATCGACTGCAGAACCGCCGCCGTCGCCTGCTGATGCTGGATGAACTGCTGTCGCCGGCACCTGGCGCATGATCCCGCGACGTTGCCGGTGCGGCGCCCGGCAACGTCGCGTCCTGGACGGGCCAGGCGCCTCAGAAATCCATCGTGGCCGAGAGCAGCACCGTTCTCGGCGCACCCAGTGCCAGGCTCGACAGCAACGGCATGCCCCAGTACGCCTTGTTGGCCACGTTGTTCACCGTGGCACGCAGCGCAAACGGCCGGCCCGCCAGCGTCGTGCTGTAGCGCGCGCCCACATCGAACAGCGTGCGGCCCGGCACCGACAGGCGGTTGTCGGCACTGATGTACTGCTTGGACATGGCCGTCGCATTCCCGGTCAGGGTCAGCCCCTGCAGCACCGGCACATTCCATTCCACGCCCAGCTTGGCCTGGCGCTGGGCCACGGCAGTGGCGATGCGGCCCTCATTCACGCCGCCGGCGGTACGGGTCAGCTTCGGTTGCACATAGGCAAGGCCGCCCAGCAGGCGCACGCCGTCCAGCGGTGAACCGAAGAAGCCCCATTCCAGGCCACGGTTACGTTGCTCGCCACCAAACGAGAAGATGTTGGTGACCGGGTCGGTGTAGCTGCTCGGACGCTTGATCTCGTACACGCTGAAGGTGTGCGCGAAACTGCCCTGGTCCAGCTTCAGGCCCAGCTCCTTCTGCTTGGTGCGGAAGGGTGCGAACACATCGCCAGCGTTGGCCGCGGTCATCGGTGCGGTGGCGCCCTGGCTGAGGCCTTCGATGTAGTTGGTGTAGACCGAGACGTTGTCGCTGGCTTTCACCAGCAACGCGGCCGCCGGGGTGGTGGCGCTTTCGTCATAGCGCGAGGTGCGCGCACCGGTGGCCACGTTGAAGGTCTCGCTGAGTACCTGCTGACGACGCACGCCCAGCGTCAGCTGCACGCGCTCATCGGCGAAAGACAGGGTGTCGGCCACGCCAAGGCTGTCCAGGCGCAGTCCGGTGTGCGAGATGTGCGGCGCGATGAACGGCGCGGCCGGCCCCCACACCGGGTGGTAGAGGTGGGTGGTCCAGTCCCAGCCCGGCACGCTGCGGCGGCCATAGTCGTTCTGGGTGTGCTGGTAGTGGGTCACATTGGCGGCCCACTGATGGCCGACGCTGCCGGTACGGAACGTGCCGCGCAGGCCGGCATCACCGGACTGCTTGCGGATATCGAACGCCAGCTGGCCGATCACTGTGCTGAAATCGCCGGCCGGGTTGAGCACCTGTGCGCTGATCGAGCCGTTGTAGCGGTAGTCGGTCCTGCTGGTGCCATAGGCCAGGTAGGCCATCAGGCTGTCATTGATGTCCAGCTCGCCGCGCAGCATCGCGCCCTTGTCCCGGCTGTCCACGTACGCCCAGTCCGGGTTGATCAGGGTATCGCCGCGCGGCGGGCGCGGAATCGCCACCCCCGGGGCCAGACCGACCCCGCGCGCCGGGCCGTCAATGCGGTCGTCGGCGCTGTACAGATCGGCCGACAGGCGCGCACGGCTGCCGCGCCAGTCCAGTGCCAGCGACCCCAGCTGCACCTTCTTGCGCTGCTTGCCGACGGCGCCGTCGCCATCACGCCAGGCGCCGTTGAAGCGGATGCCGAACTGCCTGTCGGTGCCCAGCCGGCGGCCGACGTCCACATGGGTGCCGAACTGCGCATCGGAGGCGAAGTTGGCACTGACCCGCAGCAGCGGCTGCTCACCGGCACGCTTGGGCACCAGGTTCACCGCGCCGCCCACCGAGCCGCCCGGCGGCATGCCGTTGAGCAACGCCGACGGGCCCTTCAGTACCTCGATGCGCTCGAACATTTCCGGCGAGGTGCGGTAGAACGGCGCCATGCCGCTGAGACCGTTGAAGGTGGTGTCGCTGGTACTGGAGGCGAAGCCACGGATGGCGTAGTTCTCGCTCCACGAGCCGGTGACGCCGTTGCTGAACACCGTTGGGTCGGTGGCGGCGATGACCTCGGTGATGTCCCGGGCCTGGTGGTCGCGGATGAACGCTTCGGTATAGCTGACCGTGCTGAACGGTGTGTCCATGAAGTCCTTGTCACCGAGCAGGCCGACACGGCCGCCGCCGGCCACCTGTCCGCCCGCGTAGTCGCTGGTGACCCGCCGCTGTTCCTGCACCTGCACCGAGGGCAGGGTGGACGGTGCCGATTCGGCAGATTCGGCCAACGCGGCGAACGAGGCCAGCAGGCCCAGCGCGAGGCCCGAGACGCGGTGGCGCCGGTCCGCGCGCGGCGGAGGTGTCAGCAGCCGCGCAGCGGCCATGGCCGGACGGACGGGCGAAGCGGGTAGATCAAACACGGTCATGCCAGGTTCCTGTAGATCGCAGGCGCGAACGCGCCTGGCGCGCTGCCATCGGCAAGCACGGGGAGGGGGCGCAGCGCAGGGTTGTTGGCTGGGTGGGGACCTGGCGGGAGATGAGCCACCGGCTCGATTCGGGTGTGGGCCACGGTGGCGAGCCGGGCGCACTTCAATTTAGTTGAGTACAGTAAACTAAATCACAGGAAGCGGACAAGAGGGTCCCTTTGCTGTCACCCTGACAACGCTATGAGTACGCAACCCGATCCAACACAGGCGCCCCGTGGCCGGCCGCCCACCATCACCCCCGAGCGTCTGGCCGACATCGGCATCCGCCTGGGGCTGCCCGGCCTGACCATGGCCACCGTTGCCGCCGAACTGGCGGTGAGCCAGGCCGCGCTGTACAAGCGCGTGGCCAATCTGGAGGCGTTGAAACGGCTGGTGGCCGATGCCGTGTTCCAGCGCTGGCAGATCCCGCGCGCATCGCGTGATGCCGCGGGCGGACTGCAGGGCTACCTGCTGACGTTTGTGGCGTCGCTGTGCGAGGTGGTGAAGGCGCATCCCGGGCTGCCGCCGTATCTGCTGCGGCGTTCGGTGGCGACCACGCCGATGCTGGAAAAGATCGCCGCCCACCAGGTGCATGTGGCCGAGGTGTACGGGCTGCCGATCGACAAGGCGCGTTGGTTGTTGGCGACCCTGGCGTTCCACTGCATCGCCGGTGCCGACACCATCTACGCGATCGCCGACGATGAGGATGGCCAGGTCATCACCGACTTCAGGCAGGGTCTGCGTGCGCTGGTGATCGGGTCGTTGCAGGTCTTGAAAGAGGACGGCGCGGACCGATCGCCGTGACCCCATCCACGCATGGCGTGGATCTACAATGCGGCCATGCCTGCCACGCCCACCCTCGATGACCTGCGCCGCTTCGCTGTGGCGCGCACCCTGTTCGCACCCACCACGCTGATGGCGGCGATCCGGCGGCTCGGCTTCGTACAGGCCGACCCGATCCGCGCCCCGGCGCGTGCGCAGGACCTGACCCTGCGACACCGGGTGAAGGACTACCGCGCGGGAGATCTGGAGCGGCGCTACGCGCGCCTGCCGGTGGAAGAAGACTGCCTGGTCAACTACGGTTTCCTGCCGCGTGAGCATCTGGCGCTGATGCATCCGCGCGTGTCCCGGCGCGTGTGGGATGCGCAGACCCGGCGCCGTGCAGCCGATGTGCTGGCCTTTGTACGCGAACGCGGCAGTGTGCACCCGCGTGAAGTCGATCAGGCCTTCGCGCATGGCCGGGTGACCAACTACTGGGGTGGCACCAGCAATGCCAGCACCCAGTTGCTTGACGGCATGCATTACCGCGGACTGTTGCGCGTGCAGCGCCGCGACAGTGGCACGCGCATCTACACGTTGGCCGAACACGCCGAGGCCGATGCCAGCGAGGCTGCGCAGATCGAGCGCGCGGCGGCGCTGGTCAACCTGGTGGTGCGCAAGTACGCGCCGCTGCCGTCGGCCAGCCTGACCTATCTGGTGCGCCTGCTGGGCTATGGCGCACCACACCTGGCCGAGCAGACCCGGCACGCGCTGAAACTGGCCAGGCAGCAACTTGCCAGTTGCACGCTGGACGGCACCACGTGGTACTGGCCGGCGGATGAGAATCCACGCTCCCGCCGCCACGCGCCGGACGAGCAGGTGCGCCTGCTGGCACCGTTCGATCCGGTGGTGTGGGATCGCCGCCGCTTCGAGCAGTTGTGGGGCTGGGTCTACCGGTTCGAGGCGTACACGCCTGCACCCAAGCGCCAGTACGGCTACTACGCCCTGCCGCTGTTGTGGCACGACCAGGTGGTGGGCTGGGCCAATCTCAGCGTGCGCGACGGCGAGCTGGCCTCGAGCGTGGGCTATGCCGGGCGATCGCTGGCGCGCGATCGGGTGTTTGGCCAGGCGTTGCAGGACGAGCTGGAGCGGATGCGCGTGTTCCTGGAGGCGGCCGGGCGCTAGCACCGGCGGCAGCGGAGGCGGCGTTCAGTGCCCGGAATCGGGCGCCTGCGCCGGACGCATCTGCTGGCGGATGCGGGCGCGTGTCCGGTACAGCTGGGTATCTGCGCGATGGATGGTCTCGGCCAAAGCCTCGCCCGGGCGGTGCTCGGCGCTGCCCATCGAGAACGGCGTGGGTGCGGCCGCGGCATGCTGCCGGTACCAGCCTTCCAGCGCGGCCAGGCGCGCGGGCGGGGCATCCAGCACGACCAGGAACTCATCGCCGCCCAGCCGCACCACGACTTCGCGTTCGGCCAGCGGCCGGCGCAGGAAGGTGGCGAACTCCACCAGCACCGCGTCGCCGCGCCGATGCCCCTGCAGATCGTTGATCTGCTTGAAATGGTCCAGGTCGAACAGCAGGCAGGCCCAGTTCGCGTCAACCAGGGCATCGAGCCGATGCAGGTAGCGGCGGTTGTGGCAGTGGGTCAGCGGGTCGCGCTGGGACAGCTCGCGCAGGATGCGCTCCTGTTGGCGCAGCGCAGTGACGTCCTGCGCATGCCCCAGCACATAGGGCGGATCGGCCTCTTCGTCGAGCACATTGTGGTAGGCCCAGTAGCGGCGATGGCCATCGGCGCCGATCAGCTCGATCACGCCCGAATCGGTGTGCGCCGCGGCGATGCGTGCCAGGTAGGCGTCGAACGCGTCGCGGCGATCTGCGGGCATCAGCGCGCCGAGGCTGCGCCCGACCATCTGGCTCTCCTCGAAACCCAGCGACTGCACGGCCGCCGGGTTCACCGAGGTCAGCGTGCCGTCCAGGGTATGCGTGCAGATCAGGCCCAGGCTGTAATGGAACAGGCGCCGATAGCGTGTTTCGCTGGCTTCCAGCGCATCCAGCACGGCGCGCTCGTCGGTGATGTCCTGGATCGCGCCGACCAGACGTGTGTGGCCATCGACCTGCTGCCGCCCACCCACCACGCGCACCCAGATGTCGCGATGGTCGGCAGTGGTCATCGGCACCTGTATTTCCCAGGGTGTGCCTTCGTCGATGCAGCGTTGCACCGCGCTCTGCATGATGCTGCGGCTGTCGGCGCGATAGAACGACAGTGCTGATTCCAGTGTCGGCTGGTAATTGCCGCGGACGCCGTGGATATGCTTGGTTTCGCGGGTCCAGCGCACCTCGTTGCTGTGCAGGTCCAGCTCCCAGCCCCCCACGCGCGCGGCGCGGTTGGTGCGCTCGAGGAAATCCTCGCTGCGCTTGAGTTCGCGATGCAGTGCCTTGGCCTGGCCGACCTGTGCCAGCAGTGCGCTGCGCTGTTCCAGCACCTGGGTGGTGACCCGCGCCAGGTGCACCATCAGTTCGCGCTGCGAGGGTGACAGCACGCCGGGCATCGGGTCGAGCAGGCACAGGGTGCCGATGCGGGCGCCGTAGGCCGAGCCGAGCGCGATGCCGACGTAGTGGCGGATGCGCGGGCCGCCGGTGACCAGCGGATTGCTGGAGAAGCGGGGGTCCTGGCGCGTATCGGCGACTTCGAACAGGGTGTCCTGCTCGATGGCATGGGTACAGAACGAGATGTCGCGCGAGGTCTCGCTGACACCTTCCAGGCCGATGTTGGCCTTGAACCACTGGCGCTGCTCGGCGACCACCGAGATCAGCCCCATGGTCATTCCGGTGGCGGAACGGGCCGCTGCGACGATGGCGTCGAACACCGGCTCCGGCGGCGTATCCAGAAGGCTCAGTCGGTCGATTTCAAGCAGTCGGTCGGCTTCGTCCATGGTGCGTGACAGGGCAGGGGCGTGGGCGGGAGGCTGCGACGGCACCGGCGATGCTAGCGCCGCCGGAGTTATCTAGTGCCAAGCACGGGTGATGCCAGTGTGAGGCGAGGGCGGTCTTTGGTCCGCGCGCATCGCCTCGATCAGAAGCCGATCACCACATCGTTGAGCGGCAGCTGCTGCCGGCGTGGCTGCGGCGACGGGCTGTTCCAGGCTGGCCCTTGCCCGAACAGCTGCGCCTCCGATTCCGGACCGAAGTACTGGAAGCGATCGAAGACATAGGGAATCCCCTCCGAGCCCTCGAAGTGCACGCTGTTGCTCAGCTGGAAATGCAGGTGCGGAGCCGCCGAGTTACCCGATTGGCCGAGTTCGGCCAGGGCCTGCCCGCGCTGCACCGTCTGCCCGGGCCTGACCTTGATGCTGCCCTTGCGCAGATGGGCATAGCTGGCGAACACGCCGGGCGCGATTTCCAGCACCACGTAGTTGCCGAACAGGCCGGCTTCGGTAAGCGATGTGGGCTCCGGCTGCGCGGTGAGCGGTGCATGCTCCGGTTCGCCATCGCGGGCATCGCGCACCACGCCGTGGGCCACCGCGATGACCGGTGCCGCATAGCCGACCCAGTCCTGGTGGCGCGTGTGTTGCAGGCGCTCGGGAGCGGCATGCACCGCACGGCCCTGTGCGTCCACCCCCACCAGATCGAGCGCGAACCGCTGGGGGATGGTCAGCGCACCGTTCACCGCCACCAGGCTGCCCCAGTGATGCGACTGCGCCGCCCCGGGGCCTTCGTGCGCGAGCCAGCGCCCTTCCTTCAGCGGAGGGCCCAGCTGCGGCGGTGACTGCGCAGCGACGGTCACCGCAGCGCCGTCGAGGGAAACGGTGGCGCCCTTGTCCGTGGTGAAATCGATGTGGTGGCTGAGAACGTGCGGAAGCGGTGCATCGGCTGGCAGGCTCAGCCAGATGAACAGGGTGAGGCGCTTGCCGGCAGCGATCGACAACGGTGCGCCTTCTGCGGCGGCCGGACGCGCCCATGCTGACAATGCCGCAGCATCCAGCTGCAGCAACGGCGATGCCGAGGTGTCTGCACGCACCTCCAGTCCCTGCGGTGCCAGCGCGCCGGTATCCCCGTAGAAGTTGCTGATGTGCAGTTCATAGGCCAGGTGGCGCGCGCCGTCGCTGCCATTGAAGGGCGAGGGGGCGAACGGTACGCGCGCCTCAACCGGGGCAAGCGCCGGCGCCGCGGAGGCCGCGCCGGCGCCAGACAGGGCGGGCAGCAGCAGGGCGGCATGCAGTGCGCAGGCAATGCCGGCCGGAAACAGATGCAGCCTGCGCAACATGTCAGCGCCCCGTCGGGTTCAGATACAGGCGCGCCCCGTCCGATTCGCGGGCGCCGGACCAGCGCCCCCCACCGGAGGCACGGAATCGGCCCAGCACGGTGTTGTTGGTATCGGTCAGCAGCAGCTGGTTGCCCGACAGCAGCCAGCGGTTGGCCGAGAAGAAGCCGTCCGGGCAGCCGGCGGGCACGTAGGCGCTGTAGCCGCCAAACCACTCGTTGTTCTTCAGTTCGATGGTGCAGCTGCTGCCGTTTTCCTGGCCCAGCGTCCAGCGGCCGAACAGATCGCCGTCGCGTACATCGGGTTCATTGCGGCGGTGCTCATGCCCCCAGTCGTCACTCCGGTCGTGGAAACCGACCTCGACATCCATGCCGCTGCTTTCGCTGCGTGACTCGGTATGTGAGCTGCCCTGTGTGGTGGTCTGGGTGGTCATCGCACCACTGTTGCCGGCGGCGGAGACGTCAGCGCTCTGGGTCTGGGTGCTGCTGGTCTGTGTAGTCTGGTCGGTGCGGGTGGTCTGTTGGCCGACGCCGAACGAGGCGTCCTGGGCCAGGGCGGGCAGGGCCAGACAGCACAGTGCGGACAGGCAGGTACGGGCAAGCACGGCAGCCATCGCAGGATCCTCGGGCGGGAGTCCGGGCGAGTATCCGACCGGCGGGGCGGGAGAGCGCGTGATGGTACATCGCTGCGTTCCGAGCCACCGTGGTCGCCGCTCTCAATCGGCCATCACCCGGCCGATGGCATCGGCCAGCAGGGCACGCACCCTGGTTGGCGGTAGGTCCGGATCGCGCACTGCGCGCATCGCCAGGCCCTCCACCAGCACACGCAGCAGCAGGGTGCGGCCAGCGATCCGTTCCTCGTCGATGGACTTGCCCAGGCGCTGGTCGCCGATGCACCGCAGGCCGTCGCGCCCCAGGCTACTGCCGCCAACGTGAAGCCCGTGGCCGCCGACGATGATGACCCACTTCCCCGATTTACTCGGCGAGGTCGATGTGCAGTGGCTGGGCCACAGCCAAGCGCAGTCCAGGCAGGTATTGCAGGGCATCGCCGCACAACAGGATGGCGCGGTGCTGTTCCATTGCATGGCCGGCAAGGACCGCACCGGCATCATTGCCGGCCTGCTGCTGGACCTGGCCGGCGTGCCGAAGGCAGGTGCCGGACAGTGCCGGCACCTGCCGTACGCCATCATGGCTGCTGCGGTGCCACAAGAATGGACGCATCCAGCACCGGGAATGTCTGCGGCGCCTGGCCGGACGACGCAACCAGACGGATCTCCAGCGTCCTCGCCCCGCCAGCGGCGGCGTTGAGTGCCTGTAGTGCCCCCAGTTTCTGCGGCAACGGCACCGCAAACGTGGTGGGATGACTGTGGTCCATGCCGGGCATGCTTGGGCCAAAGAACGATACGGTGCCCGCGTAGTAGGGGCTGTCGGCCGCTACCGAGGTGGTGCCTGCGGGCGCGTTGATCAGCACGTCGAACTCGCGGGTGTTGTTCAACCCGCGTGGTCGTTCCAGCGTCACCTCGGCGATCAGCTGACGTGGCCCTGCCGATGCCAGGTGCGCGCGCACCGCTTCATCGGGGATGGCCACGCGCACCGCGCCGTCGGAACGCGTGCCGCGCACCAGCCGCACCGCACCGGCGGCGGCCGGTTGCGCGGCGGTCTTCAGCAGGTCGTTGCGGCCCGGGTAGACGTAGTCGTAGTCGAAGGCCGTGGTGGAGAAGAACGCACTGGCCGGACGCTCGCCGACGAAGCCACCCTGCGCGTTGACGAAGAAGCGGAACGGCTCGTTCATGAACTGGCGCCGCTGCTCGACGTCCACCGGCATGATCGGCTTGCCTCGCTGGTACTGCAGCTGCGTCCACACATCCCACAGGCGGTCCATGTTGGCGTGGTGCAGGTAGAAGATCGGATCCAGCGGCGACAGGAAGTTGGTCATGTTGCCGTACGGGCCGGGATCGACCGCGCCAACACCGCCGATGCAGTTGTGCACCTTGTTGTGCGGGAAGCCTTCGAGCACCGAGAATTTCGTGGCGCCATCCGGTTGCACCACGTGTGAGGCCGTGCGCGAACTGGTGAAGCTGCGGCTGACATCGGCGTTGTAGAACTCCACCGGCGACAGCCCGGCATGGATGGTGTCGGGTGAAACCGCCGAGCGCGTCTTGTCGTCGAAGCCGGGGTTTTCCCGCCACAGATAGCGCGCGCCGCAGGTGATCGCGTAGGCCGCGTTGCCGGAGATGCCGGTCTTCTCGGTGGCGCTGTAGCCGGTCACATCGTTCCAGACATCGTCTGCGGTGAGATAGCCGCGCAGCTTGAGTTGTCCGCGCTGCCCGGCATCGAGCGAATCCCAGTAACGCTGCAGCGCCGGCCGCATGAAGCGGGTGAACACCGCCAGGTTGCGCGTGTAGGGGGCGTAGGCGCTGTCAGTAGGCGACAGCACCCCATCGAACATCGCCGGCGGAATGCGCGGCAGCTCGGTCCAGTCCCAGTAGGGCATCGCGAACTGCGGATCACCACTGAGCGTGCGGATGGTCTGCTCGAAGTAGCCCACATAGCCACGGTGCCAGACGTAGAACCACCAGTTGCCGTGCGGGCAGTCCATCAGGTGCACGAAGGCATTGCGGAACCAGTTGCGCGGATCATTCGCCGGCAGTTTCAGCATGGCCTCGATGCCGCGCGCGTAGCTTTTCAGCATGCCCTGGCCTTCGGGGCTGGTGACGCTGTAGCGGTGGTAGCGAGCCTGCACGGCCTTGTCGGCCGGCGCGGCGCCGCTAGCCCAGGCCCCGGGTGCGATCAGTGACGCCAGTGACGCACTGGCGGTGCTGGCAAGAAAATCACGACGTGTGTAGCGCATGGCCTTCCCCCTGGTGATTGGTTGAACCGCGTTGGGTTACAAATCACTGGCAGGGCCGGCGGCAGCAGGGCGGCCGGCCCGACGGGGCCATCCAGCCCCGCCGCTTCCACCGGCTGGCGCAGTGATGGCCGGGGTGGAAGCGGCGGTAGTATAGGCATGTGCCTTCGCGACGATCTGCGAAGCAAGCCACAGACAGCGGCGCGCGCACCACGCCGCGGCTGAAGCTGTTCACCGTCGTCGTCGGGGCGTCTTCGACCTCAGCCAGGCATGGCCTGGCTCTACGGCTCCGGTTTCACGCGGACCACGCGCCGTCGATACTCGTACACGTTGTCGCCGTCGATGCGCGTGGCTTCAGTGCCCCGCACCTGGCCCACCTTCTGGTTGGAGCCGGTGACCGGTTTCGCCTTGACCTCGGTCTCGTGCTCGAAGGCGTGCGATTTGTCGGTATTGCGGTAGTAGCGATACAGCGCCCAGTACAGCGCGGTTGCGCCGGCCGGGCCTGCCGCCAACAGCCAGAGGCCACTGTCGTCGCTCATGAGGTTGCCATCAGGATTGCAATTGCGAGGGTTTCGATGACGGTGCCGGCGGCCAGTGCCGCCAGCAGCATCTTCCATTGCTGCACCGGCACGCTGCCCATGGTTTCGCCGGTGCGGCCGTTCACTGCGATGTAGTGCAGCATGCCGCCATTGCGGCCAGGCTGGTGGTAGGAGTAAAGCCAGACCGGCAGGTACATCGATACCCAGCGGGTGCCGTGGACTTCCAGCTGCTCCTGCTCCCAGCGCACGCCGCGGTTGTAGCCGCGTACCGATGCTTCCACCTGCGAGCGCGCGATCGACAGCAGCTGGTCCTCCAGCCGCGGACGCAGTTTCTCCACGTCCACGTTGCGCTTCTCCGAGGTGAAACCGGCCAGGTAGGAGGCGTTCCACTTCACCGCGTTCTTGGTGTCGAACGGCAGGATGGTGTTGATGATGTTGTTGGTGTTGGCGCTGACATCCAGGTTGCCGCGCTCGGCCGAAGATTCCATCTGCAGATCGTCGACGGTGAAATCGACCTGGCGCTCGATCTGGTAGACATCGGCGTCATACACGGTGCGCTTGTTCTTGTCGTTGCCCACTTCGTAGCGGCGGGTCTGGATCTCGCCCTTGCCGGCCACCGCTGCGCTGACATTGCTGTCGACAATCATGTAGGGCAGGTACACGCCCACCACGTTTTCCGGGGTGAACTGCTGCTTGAAGGCCTTCAGCGCGAACAGCCGGCGCTTGTCCACGAACTGGCGGATGCGCGCGACCGCATCGTCCTTGCTGATATGGAAGGGCAGCACGGCATCGGGCACGGCGCCGTTGGCGATCTGCTCGTTGACGCCGAACACATGCCGGCACCAATGGCAGCGTGCGGTCATGGTGCTTTCGGTGTTGACCGTCACCTCGGCACCACAGCCGGTGCACTTGAAGGTCATCAGCGCTGAGGTGTCGGCATCGATGTCACGCGCACCGGAGGCGATGACGGTGCCGCGCAGCTGGTCGATGTCCTCGCCCAGCCCGAATGCCTCTTCCACCCGCTCGCCCTGCCATTGGTGACGGCAGTACAGGCAGATGAGGATGTCGGTGCCGGGCTTGGGCCGGATGTCGGTGGCGCCGCACTTGGGACAGCGGTTGAGGCCGTCCTTCAGTTCGCGGGCCGAGGTATCGATGGCCAGCGGGTCGGGCGCTTCCACTTCATCGCGGATCGCCTGTGGCAGTTTCGAGGTATCCAGCGGAAAGCTGCCGGGCAGGGGAGGTACGTCCTGCGGCGAACCCGGGCCATCGAGCGACGCCGCCGGCAGCGGCGGCGGTGTCGCAGGCGCGGATCCGGGCAGCGGCGGTGGGCCGTTTCGGGAATCGGACATGGTCGTCGTGCGTCCTGCCGGTTACAGGCCCAGTGCCTTGGCCTTCAGCGCGTCGTAGTCGCTCTGGGTGATCAGGCCCAGATCCAGCATCTCCTTGGCCTTCTTCAGCTTGGCCACTGGGTCATCGGCGGCCGGCGTCACCGGCTGCTGCATGCCGCCCACGCCGAACATGCCCGAGGCCATGCCGACGCCCACCAGGCCCGCCGCGCCACCGTTCTCGCCGGCCGACTGGATGCCCTGGGCTACGCTGGCCTGCAGGTTGGAATTGCCGCGCGAACCGGACAGCGCATCGGCGCGCTGCACGGTCTTCAGCAGTTCGCGGGTGTTGGCGTCGTACTCGATGGAGACGATCGCGGTCTTGACGATGGCCAGGCCGCGGTCGGACTTCCACTGGTAGCCCTGTTCCACCGCGGCCGACAGGCTCTGCGCGAAGCCCAGCGAATCCTGCTGCAGCTTGGTGATGCGGTTGCCCTTGCCGGGATCGTTGGTATACAGGCTGAACGCCGGCGCCAGTGAACCGACCACTTCATTGAACAGCTGGCTGGCCGCCGCATTGTCCAGGTCGGTGAAGTCGAACACCTGGCCCGGCCGCAGGTAGCTGGCCGGTACGAAGTTCTTCACGAACAGGATCGGGTCAACGATCTTCAGCGTGTACGAACCGCGCGTGACCGCGCCGACCTGGGTGTTGAGGAAACCGTCGTCCCAATAGATTTCCGACTGGGTGCCGAAGCGGTTGTCCGGTAGTTCCTTCAGCGACACGAAATAGGCGGCCTGCTGCGAGCCCGGCTGGCCACCGAACTTGAAGCGTTCCCAGCTCTGCTTGATGAAGGTGCTGACCAGGCCGTCACCGGCGAAGATCGACTGCGAATTCAGATCGTCCGAGCGCCACTCGTAGCCGCCGGGTTCGGCAACGAACGCGGTAATGGCACCGTCCTGGAACAGCAGCAGGCCATAGCCCTCCGGCACGATGATCTTCGAGCCGTTGCTGATGATGTTGGACGAGCCGCTGGTGTTGGAGCCCCGGCCGCCATTGGTACCCTGGGCCACCGCGGCGAACAGTGCGGCGGTGGACGGCAGCCCCGTCGGCACGGTGTAGAAGTCCTTCCACTGGTCGGCCAGCACGCCGCCGACTGCACCCTTCACTGCCTGCACCAGACCCATGATCCGCTCCCTGAGATTCGTGGGCAGGCACCATGCCTGCCAAGCTGGACCGAATATAGCAGCGGGCGCCGACCGCTGTGGTGCCGGAAGATGAACCCGGAGCAGCGCGGGTCAGTGCCGGTCGGTGCCGGCCCGTCCGGCACGGACGGCCAGCAGTACGGCGGCCATGTCCAACCTACCCAGACCCATCTGCTGGGCACGGGCGAACAGCGCGTCGCTGTCCTCGATCAGTGCGGCGTGCATGCCGGCCTCGCGCGCCGCACCGGCCACCAGTCCGCTGTTCTTCAGAACGTCGGTGATCGATGCCTGCACCTGGAAATCGTCGCGGATCATCTTGTCCAGCTTGATCCGCGACACGTCGCTGGCCATCGGGCCGGCATTGAGCACCTCGGCGAAGCGCTCCAGCGCGATGCCGTGCTTTTCGGCGAAGTGCACTGCCTCGGCCAGCCCGGTGACCAGCGTGATGAGGTACAGGTTCACCGCCAGCTTCATGCGCAGCGCCGACGGAACCGGGCCGCAGGCGACGCATTGCCGGCCCAGTGGCGCCAGCAGGGCTGTGGCCTGCTCAATATCGGTCGGTGCCCCGGCCAGAAGGATGACCAGCTGTGCGGCCTCGGCCTGCACGCGCGATCCGGACACCGGCGCCTCCACGTAGCGCCCGCCCGCACCGCGCACCTGTTCGCACAAGGCCTGTGAAAACGCGGCGGAACTGGTGCCCATGTTGATCAGCAGGCGGCCCTGCACGCGTTCGCGGAAGGCCGCGCCGTGGCGGTCCAGCACGCTGCCGATGGCCTCGTCATGGGCCAGCATCAGGATCAGGGTGTCGCACGCCGCGAACACCTCGTCGAGCGATGCGCACACCCCGATGCCCGCCGCCTGCGCAGCAGGATAGGTACGCCCGGAGCGCGACCAGCCCAGCACGGCGGTGCCTGAGCGCGCCAGGTGACCCGCCATCGGCGTTCCCATCACGCCCAGGCCGATGAATCCAACAGGCATGACAGACTCCGGATCATGGCAGGGCGCCCATCATGCCGCAGAACGGTCCTGCCTGGCTCAGGCGCCAGCGCGCAGGATCAGCGCGTAACCCACCAGCAGCAGTACGCACAACGGCAGCGTGACGAACGAAGCGATCAGCCAGCGCAGTGCCTTGCGCGAGGCCACGGTGGCGGCACCGATCTGGCCGGCGGCCAGCAGTGACGAGGTGCGGTTGGCGTAGACCGTGGCGACGATGCCGAACGGCCAGAAGCCACCGAAGATGCTCAGGATGGCCCACATCAGGTAGTTCTTCGGGGCCGTGGTGGTGCCGGTGGTACGTTCCATGCAGTGAATCTCCGTGATTGGGGCGCGGATTATGTACGGCGCGTACGGCGCTGGGAACGGGCTGAACGCTGAGCAATGGCCAGTCATCACTGGCAGGCGCCAAAGCAACGTCTCGGCCTGCCATTGGTGCCTCCACTACGAGAGGCGCCACGCCGGTTCTGAATATTCACGTGATTATCATCACGATTTTCCTGAAACTCACTTTCGATAATCGGGAGCAGCGACGCCGGCCAGGGTGTTGCAGGTATCCCGATCCGTCCGACGTCCGCATCGTCGAGCTACCGACGGCAACTCCCTGGGGGCATGGGGGCGGACAGCGTGAACGTTGATCTGCGTATGCAACGGCTGGCGCGGGGTGCGGCGACGGCATCGCAGCATCACGCAATGAGGCCAGAACGCTACGCATTGCGCGATCGGCTGGTGCAACGGCACCGGGTCGCCATTCGAAAGGGGAGTTTCAATGCACAGGCAAGTCAGTGAGATGTTGCAGCGCGCCTATCGGCCACACCGGTCCCTGCCCGATCTGCTGGGCGCGTTCGTGAAGGAGTTTTCGCAGCATCAGGCCCTGCGCGGTGGGCGCGTGCACCTGCGTGGCACCGGCACCGGCAGCGCGGAGGACGCCGCGACTGCAGCGCCGCCGCAGGCACCCGGTGACAGCCAACGCGTGCCGATCCGCTACGGGGGGGAGGTGCTGGGTGAGCTGCAGCTGGAGGGAGAGCCCGGCCGCCTGGACAGCCGGGCGCTGGCGCTGGGCGAGCTGTTCGCGCACCGTTGTGCGCATCTGATCAAGCGCTACGAAGCGCAGGCCTGGGCCGAGCAGGCCCTGAGCCGGCCGCTGCTGCTGGTCGGTGCCTGTGACGCGCTGAAGCGGATGGAGGAGTTTGTCGAGCGCGCAGCCGCCAGTCGTCTGCCGGTATTGCTGCGCGGTGAGTTCGGCACCGAGAAGATGGAGCTGGCCGCGGCACTGCACAGCGGCGGGCCGAGACGGCGCGGGCCGTTCGTGGAGATCAACTGTGCGCACGCCCAGGGTGAGCCGGCCGACTGGTTCGGTCGTGCCGGCGGCGGCACCCTGTACCTGCATGAAGTGGATGAGCTGCCTGCCGCTTTGCAGGGCCAGCTTTCGCACAGCATCCGCGGCATGCAGGCGGCAACGGTCGACGCCGACCCGGTGCACGCCATCCGGGTCATCGCTTCCACCAGCGCCGACCTGGAACAGCGCGTGCGCGAGCGGCAGTTCTCGCGTGCGCTGCTGGCCGGCCTGGAATTCCTCACCGTGGACATTCCGCCGCTGCGCGAGCGCACCGAAGACATCGGTGCCCTGGTGGCGCGCTCGCTGCAGATGCATGGGTTCAACCCGCAGGTCATCGGTGGTGACGTGCTGGAAACCCTGCGCAGCCACCACTGGCCCGGCAACCTGCTGGAAATGGAACGGGTGGTGGTGCGGCTGGCGGTGATGACCGGTGGACGCAGCATCCATCGCGAGGACGTGCTGCGCCACGCGCCGGGGCTGGTGGCCAGCGCCGATGCAGCGCCTCCAGTGCCGGTATTGGCGGCGATCGACCCGCCTGCGGCCGAGGCCACCCGGCAGGACGACGCGGTGGCCGCGCCGGCCTCGGCACATGAAGGGCTGCATGATGGCCTGAAACGGGCGCTGGCCTATCTGAAGGACCATGCCGCCGAGCCGGTGACGCTGGGTGACCTGGCCCGCCAGGCGCATGTGAGCCAGTCGCACCTGGGGTTCCTGTTCCGCAGCGAACTGGGCACCACCTTCAAGCTGCTGCTGCAGCAACTGCGCATCGAACATGCCAAGCAGCTGCTGCGCGGCGGCCAGCGCCTGCGCATCACCGATGTCGCCCTGCAGGTCGGCTTCGGTGACCTGAGCCACTTCGAGAAGAGCTTCCGCCGGGTGGTCGGGGTGAGCCCGCGCAGCTACCGCCGCACGCCGGAGCAATGAAAAAGCCCGGCGCAGGCGCAAGCCTGGCCGGGCCGAGTCACCGCCGCAGCGGGCGCTACCTGGCGTTCGCTTCGGTTGCCCGGCGGACCGCTTCTTCGGCCGCCTCGTCGGCACGCCGCGCCGCTTCGCTGGCGGCCTCGACCGCCTGATGTGAGACCGCCATCGCCGCGCGGATGCCGGCCTCGCTGGCGGCCATGGCCGCGTCGGCCATCTCCTGCGCGATCTGCATCGGTGTCTTGCCACCCGGGTTGTCCGGGGTGGGCGGTGAGGGCAGCGGGGTCGGGAAGGTCATCGCAGGAACTCCTTCTGGGGCTGGGGATGGGGCGCCGTCGCGGTGGCCGCCCAGGATGTGGCGCAATGCCGCCTGGGCATCGGCCAGGATCTGTTGCGCCTGTTGCCGCGCCGCAAGCCGGCCAGCGGCCACGGCCACACCGGCGGCGCTGGCCAGAGCGGCGGTGGCGGCCGGAACGCCGTCTTCGGGCGCGGCAGGCTGGTCCGGGCTCACACTGCGCCCGCCTCGAAGCCCTGCTCGGCTTCATCGTGGGTGAAATGACGGATACGCCGATAGTCCTGCAGGGTAATGACGTTGTCCTCCACCTGCACGCGCGCCTGTTCCTTGGAACCATCGATCGCGAACAGCAGGCTTGCCCCATCCTGGCCAAGCTGGCCACGGGCAACCGGATGTTCATTGAGGAAGACCTGCGCGCTGCGCAGCTGCCGTCGTGTGGCCTCGCGCAGGCGTTCACCGTCCGGCGGCAGACCCGAACCATCGTTGAGGAACAGGGCGACCTGTTGCGCCGCCAGCGAGATGCGCGCGTAGCCGATCTGGCGGTTCGCGGCCAGGGTCTCGGCAATCGCCGCGCGCACCTGGTCCGGCGACGGCAGGCTGGGCAGCTGCGGACCATCCAGGTAACCGAACAACATCGGCAACAGCGTCTGCAGCGCATGCGTAGCGCGTTCCATGCGCAGTTCGCTGCTGCTGCCGGTCGGGTGCACGCGCTGGTAGAAGCGATAGTAGTCGGCAAATTCGATTGGCCTGCGTGCATGCAGCAGGGCGAACCGCGCTGCCTCGGCCTGGGCCTCGGTCGCCTGGCCCGCGCTGCGCTGCTCAGCGGCCAGCTGGTACAACGCCAGCGACTCACGGAAATCGAGCTGGCGCAGCAGCGGCGCATCGCCGGCGTCGACGGCCACGAGGAACGGGCGGAAGGCCTCCAGCTGCGTGTTGCTCAGCAGACCGTGGCGGGTCAGTACCGCGTGAGTCTCGTTGACGAGCGGGCTGCTGGACGGGCCCATTTCAAGCTGGCGCAGCACATCCAGTTCGTCGTTCCCCAGGCTGAGCAGCTTGATGGGGCTGACCTGCAGGCCAGCCTGCGGCAACCACGTCATGCGCGAACCATGCAGGCCCTGCTGTACGCCGTCCAGCATCGCGCCTTCGTCGGCGAACATGTAGCGGTGCTCGTGGGAATCGATCGCCCATTGCAGCCAGTAGTGGCCGCCGTCGATGAAGTGCAGCACGCGCCGGGTGCGTGGACCGAGCTGGCCGAGGTGAGGAATGGAACGACCGTCAATGAAAACGCTCATGCGTGGCTCTCCTTGCGGCCCTATGCGGCCGGAAAATCCTTGAGGACGGTCGCAGCCGCACTGCCGACCCGTGTGAAGTCGTCGGTAGCCCCTTGCATCATGGTCTGCGCCTGGGTCAGTACCCTCGCATACTTTTCGTCTCCCGTCGCCAGGTACTGGGCCATGGCCACACCGGCGGCGGTGGTGGCGATGGTGGAGACGTTGCGAAGCGCATCGGCGGCATCCTGGACGGCGATCGCCGCCGACTGCGCGACCGACTGGTAGGCCTTGCCGGCACCGCTGGTCTTGACCACGGTGCTGGCCATGGTGGCCGTCTGCACCTGGTTGATCACATCGATGACCTGGGCGTTGACGTTGCTCGGGTCCATACAGGCTCCTTGAGGGGCGGTGGGCGGCCGGACGCATCCGGCGCGGCGTCACGCGGCGGGATCAGTGCCGTCGCTCGCCGGGGTGGAAGGGGAGTCGGGCGCGGGGTCCTGGGCGGGACCCGCTGCCGGATCCGGACCGGGCGTGGAGTCGGGCGCAGGGCCGGGCGCGGGCGCCGCGCCTTCGCCTGCAAGCTGTTCAAGCGTGTGCAGGCTGGCGGTGGCGGCCGCAGCGTCGGCGGTGGCACCGTGGGTCTGTGCCTGCAGGACGCTGATGGCGGTCTTTCCTTCTGCGGTGGCCGCGGCGATTACCGCCGTCGGCGAGGGTGGGGCCGGCACCGGGCCGGGCAGCGGGATCACGTTCGGTGGCGGTGGCGGTGCCGGCGCGGGCGGGGGCGGCGGTACCGGCCACGGCGCGTTGATCATCTTCGCGCAGGCGGCGGTCACCGCCGCCGAGCTGACCATGCCGGCGCCCTGCTGGCGCGCGACCGCGTTGTGCATGGCCGTGCCCAGGGTCTCCAGCATCACCATGTCCAGCATGCCGAAGGCCTGCGCCGGCGCCTGGCCGACCAGCAACGTGGCGGCGGCGCTGACGCTGTCGACGATCTGGCTGTTGACCGTGTTGTCACTGCTCATGATGGAACGGCTCCCTTCTGGATGATCAGGGCCAGGACCTGGGCCAGGCTCGCGCCGGCGGTCACCTGGCCACGTTGTTGGTTTGCCACCGCGTTCTGCATCGCCAGGCCGATGCTGTCGGCCATCGCCAGGTAGGTGGCGGACATCGCAAACGACGGGGCAAGGCCGATCGCCAGCGCGGACCCACTGCTGGTGGCATCCAGCAGGTAGCCGATGGCAGGCGGCGCGGCCATCAATCAGGGGCCCGGCGTGACGCCACCCGGGGCGGGGGCGCGGTGGGCGACGTCACGCCGGGCCAACACGTCAGCGCAGGCCCAGGATTTCGCGGGTGGCCACGCCATTGGAGGCGGTGTCGATCGCATACAGCGTGGACACCCCCTGGGTGGTCGACGCCTGCATGGTCACGTAGGACTGCTGCTGGTTGTTGGTGGCGTTGTGGGCGGCGTTGGACAGCGCCTGGCTGGTGGCCACGAACAGGTTGCCCATTGCGATCGCCGGCGCATCACCGAGAACCTTGGTGTTGACCTGCGAGACCGAGTCGGTGATCTGGCTGTTGACGGCGGTGGGAAATGCCATGGTGAAAACTCCTTGGATGGACTGCACTACAGGAACGGAGATCGACGACATTCAGCTGGATCAGCCGAGGATCTTCCGGGTTGCGGCGCCGGTGGCGCCGGTATCGACGGCATAGAGCAGGGCCACGCCCATCGTGGTGGCCGCCTGGGCGGTGACATACATCTGCTGCTGGGCCAGCGTCGCGTTGTGGGCGGCATTGGCCAGGGCCTGGGCGGTGGCCTGGTACAAGGTGCCCATCGCCGTGGCCGGTGCCACGCCCAGCACCTGCAGGTTGGCCTGGGTGACCGAATCGGTGACCTGGTCGTTGACGGCCGTGGGAAACGCCATGGATCAGCTCCTTGCCTGCCGGCGCGTTACGCGCCGAGGATCTGCTTGGTGGCCACGCCGGTGGTGGCCGTGTCGATCGAGTACAGCGTGGCCACGCCCATGGTGGTGGCTGCCTGCGCGGTCACATAGGACTGCTGCTGCGCGTTGGTCGCGTTGTGGGCGGCATTGGCCAGCGCCTGCGCGGTGGCCTGGTAGAGATTGCCCATCGCCACGGCGGGGGCGTCACCCAGCACCTTGGTGTTGGCCTGGGTGACCGAATCGGTGATCTGGTCGTTGACAGCGGTCGGGAATGCCATGTCTTGCTCCTTTGGGTTGGCGGGTCAGCGGCGGGACGACGGATCAGGAACCCAGCCCGCGCACGCGGGTGCTGAGGATTTCCTTGCTGGCCACGGCGGTGGTGGCGGTATCGATCGAGTACAGCGTGGCCACGCCCATGGTGGTCGCCGACTGCGCGGTCACGTAGGACTGCTGCTGCGCGTTGGTGGCGTTGTGGGCGGCGTTGGCCAGCGCCTGTGCGGTGGCCTGGTAGAGATTGCCCACTGCCACGGCGGGCGCATCGCCCAACACCTTGGTGTTGGCCTGGGTGACCGAGTCGGTGATCTGGTCGTTTACCGCGGTTGGAAATGCCATGTGCTGCTCCTGCGGAAAGTGGAAGTGCGGGGTAGTCACGGTGCCTTGGGGGGAACTGCCTGTGCTTCACCGTGGGCCCAGCGTAGGAAATGACGACGCCGCCGGATTGGCGGAATCGACGAAGAATGCGGGGCGATCCCCGTGAAGGCGCGGCCGGGATGCGGCGGATCTGCTGATCGGCACCGTCGATGCCGCGGGGCAGGGGGCCGTGCGCCCCCTGCCGGTGCAGCGCAGGGGCTGCTAGAGCATGTACGGGATCTTGAACGCCAGGGTGAAGTCGGGTGCATCCGGCGTCAGGCCGATGCCCAGCAGCGTCACCAGGGTGGTGTGCTGGTTCAGCGCATAGGTCACGCCCAGGTTCAGCGACGCGGCGTTGGCGTCGCTGCCGATCACCTTCACCCACTGGCCGCCCTCGAAGCGGGTCGAGGCGCGGGCGCTGATGCGGTCGCTGAAGGACAGGCTGAGGCTGGTGCGCTCGTTGAAGGCGAAGGCCACGCCCGCGCCGAAGTACACCGATCCGCCCAGCTTCACTTCACCGGGATTGACCGTATCGGGGTTGCTGTCGATATCGTCGAAACTGCGCGCGAACGAGTGCACGTAACCCACATTGGCGAACAGGATGGCCGGATCGGCGGTCTTCACCATCGACAGGCCCAGGTTGGCCTGCCAGACGCCGTTGCCGGTGGGTTGCTCGCGTGGCACCGCGAAGCGGATGTAGTCATCGTCGTCGCGTTCGATCACTTTCCAGTCCAGGCCATACGGTGCGCGCCCGGTGGGGGCGGTCACCCCTGCGGTGAGCACGGTTTCCGGGCGCCAGCCACGCTCCCCGAACAACCGGTAGTTCGCACTCAGGCCGATGTCACCCAGGCCATTGCCGTTGGTCTCTTCCTGGGCGATCGCCGCCGCCGCGCCACCGGCACCGCCTTTCTGGTAGACAGTGCGCCGCGCCAGGTACGGCACGTCCAGGTTCAACGTCAGGTTCGGGCTGACGCCCCAGCGCGCCGCCAGGTTGTAGGTGAGCGAATCGGACTCCACGTTCTCGATGGCGATGTTGCCCAGGAAGATCGCATCCAGCGCCAGGAAGCCGTTGAGGGTGAGCTGCTTGCGATCGTAGCGCGCGTAGGTAAGGCTGTTTTCGACAGTGAAGCGGCGCGAGAACAGCGCCGATTGCTGCTGCTTCACATCATCCACGCTGCGTCGCGACTCCTGCTTGGCCTGCTGTGCCTCGGCAGCAGTGCTGGCATAGCCTTCACTGCTGGGAGGAACGGCGGCGGCCGCAGCCTGTGCCAGCGGCGCCGCAGGAGCGGCGGCGTCCGGGCCGGCCCGGCCCGCCAGGCGGGCCTGCATCGCCTGTACCTGCATGTCCAGCTCGCGCAGCCGTCGCACTTCCTGGGCGTAGTTGCTCTTCAGCTGCTCCAGCTGGTTGGCCAGTGCCTGCACGTCGGCGCCATCGTCGGCGCCAGCGCCGGCCATGGGCGGCGCGGCAAGCGCGGTGCCTGCCAGCGCCGCCAGCGCCAGCGGGGTGATCCTCGGTAGGGTGTGCATGTTCGTGCCCTGCGTTGTGACTCGCTTCCCCCAATGCCGGGCCGCTGTTACTGGCCCGGCCCCATGCCGCGGTTCAGTGCAATCGCCTGGGCCACGTTCTGGCTCAACGGCAGGTTGCCACCCGCGGTATCGCGTACCAGCTCCAGCCGCAGCTGGTTGCTGGCGCTCTGGCCATCGCCCACCAGGGCAATGCCCTGGCCGACACTGCCGTTGCGTATCCACTGCTGCACCAGGCCCTGTCCATCCACCTGCAGCAGCAGGCGCGCCTGGTTGCCATCCAATGCCGCAGTGGCATTGATGCCGGCCTGCTGTGTGCTGGCCGAATGCGCGCCGTCGGTGAAGCCGGCGGGCACGGCGCCATCGCGCACGGTCAGCGTGGTCGCATTGCGCGCCACGTTGCCGTCGCCGGCCACCTGTACGCTCTGCACCAGTCCGCTGGCATTGGCCAGCCCGCTGCTGTCGATGCTGCGGCCGGAGGTGTCCGGCAGCGGCGCATCGGCCGCGGTGACCTGCACGCTGGGCTGGAAGCTCAGCCGGGGGGCGCCGCCGCCGCGGAAATCCATGCCCAGCGTCAGTGCGCCCTGCAGTGCGGCGCCATTGCCGGCCTGCCACTGCGACACCATGGTCACCCCGAACCAGGCCACCGTGTTGCCGCCCACGGTGTAGCGCCCCCGCATCAGGTTCAGTTCCGGGTCTGGAATCTCGGTCAGGCCCCGGCCGGGGGCGGCCTCCGCTGCCCGGATCGGCAGGGCAGGCGTCGCCAGCAGCAGGACCATCCAGCAACATTGACGAAACATGTGCATGCCTCCTTCAGAACAGATCGGCGTGGCTGAAGCCGAAGTCGACCAGTTCCGCATCGGTGATCGGCCCCTGCCGCGCGTAGAGCGCGCGTGCACTGGGCCGTTCGCTGGGTTGCAGCAGGACGGTGTTGCGGTCGAAATCACTGCCGATCACCACGAACACGGCGCGTGATGGCCAGGCCGCCAGAAAGTCGGGCAGGGCCAGGCTACGATTGCCGAGAATCGGGTCGGCCACCTCCACGTAGCCGTCCCGCACCTGCTTGAGCACCACGAAGTGGCGGAAGCCGCGCACATCCATCAGCACCAGGCCGGGAACGCGCAGCGTGCGCAGCCGCGCCTCGTCGATGCGATAACCACGCCCGCGCATGCCCAGCGACTCCACGTAGCGCTTGATGTCCAGCAACGAGAAGCCACGCTCGGCCACCAGCGCAGGATCCGATACCCCCATCATCCCTTCGATCACCGTCGCTTCATCGGTCTGCAGGTGGTAGGCATGGCGCAGGATGGTGGCCAGCGCCGCCGCACCGCAGCTGTAGTCGGTGTGCTGGCGCACCACGTTGCGGTAGCGCCGCTCCTGCATGCTCTCCACCTTCTGCTGCAGCAGCGCGCCGTTGGGCAGCACGCCGCTGAAGCGCACATCGCCCGCCCACGCCGGGCCCGTGCCCAGCAGCAACAGGGTCATCAGCAGCAACCATGCGCGGCAACCGAACATGTCGTTCTCCGTCAGCAGGGGGGAGCCCCTGTTCCAAGGGGGAGGAGGAACAGGGGCTCCCGGGGACCCGGCCATTGGCGGACGGCCGGGGTGTTGCGCTTACTCGCCGTTGCCACCACCGCCGCCCGTACTGGGCTGGGCGACCGCCAGGGCGAGGCTGTTGGCCTGCAGGTTGCCGGTGCCGGCGGCCACGTTCACACCGATGTTGCCGGAGGCGCCGGAGAACGCACTGCCCGACAGCGCCGAGGTGTTGGTCGCATTGACATTCACCCAGCGCGTGGTGCTGACCGTGCCGCTGAGGCTGGCGTACAGGTCGGCCACCCCCAGTTCGACGAACTGGCTGGTGCCGCTTTCACGCGTATCGAAGCCCAGGCCGCCCACCCCCGGCCGGTTGGGGTTCATCGTGGCGTTCTGGATCTCGTTGTCCAGATCGATGTGGCCGGTGCTGTTGCCACCCGGGTGCGGCAGATCGCCACTCCACGTATCCAGGTAGTAGTTGGCCATCTGGTAGGCGTTGCCGGTGCCACGGTAGGTGCCGGCGCCGTAGGCCAGGGTCAGGCCACTGACGCCACCGCGCATGCCGACCTGCACCGTATCGGTGTAGGACTGCACGAAGCCGGCATTGCTGACCGTGTTGCCGGTGGAGACCTGGTTGGAACTGATGCTGGACTGGGCAACGGCGGTGGTGGCAACCGATGCGGCCAGTGCGTTCTTCTGCTCGTTGTTGTTGCCCGAGGCGATGTTCACCCCGATGTTGCCCGACGCGCCGCCAAAGGCATTGCCACCCAGCGCCGCGGCGTTGGTCACACCGGAGTTCATGGTGGCGTTGCCGAAGCCGGCCTGGTTGACGAACACTTCGGCGTCGGCCATGCCGAAGCTGAAGGAGGCGTCGGCCGCCGACAGCGAGGCCGCGTTGTCCTGCGCATTGTTGTCGCCGGAGACGACGTTGAAGCCCAGGTTGCCCGAGGCACCGGCACCAACGCTGTCACCGATCGACGCACTGTTGGTGACCAGGCTGTTGCTGGTGGCGTTGTTGCTGATCGACTGCCGGTTGTCGATCACCGCGATCGCGGCCGAGTCCAGGTCGATGTCGCCACTGATGCTCGGATCACCGGAGAAATTGACGTCGGTACTCAGGCGCAGGTCCTTTTCCAGGTTCACGTCGACGCCGTGGTTGTTCTTTTCCTTGCGTTCGTCGGCCTGGATGTTGCTGTGCTTCTGTACGTTGACATTGACGGTGCGGTTGCGCACGTCGTTGTCGGTGTGGTTGTGGGTGTCGTTGCGGGTCTCGCTGACGGTGTGGTTGTGGTTGATGTTCGCGTTGGCGTTCTGGTTGTCCCAGCCATTGGCCGCAGCGGCGGTCGAGGCAGTGGCAATCGCCATGGCGAGCATGGTCTGTTTGACGGTCGCTTTCATGGTGCCCTCTCTCTCATCGGATGGTGCATCGCTTGGGTGGTTGTCACGGGCGGTCCTGCACGACCAGGCCCAGTACGTTGGCCGTATCGTTGCCGCTGCCCGCGACCTGATTGAGTTGCAGGACTCCGTCGAATCCCCGCAGCGCGGTGCTGGCTACACCGGCGCTGCGGGTGCCCGTCGCAACGCCGCGACCGGCGTCGTCCCGCCCCCCTGCCAACGCGGAACCTTCGGCGGCCAAGGCCGTGTCGTCGGTTTCGCGTATGCCCTGTCGGGCCAGCGTCGCGCTGACGACGTTGAGCGTCGTGTTGGCGATGCCGCTGGCCTGGTTGATTGATGCGATGCCGCTGGCGCCCGCCAGTGCATCGCCGCCGATGTCGGCGCGTGCATGCAGCGGCGCCGACAGCACGCGGTTGCCGCCTTGGACCTGCTGCGCGTTGATGGCCACGTCGGCGCGCGCGCCGCTGGCGATGCCGCGCAGATTGCCCTGCAGGTTGAGATCGCCGGCGGCCTGGTTCACCGCGATCGCGCCGTTGGCGCCGGCCAGGGCGCGGCCGTCGATGCGGGTCACGTCGAGGTAGGCCAGCATGCCGGTGTAGTCATCGGCGTGTGCCTGCAGCGGCGCCAGGGCCACCATCAGCAGCGGCCAGCAGTGGCGCTTCACTTGCCACCTGCCGGGGCCGGGCCCTGCAGCGGGAACTGCGCAAGCGCACCGCGGACGGTATCGCCGATGCCGCGTGTGCTGTTGCCGACCGCGCCCAGTGGACCGCTCATGGCGCCACCGAGGCTGCTGCCGAGCATGCCCTCGCTGCTGCGGCCGAGCGTGCCGCCCAGGGCCTGCTGGGTCACCCGCTCGACGGTGGTGCCGTGTGGCGCTGCAGGCCCGGCGCTGCGGCCGGCGCCCATGCCGGCGTAGTCTTCCTCGCTGAGTTCATCCATTCCGCCGCCTGCGGCTCCGGTGCCCAGTGAGGTGGCAATTTCGCGCTGGGGCTTCGGGTCGGCGATCAGGGCCATGCCCGGCGGGGCCATCCGGTATGCCGGCCGCGCCGCCACATCGCGCAGCAGGACAATTTCGCCCGGCTGCGCCTTCACCCCCTGGCGGGCACCGGAGGCGCCGACGGTGGGGGCAGCCGACAACGAGGCCAGTGCCAGTGCGGCTGCCAGGCTGCGAATGAGGGTAGTGCCGTCCATGCCGATCTCCCGCGGTGGGTGCGGCGGAGGGACGCATCAACCGTGCCAACTTCAGGAGGCCCGCCCGGCAACAGATGGCCGGCGCGCGCGCGCCCGGGGTGGCGCCGGGGTGTTACAACGGCGTGGGAAAAGTGTTGGGATTGCGCAGCCCCATGTACCGCAGGGCAAGGCGGGCAGCGACCTGTCGCATTCCTGTTACAGGTGCCGCCGCCGACTGCAACGGTGCCGCTTCAGCCGGCGACTTCTTGACGCGGCGCTCATTGCGCAGCCGTTTAGCGCAGCGCTAGCATCCGCCCAACAAAGGCCGCCGTGGTGGCCGTTAGAGGTCCCGGCGGGGGGCGGCACGCCGGTGATTGCCCGACAGTCCGCCGACGGTGTCCGGTTGCTGGGGGAAGCATGGCGGCGGTCCCGGAGGCTTCTACATCGCGTTGCGTACTCTGGTTTGGTGAACCGCTGGCGATTGAGCGCAGTGCGCTGGCGGCCGCAGGCTGGTACGTGCGCAGCATCCATCCTGATCCGGGCATGGCCATTGGGCTGCGCGGGCGTGACCGGCTGCTGGCCGTGCTCGACCTCCGCCACCTGGATGCAGCCGCGTTGCAGCTGCTGATGCCGTGGATCGAGCAGCACCAGCATCTGCCATGGCTGGCGGTTCTGCCGCCCAGCGCAGGTGCGATGCCGGCAGCGTGGCTGCCGTTGCTGCAGCACTGCCTGGCACGCTTCACGCTGCCATTCGGCTTGCAGGATCTGGTCAGCGCGATGCGCCAGCAGTTCGATGCGGATCCGCTGCCCGCTGAGGCGGCGTGCAGCGGCCAGGGGCCGCGCGCACTGATCGGCGAGAGCCCTGCGCTGCATGCGGTGCGCACAGTGCTGCACAAGTTCGCTCCGGTGGAGCTGCCGGTGCTGGTGACCGGTGAGACCGGCACCGGCAAGGAACTGGCCGCACACGCGCTGCACGCGCTGTCCGGGCGCGCGGGCAACCCGTTCATCGCGGTCAACTGCGGGGCGATTCCGGCCAATCTGGTGCAGTCGGAGCTGTTCGGTCACGAGCGCGGCTCGTTCACCGGCGCCGACAAGCGGCAGATCGGTGTCTTCGAATCCGCGCAGGGCGGCACGGTCTTCCTCGACGAAGTGGGGGACCTGCCTGCGGAGGCGCAGACCAGCCTGCTGCGGGTGCTGCAGGAAGGCACCTTCGAGCGGGTCGGCAGCAGCCAGCCGTTGCGCGCCGATGTGCGGGTGCTGGCCGCGACCCACGTCGAACTGGAGCACGCGGTGGCCCACGGCCGCTTCCGCAGTGATCTCTACTACCGCCTCAACGTGCTGCGCTTGCTGATGCCGCCCTTGCGCGAGCGTGGCGCCGATGTACAGCTGCTGGCCGAGCACTTCCTGCGTTGCTTCCGCCTGCGCCATGCCGTCCGCGCGCGTGGCTTCTCGCCGGCGGCGATCCAGGCGATGCGCCGCTTCGACTGGCCCGGCAATGTCCGAGAGCTGCTGAACCGGGTACAGCGGGCGGCGATCATGGCCGAGGGCGAGCTGATCAACGAGCGTGATCTGGAGCTGGGCGCACCGGTGCAGGTGCTGCCCGGTGCGGTGCTGCACGATGCGCGCGGCCAGGCCGAGCGTGATGTGCTGCTGCAGACCCTGCGCCAGACCGGTTACAACGTGTCCGAATGCGCCCGGCAGATGCAGATTTCGCGGGTGACGGTGTACCGCCTGTGCCGCAAGCACCGGCTGGAGCTGCCTGCGCAGCGCTGATCAGTCCGCGGCCCTGTGCTTGAACAGTCGAAGCGGTTTGCCTGGGACACGTTCGATCACGCCCTTGGCTTCCAGGTCCAGCTGCACGGCCTTCAACCACCATCCGGCCGTTGCACCGGCCGGGAACAGCGATGCGGGCAGCCCCGGCAGCAGCGCCTGCTTGGCCTGCGCCACCGTCATCCCCGGCGGTTGCTTTGGCAGCGCGTCCAGCAGGGCATTGCGCATGGCCATGTACTTGGCGCGATCCACGCGCTGGGTGTGGCCGGGCGTGGTGATGCTCTCGATCTCGATCCGCCCGGACTCAGCCATGAGGGTCTCCGGCGATCTCGATTCGCGGACTGCGCAGGCCCATGGCGATCCATGCTTTCATCAGGCGGGCGTAGAAGCACAGGGAGCGGGTCTTCAGGTTCGGCACATCGTTGGGAAGGGCCGAGGAATCGGGAAGGTCACCGACCATCGTGCGCATTTCCACGGCCGGTCTTGCCGATGCGGGCCAAAGCAGTCCGTACAGGCTCAGCCAGTGGCCGCCGCTGAACTCCAGGAACAGCGGTGTGTTGCAACAGCGTGCCAGCACGCGACGACTGCCGCCCTGGGTCGATGGCCGGAGCGCGCTCAGCAGGGAGTGCCCTGCGTCAATGCTGACGCGATCCTTGCGATGCATGACGAACAGCGTCTCGCCATGCGGCCCCAGCACCTCGGGGGCGCCGGGCCGCGACTGCAGCTGCACACCCGCCCTGCGGCAGCTGTCGCAGCAGCATTCGACGGTGGCGATGGGGCTGCCCGTGACGGTCAGGCGCACCTGGCCGCAGGCGCAGGCCAGCAACTGTTGAGACGGCATCTGCATCTTCTCCTGGGGTGTTCACCTTCTCGACGAACCGCCATGCCGGACATCGACAACAGCCGCCTTCAAGGCGGCTCGATGCGGTAGCGGACCCGGTACAGGTCCAGCCCTTCGCCACCGGGACGTCGTGCTGAGTAGGTCAGCGTGCGGGGGTGCGAACCATCCAGCATGGCGCCGTAGCTGTCGCCAGTGGGTTCGTTCACCGGCGAGGGCAAGGGCTGGCCCGCGCCGTAGCGGCCGCTGTATGCGGAGGCGATGAACTGGCGGACCGGTGCCTTGCCGAAGTCCAGGGCGCGCGCGAACACCACCGTGTGGCCATCGTCGAGGAAGGTAGCATCGAACTCCTGCGCGGCGGTGTTGATGTCTCCTGGCAGCCGCCGCGCAGGCGCAGCCTCCCCGTCCTGCATGCCGGCGCTGTAGAGATCATGTCCACCGGCGCCGCCCGCCCGATCGCTGGAGAACAACAGCGTACGACCGTCCGGCGAGAGCATCGGCGCGAACTCGTCTGCTGCGCTGTTCACTGCGGACCCCAGATTCTCGGGGTGGCCGAAGCGGCCGTCGCCATCCATGCTGACCCGGTACAGATCGTCACCGCCCTGGCCGCCTTCGCGGTCCGAACAGAAGTACACCACGCGCCCGTCTGCAGAGAATGCGGGATCGAAATCACGCCCAGGCGTGTTGAACGGCGCCGGCGTCGCCGGTCGCCAGCGCTCTCCACCGCGCCGCGAGATCCAGATGTCATGGCCGCCGGGACCGCCGGGGCGGTTGCGGCTGAACCACAGCGCGGTGTTGCCGTCGGGGCTCAACGTCAGCCGCACCTCGTCATAGCGCGTGGATGCAACGCCGGGCGCGAAACGTTCGACCGGATCGAGGAACTCCAGCACCCGGGAGGGTGAGGGCACGAGCACTGTCGATGCCAGCAGCACCGTGGCCAGCAGCGCCTTCATGCCTGTCGCTCGAAATAGCTCACCCAGTTGGTTTCCCAACTGCGTCCACCGTCGATGGAGGCGGCCTGTTCCCAGCGCGCCGACCGTGGGGTGATGCGCGACCAGACCACGCGTGTCTGCACCGCGTGACCGTTGTGCTGGTCTTCACCGAAGAACCTTCCGACACCGCGCTCGAAGGCGCCTCGCAGGGGGGCGCCGATCCGGGTGGGTGCGCGACCATCCAGCCACCAGCTCAGCCAGTGCCGCCTGCGCGCGTTCCAGGCGCGGATGCCCATTCCGCGCACTGGCGCGGCAGGCACGTCCATCAGGTTGTCGCCCACGTTGCCGTACCCGCCCAGTACCGGCCAGTTGTGCAGGGTTCCGTTGAAATGCTCCCAGGCATCGCTGCCTGCCAGGCGGGCACGCAGGCGGCGATGGTGGACGTTCCAGTGGCCCACCAGGAAGTCGAAATCAGCCGGGGCATCGGGTAGCGTCGAAAGGGGAGCTGGTGCCGCAGCGGTACGGCGGAACCAGTTGCGCCAGTTGATCTCCCAGTGCATGCCTCCATCGGCGGAGAAGGCCTGCTCCCACCAAGGTTCCTTGCCATGGATGTCGTGCCAGCGGAACCGCACGTCGATGGGCCTTCCGTCGAGCCGATCGGTGCCATGGAAGGTGCCGCCGTTTGCGTCGAAGCGTCCCCGCACGGGCGGCTCGATGCGCTCAGGGTTGCGTCCATCGATCCACCAGATCGACCAGGTGGATGACGCCGGATCAAAGGCGCGCACGCCGAGGCCGCGATAGGCGCCTGAAGGCAGAGCCATCACGTTGTCATCGATGGTTCCCCGTCCGCCCAGGGTCAGCCAGACCGCACTGCTGCCAGCGAAGGACTCCCAGCGCGTATCGCCCACCAGGCGCTCCTTCAGCCGCTGGTGGCGCACCCGCCAGTTGCCCTGCAGCCAGCGCCAATCCTCGCCGGGGCCTGCGGGCGCGGTGCCGGAGGGCAGCGCACGGGCGGCCGCTGCGATGGCCAGGGAGGCCAGGAACTGCCGTCGATCCATGTGCGTGATCCTGCGCCGAAGATGCCCCATGCTTGCGGTGGCAGGGGGGATTGACCACACAGGTATCGGGGCCCAGGCTAAGCCACACTTATGGTGAACCAACGCCAGCTGCCATCGCTTGTCGCCATCCGCGCCTTCGAGGCGGCGGCGCGGCTGGGCAGTTTCGCCCGTGCCGCCGAGGAACTGGACACCAGCGCGGCGTCGGTGAGCTACCACGTACGGCGGCTGGAGGCGCAGACGGGCACCTGCCTGTTCCTGCGACATGCGCAGCATGTGGAACTGACCGCAGCCGGTGCCAGCGCCGCGCAGGAGGCCACACGGGCCTTCGATGCGCTTCGTGCCGGCTTCATGCGTGCGGCGGGCATGGATGCGTCGCATCTGCGCCTCTCCGCGCTGCCGACACTTGGTACCAGCTGGTTGACGCCGCGCCTGGGCAGCTTCCGCACGCGCCATCGGCAGATCGTGCTGGAACTGGACCTGTCGGCCGAGCCGCAGGACCTGGCCGCCGGGCGCTTCGATGCGGCCATCCGCAACGGGCATGGCCAGTGGCCCGGGCTGCAGGCCACGCCGCTGTTTCCCAGCATTTTCACTCCGCTGTGCGCGCCCTCCCTGCTGCCTGCGGCTGCGGATCTTGGACGTCGGGTATTGGATGTTCCGCTGCTCGGGCGGCCCGACTGGTGGGCCCTGTGGTTTGCCGCGCACGGGCATATTCCCGCGCCAGCGCCGGAGAGCGTGGTCAGCCCGTTTGCCGCCGAGCATCTGGATATCGGGGCTGCGATTGCGGGGCAGGGCATCGCCCTGGGGTCGCCGATCCTGTTCCAGGCCGAGCTCGACAGTGGACGCCTGCTGCAGGCACATCCGGGCGTGGCCAGCGACGGGCGCAGCTTCTGGTTCGTGGCCCCGTCTGCACGTAGTCGCAGCGGAAAGGTCTGCGCATTCCGTGACTGGCTCGGCGAGCAGGCTGACCAGGCCCGGCGTGCGGCACGCCAGCACCTGGCCCGCGCGGTGATGCCATGAGCCAGAGTCCGGAACTGCTGCGCCGCCTGCTGCGTGCCAAGGACCGCATGGACCGTGCCAGCCACGAAGACTGGCCGGTCTCGCGCCTGGCCGAGGTCAGTGCGGTGTCGACCGCGCATTTCGCGCGGGCCTTCAAACAGGCCTTCGGCCTGCCGCCGCATCGTTATCTGCTCAGCCGCCGCATCGAGCGGGCGGTGGCGCTGCTGCGCGAGACCGATCTGCCGGTCACCGAGATCGCGGCGCAGACCGGCTGGGCCAGCCTCGGCACCTTCGGCCGGATATTCCGTGACATCACCGGCGACAGCCCGGGCAATGTGCGCCTGCGCGAGCGGTCCGGCCATGCAGGTGCCGATCACGTTCCCGAATGCCACGCCCGCGCCGCGCAGCGCCCGGACCTCAACATCGCAGTTTTGGAGAAGCGTCGCCGCCAGGCGGTTGCTAACGTGGACTCCACCTGAGGGAGGTCCCATGACGAACACCGTGAACACGGTCGGCCTGTATGTACGCGACCAGGATGAAGCGCTCGAATTCTACGTTGGCAAACTGGGCTTCGAAGTCCATAGTGATGTCCGCAACGGCAGCTATCGCTGGCTGACTGTGCGCAGTCCCGGCCAGGACGGATTCCAGCTGGGCCTGTTCGTGCCCGGACCGCCGACCCGCGATGCGGCGACGGCACTGTCCTTGCAGCAGCTGGTGGCCAAGGGCGCGATGCCGCCGCTGGTGCTGGCCGTGGAGGATTGCCGGGCGCGCCATGCGCAATGGCAGGCGCAGGGCGTGGAGTTCACCCAGGAACCGATCGAGCGCTTCGGTGCGATCGATGCCGGATTCCGTGACCCCTCCGGCAACGGCTGGAAGATGATTGAAGCCCGTTCTGAAATGAGGCGGCGGCAATGAGCCGCGGCAGCTGGTCGCGACCGGTGCATCGCTGGACCTCGATCGTGTTCACTGTGACGGTGATCGCCAATTTCATCGCCCGAGGCCTGGGGCAGGGGGAGCCGGCGGCGTGGATCACCTATTCGCCGTTGCCGCCGTTGTTCCTGCAATTGTTCACCGGCCTGTACCTGTTCGCGTTGCATTACGCAGGCAGACGGCGCAGCACCGCGCCCGGTGCTGCGGGGTGATGCAGGCTCAGGCCGCAGCGTCGGCGGCGTAGGAAGCCAGCAGCGCCGGAAGATCCTCCATGCGTTGGAAGATCACCTGCGCACCGGCCGCACGCAGTGCCTCCGGCGTGCTGTGGTGGGGGCCGCCTTCGCTGAAGCCGAACACGGTGGCACCGGCCGCAACGCCGGCGGTCGCGCCGGTGACGGTGTCTTCGATGACCGCGCAGCGCTTCGGGTCCACGCCCAGCGCGGCCGCGGCGGCCAGGTAGACGTCCGGGTGCGGCTTGGTGTTCGGCTGGTCCTGGCCGCTGTAGACGTGGCCGCCGAAGGCGTCGAGGATGCCGACCTTGCCCAGCTGCAGCTGGACCTTGTGCAGGTCGGCACCGGAGGCGCAGGCAATACGCCCGCCGGTCGCTGCGGCGATCGCACGCACCGCCGCCGGCGCGCCCTGGATGGCTTGCAGGTCGCGTTCCAGTGCGATGTTGCGCTGCTGGCGGAATTGCTCCAGCCATGCCTCGGTGAACGGCTTGCCGGTGCGTTCTTCGATCAGCCCGGCCAGGTGGGCCACCGACTGGCCGAGGAAGACCTCGCCGGCCTGGGCCGGGGTCAATGGCCAGCCGCGCTCGGTCAGCATTTCCGAGAGCACGCGGGCCACCAGCGGCTCGGAATCGACCAGCACGCCGTCACAGTCGAACAACACGGCATCGAAGGGGTAGGGGGACATCTGAAGCTCCTGGAACAAGGCTGCGCTGCCATGACCGGCCATTGTCCCACAGCGGCCGAAGCCGGGCATGCGCTCAGGGCCGCATGCCCGGATGCCGCCCTTGCGCCGTTCAGCCCAGGTCGCAGCCGGCCGGCTGCGGCCAGGTGGTGGCCGGCAGCATGTTCTTCAGCGAGGCCGGTGCGTTGATGGCCACGTAGCTGGCACCCAGCAGCTCCTCCAGATCGGCGATGGTCACCAGGTAGCTGTCCAGGCTGCCCAGGTTGGCTTCATTGGGGATGATCCAGCTGATCGCCTTGGCGGTACCGGTGTTCGGGTCGCGGGTGATGATCGTCTTCCAGAAGAACTCCGGCGTCGGAATGCCATGGCTGGCCAGGAAGTAGTCGTTGGCGGCATCGCCGTAGACCACACCACCGTAGACGTCCACCGGCGCGATGTCGCGGTAGCACTCGGCCACATTCTCGGCCTTCACCCAGATGCCCTGGTTGAAGCTGGACACCTGCGGAACGATGTTGGTCATGTAGTTGGCGCGACGGATGTAGGTCGCGTTGTAGTCCATGTGGTTGGAGGTGACCAGATGGCCGCGGTCGTAGCCGGACTTGATGCTGGCGTAGGAGGCGGTACTGTTCTGGCCCAGGCAACCGGCCGGCAGGTCCGGGTCCTTGTAGAAGCTGGACGGCCGCGCCGCCGAACCGGTGTCAGCGGTGAGCGTGTATTCGTAGCGGGTGGCGCTGTGGATGCTGCAATCGTAGGTCAGCACGAAGCCGCCCTTGTTGAGGGTGACGACCTGGGCCTGGGCGGCGCCGGCGAAGGCGCTGAGGACGAACGCGAAGACGAAGCTTGCAAGGCGCATTGCGGTTCTCCAGCAGAAGATTCAGGGCGCAGCGGTCCACCTCGCCCTGGCCGTAGCCAGGTCGTTGGGGAGGCACTGCGGATGCGGAATGCGGGTGCTGCCGATTGCGGTGGAGCGTGACCGCGGCGAAGCGGCCAGACCGGCCGCGCGGTGCCACAAGCGTCACAAGCTGTCGTCTTTCGGTCAACGAGGAAAAGGCGAACCTGTGACAGTGCGCAAGCACTGGCGACGTGTCAGATCAGGCGATGGGTGGGTGAAATGCGCGCGTGCTAAGGCCCGGCATTGCCTGCCGAACAGATCAGGGCTGCGCCTTCAGCATGTAGTCGCCAGCGCGTGCACCGGCCACCACCGACCAGCCCGGCGCGAGCTGCAGCGACCACCCGTCACCCTGCAGAAGCGGCCCGCCCGTTGCCGGGGCCTGCACGAGCACGGCTTTCCAGTCGCTCTGCATCAGCGCACCGTCGGTCACCTGCAGCGTGCCCCAGTCATCGGTCAGGCGCAGCGTCGGATACACCGCGCCGCTGCCCGGCAACGGCTGCACGCTGTTGGGGTCGAACTGGATGCGCATGCGGCGCAGGTCCAGCCGCAGCACCGGCCCGGTCACGAAACGCGCGTGGTTGCGTTCAATCTGTGCCTGCCGATGCTGCGCGCGCAGCGTTTCAGCGCGGTGAAGCGCTGCACCGTCGTAGCGGTTGGCCGCCGCGCGCATCGCCGGTTCGTCCAGGGCTGGTTCGATGCGCGACGCCTGCGCAAGCAGCGTACCGAGATCGCGGGCGTGCTGGCCGAGCGCGCTGCGCCAGCGCGGTGCGGCCTGGTCCAGCAGCAGGCCGTAGGCCGGGCCGGTGGCATAGGCGAACGATCGGACGAAGCTGCGGTCGTCGACGTGTGCGCGAAGATCGTGCAGCGCGGCCTCGATACGTGCGGCCGGTGTCGGATTGCCGACCCGCACGCCGGTGTATTCAGCCAGGCCCTCGTTCAATTCCAGCGCCGCCTCCTCCTTCGCGGCCGCGGGGAAACGTCGATGGCGCTCGGCCCGGAAGGCGAGAGCGTCGCTCAGCGCGACGCGTCGGGCGTCGCCGTCGTTGGCCGACAGTGCGGCGGCCAGTGCGCGCCATTCCAGTTGCAGCAGATAGCGCCCATCGAGGGTGTCGAGATGATCATTACCGCCTTCGGCCGGCCTGGCGATGGGTAGTGCCGGCTGCAGGCGATGGAACATCTCGTGCGCCAGCAACGTGCGGCGCCGCGCGTCATCCTGTGGCAGTGGCCACAGCAGTTGTGTCCAGCGTGTGCCGGACCAGTCGATGGCGGTGTTGGCCACCAGTGCATCGGGGGGCAGCTGGCCGACGAAGACCGCGCCACGCGCGCTCAGGGCGCCCTGTGCATCGTGCTGCGATGCCTTCAGCTCACGGCTGGCGGCATCGACCAGCATCATCGGTCCACAGAGCGATGCGCCCCACAGCGCGCCGTCGTCAGCGCGACACAGCGCATCGGCTTCCCTGAAAACAGCATGCGCCGCAGCATCGGCCATCGGTGCTTCAACCGCGCCCGCCCGCCCGATCACGCAAGGCAACAGGCACATCAGTGCGTAACGTCGCAACTCCATGGCATCCCTGCATCGGTGTGTGGCGTGCGCGCATGGTAGCGGTTGCGGCCGATCGCCGTTGGCGGGGCGATGGCGCCGTCCATACCCGGGCGTACAGCGGGGCACCGCGCCGTCGTGCAACAAAAACTGTGCGACACGTCAAATTTTAGGGTAGTGTCGGGGTCGCTGCCGGGGACGCAGCGAGGTGTGCAGCGTTGGGGACGACGCGCGGCACCAGCAATTGAAGCACCAGACACCACAGCGCCGGCGCTGCGCCGGCGTGCATCTCGGGCTTTCATTGAAGGGGTATTCGATGCGCAATGCATGGATCAAACGAAGCAAATGGGTCGCGCTGACACTGGTGGCCGGTGCCGCTCTGGCGGCCGCCGCCGTCGGCGTGCGTAGTACCACCACCCAGTCGAAAACCGGCAATCCCTCGGTGGATGCGCGTGCCGGCAACCCTGCCGGTCCGGCCGCCACCGGCCCCGGCAGCAGCCTGGGCGAGCTGTCCAACCGCTACATCGTGGTCTACCGCGAGGAACCGCTGGCCACCTACAAGGGCGACATCCAGGGCCTGGCGGCGCCGGAACGCCTGCGGCCCTCGGCCAGTGCCGCACGCGCCGCGGCGGCCACCGGCAATACGCCCACCCCGCGCATCGCCGTGCAGGGCGCACGCTCGCGCGACTACGTGCGCTTCCTGGCCGGTCGCCAGGCGCAGCACGAAGCGCGCATCAACGCCACGCTCGGCCGCAGCGTGCGCGTGGAGCGCCGGATGCAGCACGCGATCAACGCCTCGGTGCTGCAGATGAATCCGCAGGAAGCCGAGCAGGTGCGCCAGCTGCCCGAAGTGGAGCTGGTGGAGGAGTACAAGGAGTACGAACAGGACACCGATGTCGGTCCGGGGCTGATCGGTGCCACCGCGCTGTGGAATGCCACTCCGACGCCGTATCGCGGCGAGGGGATCGTGGTCGGCGTCATCGACTCGGGCATCAACTTCGGCAGTCCGGCTTTCACTGCCCGCGCCGAAGATGGCTACGAGCACATCAATCCGCTGGGCGCAGGCACCTATCTGGGCACCTGTGCCCCCGGTGGCGTCGATGAGGGACGCTGCAACAGCAAGCTGATCGGTGGCTACGATTTTGTCTGCACCGCACCGGGCAACCAGTGCGGCGTGGCCGATGTACGCGAAGAGCCTGGATTCGGCGATACCAACGGCCACGGCAGCCACACCGCGTCGACTGCGGCAGGCAATCCGCACACCGCGTCCTACCGTGGCAACCAGATCCACATTTCCGGTGTGGCCCCGCGCGCCAACCTGATCGCCTACGACGCCTGCTACACCGAGGTGTCCAGCGGCCGTGGCCTGTGCCCCAATACCTCGACACTGGCGGCCGTGAACCAGGCGTTGGCCGACGGTGTGGTCGATGTCATCAATTACTCCATTGCCGGCGGCACCGCACCCTGGGGTGAAGCGGTGTCGCTGGCCTTCCTCAATGCGTCCGATGCGGGCATCTATGTGGCGACCTCGGCCGGCAACTCCGGCCCGGGCCCCAATACCCTGGGGCATCTGGAACCCTGGACGGGCAGCACCGCCGCGGCTACCCACGGGCGCGGCGACATCGAGCTGTACGCCGCGGTAAGCGGGCCTGGCGTGGTGCCGCCGGAGCTGAGTGTGATCCTGCTGACCGAGGGCTCCGGTGGCGTGCCGTTCACCACGCCCATTGCCGCCAGCACGCCGCTGCGGGTCAGTGCCGGCATCGACACCGCCAATGATGGCTGCGCCGCATTCCCGGCCAACACCTTCCAGGGCGCGATCGCGGTGATCCGGCGTGGCTCGTGCAACTTCAGCGACAAGGTCAACAATGCGGCCGGTGCCGGTGCCATCGCGGTGCTGATCGCCAACAACCAGCCCACGCCGATCCTGCCCAACGTGGCGGGCGCCACCATCCCGGCCTTCGCCATCGACCAGGCCGACGCCAATGCGCTGCGCACCTTTGCCAACAGCGTGGGCAATGCCGCTACCGGCGGCATTGCCTATCCGGCCACCAAGGTGAGCAACACACCGGATGTGCTCGGTGATTTCAGCTCGCGCGGCCCGGCCGGCGTGTTCGATCTGGTCAAGCCGGACGTGACCGCGCCGGGCGTGCGCGTGCTGGCGGTGGTGGCCGGTACCAGCGTGACCGGCTCGGAGAACGCGGTCGGTCTGATGGATGGCACCTCGATGGCCTCACCGCATCATGCCGGTGCGGCCGCCCTGCTGCGCCAGGCACGACCGGACTGGACCGTGCAGGAAGCGCGTTCGGCGCTGATGATGACCGCGCGCCAGGAGGTGATGAAGGAAGACGGCGTCACCCCGGCCGATCCGTTCGCGATGGGCGCCGGTCGCATCCAGGTCGATCAGGCACTGCGCGCCGGTCTGGTGCTGAACGAGACCAAGGCCAACTTCCTGGCCGCCAACCCCGCCAACGGCGGTGATGTGGCCTCGCTCAACATCGCCAGCATGGGCAAGCGCAAGTGCCCGGACAGCTGCAGCTTCACCCGTGTGTTCCGCAACGTACTGCCGACCCGGCAGACCTGGACGGCGAAGGTGACCGGCCTGACGGCAGTGGTGTCGCCGTCGGTGTTTACCCTGGCGCCGGGCGAAAGCAAGGCGGTTCGGGTGATCGTCACCACCGGTGCGGTGCCCAACGATGGCAGCTGGCGGTTCGCACGCCTGACCGTGGCGCCGCAGGGCGGTGACACCAGCCAGCCGTTGCTGCGCCTGCCGATTGCAGTTTCGGTGCCGCCGCCGCAGATCGCCGCCACGCCGCCGAGCAGCTCGCTGACCCTGCCCACCGGTGGCAGTGGCTCGGTGAACCTGCAGATCACCAACACCGGCGGTTCGCCGCTGGAATGGCAGATCGACAACTCCGGGGTAGGCACCCGCACGCTGGTCGCGCAGGCGCCGAACAACGCCAACGGGCGCCGCTCCACGCGCTTCACCGATGCCGCTTCGGTCGGGGCGCGCGCACAGTTGTCCGCCGATGACTTCACCCTCGGCGAGACCACCGGCATTACCCGCATCGTGGCCGATGGCTTCGTCAACGGCGGCTCGCTGGCCACCTCGACCAACCTCAACTGGTCGATATTCCGCGACGTCGGCGGCAACCCGGAAGGCAATCCGGAATCGAGCCCGCAACTGGCAGTGTGGTCGCATACCGCAACCGTTGGCAGCGCGGGCGTGAGCACGTCTGCCACCCTGGCCAGCATCAACCTGGACATGGCCGCCGCCGGGCAGAACGTCAGCCTGCCTGCCGGCCGCTACTGGCTGGTGGTATCGGTGCGCGCGCCGCTGGCCACCAGCTGGTTCTGGTTCAACGCCACCAGCGGCGACAGCGTGTACCGCGGCGCGATCATCAACCCGGACGGCAGCGGGGCCTGGTCGGCCACCACCGGTGCGCCGGGCCTGGCCTACGGGCTGGGCGGCAGCAACGCCTGCGGTGCCGGCTGGATCGGTACGCCCTCGCGTGCGCTTGGCCGCATCGTGGCCGGTGCCAACCAGACCACGCAGGTGCAGATCAACGCCGGTGGGCTGGCGCCAGGCAACTACTCCGGCTTCGTCTGCGTGGGCAGCAATGACCCCACCACGCCGAAGACCGCCGTGCGTGTTGCGTTGACGGTCACACCGTAAGGCGCGCGCAGCATCCGGGCCGGTCCCGCAGGGGCCGGCTCGTTCTCCAGCGTTTCCGGCCGTGGCCGGAGACCTTCCTTGATGGACCTTGGGGGTACCGTGAAGACGATGCACAAGCACATCCTTGCCGTGGCGCTGGCCATGGCAACCGCGCCGGCGTGGGCCGGTGATACCTGCCAGCTGGACGATGGGTTCGGCGGCGTTTCCAGTGGTGGCGCGACCGCCGGCGGCGCCGCGTCGATGGCCTGTGGCAACGGAGCCGATGCCAGTGGCGATCTGTCCGCTGCCGTTGGTACCGGCGCCAGCGCCAGCGGCACCGGCAGCACCGCCATCGGTGCCGCCAGCAGTGCCTCGGGCGACCAGAGCGCGGCGGTCGGCGTGGGCGCCTCCGCGTCCGGCGCCAACAGCGCAGCAATCGGTGACAGCAGCACCGCCAGTGGTGATTTCAGCAGCGCCAGCGGCTCCGGCAGCTCCGCCACCGGTTCGTTCGCAACGGCGTCCGGTGCCGGCAGCACGGCCAGCGGCGAGAACAGCACCGCGGTGGGCAGTCTGTCCGAAGCCAGTGGTACCAACAGCAGCGCACTGGGCAACGGTGCCGTGGCCTCGGCCAACGACAGCGTTGCACTCGGCAACGGCTCGGTAGCCGATCGTGCCAACTCGGTGTCGGTCGGCAGTGCCGGCAACGAACGTCAATTGACCAATGTGGCCGCCGCCACCCAGGGCACCGATGCGGTCAATCTCAACCAGATGAACGCCGGCAACGCCGCCACGCTGTCGTCGGCGAACGGATATGCCGACACTCGGGCCGCCGCTGCCGTGACCACGGCCAATGCCTACACCGACGCCAGCAGTGCGGCAACGCTGTCCTCGGCCAACGGCTACACCGACACCCGCGCCGCGGCCGCCGTCACCACCGCCAACGCCTATACCGATGCCAGCAGCGCAGCAACGCTGTCGTCGGCCAATGGCTACACCGACACCAAATCGGCGCAGGCGGTCACCACGGCCAACGCCTACACCGATCAGCGCCTGGCCCAGTTCGCCGTGGACAACAACGGCCTGCGCCAGGAGATGGAGCGCCGGCTGCGCCACCAGGATCAGCGCATCGATCGCATGGGCGCCATGAGTTCGGCGATGTTGAACATGGCCATCAATGCGGCTGGCTCGCAAAGCCCGCGCGGTCGCATTGCGGTGGGTGCCGGCTTCCAGGGCGGTGAGCAGGCGCTGTCGATCGGCTACGGCAAGCGCATCGGCGAGCGCGCTTCGTTCTCGCTGGGTGGAGCCTTCAGCAATGGCGAGAAGTCCGCAGGCATGGGCTTCGGCGTCGATCTGTAGTCGAGGGCCCCGGGCAGGGGGCGGGTAACGCCCCCTGTTCAGCATTGAATGCCTGACAACATGCCTCCAACGGCATGTTGCGTCGCAAGGTGCCAGCCACCATTCGCACTGGTACGGTCCAGCCCGTTGCATACCAACAACGGGGAGAGACGACGATGCGCAAGCTGGTGCTGATGTTGATCCTGCTGACGGGCCTGGCACCCTCCGCCTGGGCGGCCACGGTCAAGACCACCCATACCACCATCAACAGCTGGGACGGAACGCCACTTGGCGCCTTCGTCATCGAGCCGCAGGACGCCGGCAGCGGACGGTTCCCGCTGCTGGTGATGCCCAGCAGCTGGGCTGTGCCCAGCGCCGAGTACGTGGGCGTGGCGCAAGCCCTGGCCCGCCGAGGCTACATCGTCATCAGCTACAGCTCACGCGGCTTCTGGGAGTCGGGCGGCAACATCGACATTGCCGGCCCGGCCACGGTCGAAGATGTCAGTGCGCTGATCGATTGGGCCCTGGACAACACGCGCGCCGATCCGGCGCGGATCGGCGTTTCGGGTATCTCCTATGGCGCCGGCACCAGCTTGCTGGCGGCCGCGCGCGATCCACGCATCAAGGTCGTGGCCGCCTTGAGCGGCTGGGCCGACCTGGAGGCCTCGCTGTACAGCAACCGCACCCCCAGCGCGCAGGGCATTGCCTTGCTGGTGGCGGCCGGGCTGGCCACCGGACGCCCAGGCTCCGAGCTGGCCACCATCAACCGCAACGTGCTGCTGGGCAATTTCCAGGGTGCAGTCGATTCGCTGTTGCCGGTCGCGGCCCAGCGCAGCCCGGCCAGCAGCGTGGATGAGATCAACGCCAACCGGCCGGCGGTGTTCCTCGCCAACGCCTTCAATGACAGCCTGTTCCCGCCCGGCCAGCTGGTGGACTTCTTCAACCGCCTGCAAGGGCCCAAGCAGCTGCAGCTGCGCCACGGCGATCACGCACTCAACGAGCTGCTCGGTGCGCTGGGTATTCCCAATGAAGTCTATGAGCAGGCGGGCGACTGGTTCGATCACTACCTCAAGGGCGTGGACAACGGCATCGATCGCCAGGCCGCCGTGCAGCTGAAGTCGCAGAAGGGCCTGTGGAGCCGCTATCCCAGCTGGCAGGCCACCGGCAATGGCGCCGTCAGCTACGCGCTCACTGCACCCGGCGGCCTGCTGCTGCCCACCGGCGGCCTGGCCGAGAACGGCCGCAGCACCGGCTGGAACTATCGCATCGGCAGTGGCCTGTTGACCGCTGCCAACTCGGGCGTGGCGATGGCATCAGGCGCCCTGCAGATGATCAACCTGCCACCGGGCGCGTACATTCCGTTCGTGGGCCGCAATGCCGCCGGCGTCTGGCAGGGCCCAGTGCAGTGGAGCGCGCGCCGGCTCGATGGAATGCCCGAGCTGCGCGTCACGGTCACGCCCAGCCGCGCCAATACAACGCTGTATGCCTACCTTTACGCCGAAGACGTGCTTGGCAATGGACAGCTGATCAGCCACAAACCCTACACGCTGCGCGATGCGACGCCGGGCCAGGCACAGACCCTGGACCTGCGCCTGGAGGCCAGCAGCTGGAACCTGCCGGCCGGCAGCCGCTTGACGCTGGTGATCGACACGGTGGATCTGCGCTACGCCGGCATCAGCCAGCTGGGCGGAGCGGTGACCTTCAGCTCGCCGGCCGCGTCGCCTTCGCTGCTGAAGGTGCCGCTGCACTGAGGCGCACCGGCAGCCTGCATGCCACAGCTCAGAGCGGCTGTGGCAGCAGGGTCCGGATCGCCTCGTGCTGCTTGGACAGCGTGGCCCTTTGCACGAAGCCCTGGATGATCGACGCGGCAACCTTGCGCTGGTTGTCCATGTCCAGCAGCGGGGCGACCTGTCCGGACCCGGTGGGGGAGTCACGGAACGGGCAGCCCACCGCATCGGCAGTGGTCAGGGTGATGATCGCCTTGGCCAGGCGTGCCGAGGGCGCGCGCTTGGCGTGGAAGATCACCAGCGTGCGCTCGTAGCTGATGCCGGTGGGGCGCACCGTCGAGTGCAGGGTGTCTTCGATGGTCACGTGCCGGCCGTCAATCCAGTCCAGCGCCTGCATGCAGTTGGCGATCGTCGCACGGCACAGCGTGGCGTAGTCGGTGCGGATGACCATCGCGTAGTCCACGCCGGAGACCGGCACCCGGTTGAGGTCCAGGTAGGGGTTCTGCGCCAGTGTTGCCACCAGCGCCAGGTCATCGCTGAAACCGCAGGCGGTACCGAGGGGGGCGCCCAGGCGCTGCAGCAATGTTTCCATCCATTGCATGCCCCACTGGCGCCCCGCCATCAGCTGATTCCGTTGCCGGACGGTCAGCGCACCCTGTTCGACGCCTGCCATGGCGTCGCGCATGGCGTCCTTCACCGCCGTCATGCAGGCATCGACCTGCTTCATGCAGTCAGCGCCAGCGGTATGGACCGGCGTGGCGGAGATGCCGTCGATCACCCGCTGGAACACCGACAGATCACGCTGCTGATTCAGATACCAGTCGTGGATGCGCTGCACGTTGCGGCGGCGCTTGTCCAGCTTGTCGGCGCCGGGCCAGTTCGGATAGGCCGCGATCTCGCACAGCATCGTCAAGCCTTCCCAGAGGTGATACTCCATGCTGGGCAGCGGCAAGCGCCAGCGCTCATCGGCACCGGCATCTTCGGTGATCACCAGATGGTTGCGCACGATGTCCGACCACACCGTGATGGCTTCAACCGTGTCGCGGCGCGGCGTGGTGACATCGATCAGTTCCATCAGGATCGGCCGTGGCGTCACTGGATCATCGCCGGTGGGTGCGCGCGGATCCTTCACCCAACGCGCATGCCAGGTATACCCCAGGCGATACAGCACGAACGGCTTGATGCCATCGTTGAGAATGATCCCAGGTGGAGGTGGGGGTGCTGGCGCGGGTTGCACCGGCGGCACCACCTGCGGCGCCGGCGCCGGCAGCACCGGCGCATTGGATGGCGCGGTCGCTGCCTTGGTCGATCCGATACCCTTCAACGGCGTGCTGGTGAACAGATGCAGCCCGGCGCGGTCGCGCTCGTAGACCTTGCGGAAGGTCTGCGGGTTGTCACAGGTCACCAGGCACGATTGGCCCGGCGGAACGTAGATGTCGACCGTGGTCAGATCCACCACCTGGCCGCACAAGGGGTTCTGCGCGGGCGGGGCGAGGCTGATCTCCAGCGCGATGTTCAGACCGGCCGGGCCCATCACCTCGATCACGATGTCCTCCACCCCTCCGTGCAGGGCGTCCTGGGCCGGAATCGGAATCCAGGGATTGATCACCACCTGGGTGTCCCAGTCGGACCTGCCGAAGTCGAACAGGGTCGGCGGCGGCTCTGCCGGGCGTTCGATCAACGCGTCGAGGGCGTTGCCACCTTTTACGTAGAAGAACAGCAGCGCCTGCTCAGGCCTCAGGTTGTAGTCGCGGCGGACCGTGCTGACCAGGCTGCGCAGGCGGTCCTTGATGTCCGACAGGGCCTTGACCACCACCGAGCGCACCTCCGGGTACGCCTGGGCGTTGTTGATCTGCGCGGTCAACTGCTTGCTGATGTGGCGACGCGCCTCGCGTTCCGGCGTGCTTTCTTTCATGGGGAGCCTCGCAGGGAGAGTGGGGCAGGGGGGCGACTCAGCGCGGGGCCAGCAGTGCGGCGATCGCGCCGTACCAGTCGATGGCCTGGCTGCTGCGCCGGGCGCGCGCCAACGCGCGGGCCGCACCCGGTACCGATACCGGTATGCGCACACCGAGATACCGGCGCAGATCGCGGGTGGCGACCAGCACGGCGGTGTCCACTTCCCAGTCCGAAACAGCCGTTGCCGCAGGGCGCGCACTGCCGAGCAGGCCGCGGGTGTTGCGCGCGGCCAGATCCGCAACCCGTTGCAGCTCGTGCGGTGTGGTGCGGAAGCGGACCAGCGAGAAACTGCCGCCGCCTTCCGGAAACACACGTGCACGCAGGTCACACGCAGCGTGTCCCTGCGACAGCCAGATGCCCAGCTCTTCGGCAAACTCGCGGCGTGCGGTGTGCTCGCGCCATTCGTCGTTCAGGCGCCCACCGCCGGGCAACGACCACTGGCCGGCTTGGTTGACCAGCACCGGCACGATCGCATCCGACCATTCGCGAACCTCCACCACCAGGCGCGCGGCCAGCACCTGGGCGCCGGCCCAGTCCGGCGCGGTTCCCGCCTCGGGCTGCAACGCCGCCGACAACTCAGCCACGGTGGTGCGCGCCACACTTCCAGGCGGCGGTGTCTCCGGGCGCTCGGTGTACAGCAACTCAAGCGCGGCCAGGGTCTGCAATGCCACCTCGGCAATGGGGGCCCTGTGATCCGCGTTGTCGCGGGCCTGCGCCAGCGCGTCGCCGGTCTGCGGCAGCGAACGCTCGCCATCGCGCGCCACGGAATCAGCGGCGCGCAGGGCATCGGACAACAGGTCCGCCGCCTGGTTCCACTGCTGTTCGGTGGCCGCGGTACCGGAGGTGCAGATGGCCAGCACCGCGACCATCGCCTCGGCAGAGAGCACGACGACGGCGTTGCTGCCCCACCAGCTGTTGAACACCCGCTTGCGGGTGATCAGGTAGTGGTCGCCATCCCATAAAGCGACATAGACCTGGTTCATGGCATCACCCTCCTACGCGCAGAAGACGATGAGGGACGGTGGCTGCGCACCACGCTGCTGTCGGGTTCCACGAAGGGGTTGCCATGTCTCGCTCCTGCGGGCTTGAGGGGTGGAGGCGGCAACACAGCGCGATGGACCACGGCACGTTGCATTGACGTGCGATCACTCTAGGGGCCGGTCGGAAGCGACGATTGGCGCCAGCCACGGAAAATGCGGTGCGATTCGACGTAACCCGGTCGATTCGATGCATTGATTTCGCCGCAGGCCAAGTACGGGCAAAGCACGCGCGCCGCACGGGCCTGGACAGGCCGGGCGTTGCCTCAGGGCTCAAAAGGTGATTACCGCGGCGGCATTGCGCCGCCTGGCGGCTATCGAATCGATTGCGGCACGCGCCGCAGCCTGCCCACGTCGTAGCCCATCTGCGCGATCCGCTGCACGGCCTGCTGGTAATCCTGCTCGGACACCTTCGGCGTGCGCGCCATGTACCAGACGTAGTCGCGCTTGCTGCGCGCGACGATGGTCTGGCCATAGTCATCGTCCAGCCAGGCAATGATGTACTCGGCCTGGATGGGCCAGACGAACTGCATGCCCCAGACCGCGCCCTGGCCTTCCTTCTCCACGCGTCCGATCGGGTGCATCGACCGCTGCGGGGCGGCAAAGCTGCCCTTGCGATAGGTGAAGGTGGTCTGGATGCGCCCGTCCGGCCGCAACGCGTAGCTTTCAATCGCGTCGTAGGCCTCGCGCTCCGGCCACGAGGGAATGTGCGCGATCACGTACCAGTCGCCCATGAAGCGTGGCACATCCACCGAGGGTGGGCGTGGCAGCGCACGGGTGTCCTGGGCACTGCAGCCGGAACCGAACAGGCCCACGGCCAGCAACGGAAGCAAGGAGAACAGGCGCATGGATCACCTCAGCGAGGGCGGAACAGGTAGTGGGCCACCAGCCATTGCTGGCCGCCGTCATAGCCGAACAACTCGGCACAGGCCATCCAGAACATCCGCCAGCGCTGCCACCAGATCCGGGCGGCGGCCTCGCCGTAGGTGGCGGTCAGCACCGGCATCACCCGCTCGCGTGCCGCGTCCTGGTTGGCCAGCCAATGCTCGGCGGTGCGCTGGTAATGGGTGCCATCGAGCAGCCAGCGCTGCTCCAGCCGCAGGTCGCGCTGGAAATGCAGCAGGGTATCGGCCGCCGGCATCAGGCCGCCGGTGAAGAAGTGACGGCCCATCCAGTTGTCGCCGCCATCGGTCTCGAACGGGTACATCAGGGTGCGGTGCGCGAAGATGTGCACGAACAGGGCGCCATCGGCCTTCAGCCAGCGGCCGATGCGCTGCAGCAGCTGCGGGTAGTTGCGTACGTGCTCGAACATCTCCACCGAAACGCAGCGGTCGAACCGTGCGTCGGGCAGCGCCAGCTGGTTGACGTCACAGGTGAGCACCTCGACGTTGCCCAGCCCACGTGCAGCGCACTGCGCCAGGATGTGCTCGCGCTGGCTGTGCGAGTTGGAAACGGCGGTGATCCGCGCATCTGGATAACGCTCGGCCATCCACAGCGTCAGCGAGCCCCAGCCACAGCCCAGCTCCAGGATCTGTTGGCCATCGGCCAGTGCAGCGCGCTCGCCATACAGCGCCAGCATCGCTTCCTCGGCCTGGTCCAGGCTCTCCTGCCCGCTGGCGTAATAGCAGCTGCTGTACTTCAGGCGTTTACCCAGGCAGGCCTGGAAGAAGGCAGCAGGCACCTCGTAGTGCTGGCGATTGGCCGCGTCGGTATGCAGTGCCACCGCGCTGCCGGCCAGCTCGGCAATGCGCTGCCGGAAGCGCGCGGACTGCGCCTCGATGCCGCCGCGTGTTTCTTCATGCAGTCGCTGCGCGCACAGGCGGCGGATGCCCGCGCGCAGCGCCGCATCGGGCACCAGGCCGCGCTCGGCCCAGCCGATCAGGCCGGTCTCTTTCGTGTCGTTGGCGGGCAATGCAACGGTGGCGGTCATTCTGGCTGCTCCTGGGTACGACGGGGAAACCACGGGAAGAACATCGGCGTGCTGCGCTGGTAATCGCGATAGTCGTCGCCGCGGCTGCGCAGGGCCTGTTTCTCGGTAAACGGGATGCCGCTCAGGTAGCGCAGGAACACGTACATCAACAGGGGCCCGGTCCAGGCCAGCCACCACAGCGGTGAACCCACCGCCAACAGCACGTAGGTGAACCAGTGCAGCCATTCGAAGAAGTAGTTGGGATGCCGCGAGTACCGCCACAGGCCGGTACGGCAGGTCCGGCCCTGGTTGGCCGGATCGGCGCGGAAGCGTGCCAGCTGGCGGTCGGCCAGTGCTTCACCGCCCACACTCAGCAGCCATACGGCCACGGCCGCCAGCAGCCAGGGCGACAGGCCCGGGCGCGGATGGGCGGCAGCGGCCACAAAGGGCAGGGCGAACATGGCCACCAGAAGCGCCTGCGCCATGAAGAAGCCGAAGATCCGCCGTTGATCACCCTGCCAGTGCTCGCGCAGGTAGCGGTAGCGCCCGTCCTCGCTTTCATGGCGCACGCGATGCCACAGGTGCAGCGCGAGCCGGCTGCCCCACAGGCCGCCAAGCACACCCAGAGTTACCCGTGGCGCCAGCGCGCCGTCACCCAGCACCGCCAGCAGCAGGGCCGATGCGCCTACGCCTTTGGCCCACAGCACATCGACCACGCCGATGTTGCGGTGGCGACGTTGCCAGGCCCAGCCCCAGCACATGATCAGCACCGCATACAGCAGCACCCACAGCAGCGCGCTCATGGTGACACTCCTGCCAGCGGTGGCGTCGCCGCTGCCCAGCGCCGGGCGGCAAGGCACAGCACAGACAGCGCGATGCTCCAGCCTGCGCCGAGCAGCAGCACCCCACGCCAGGCTGGTGCGATGAACTGCACCGCACCGAAGCCGCGCGCGGCGGAAAGATAGGCCAGTGGTGCCAGCAGCAGGCCGAACAGGAACGGCAGCGCGGCATGGCGCTGCAGGAAGCGCATCGACGAGGTGAGCGTCATCGCGAACGCCGCCCACAGCGCCAGGATCCACGGTGGTGGCGCCCAGCCCAGCGGCGCTGCGGCATAGCGCACGGTGCCACTGGCGGCGGCGCTGGCATCCACCAGCCAGGCGCACGCCAAGGCAAGCAGGATCAACCGCAGGTCCAGGCGGACGTGCGGAGAGCTCGACAGCTGGCTGCCGATGTACAACGCCGCACCCAGCAGCGCAGGCCACTGCAAGCCGCGGCCCGCGCCGGCCACGGCGCACAGCCAGACCAGCTGGTTGCCCACCAGGTTGACCCAGGGCCGGCGCATCTCAGCCTTCCCGCCCTGGCGCCAGGCTGGGCCGGTGACCCGGCCGCGCCATCAGCAGGTGCGAGACCCCGATCGAGCGCTCCAGGAAGCCCCCCTCGCAGTACGCCAGGTAGAACTCCCACAGGCGGCAGAACCGCTCATCGAACCCCTGCGCGTGCACCGCCGCCCGCTGGGCCAGGAAGCGCCGGCGCCAGGCGCGCAGGGTCAGCGCATAGGAATGGCCGAAGTCCTGCTGGGCGATCAGCTGCAGATCGCTGGAGCGGGTCTTGGCGGCCATGATCGCGTTGATCGAAGGAATGAAGCTGCCTGGAAACACGTAGCGCTTGATGTAGTCCACGCTGCGCCGCGCCTGTTCGTAGCGGTGGTCTTCGATGGTGATCGCCTGCAGCAGCGCAAGGCCATCGGGCTTCAGCAGCCGCTGCAGGGTGGCCATGTAGGTGTCCAGATACTCCGCGCCAATGGCCTCGATCATCTCAATGGACACCAGCTTGTCGAATTGTCCCTCCAGGTCACGGTAGTCCTGCATCAACAGCGTGATGCGGTCCTGCAGGCCAGCGGCGTGCACGCGCTCGGTGGCCAACGCGTGCTGCTCGGCCGAAAGCGTGGTGGTGGTGACATGGCAGCCATGATGGCGGGCGGCATGTAGGGCGAAACCGCCCCAGCCGGTGCCGATCTCGATCACCCGGTCCCCGGGCCCCAGCTGCAACTGCCGGCAGACCTGTTCCAGTTTGCGCTGCGAGGCCGCCTCCAGCGATTCGGATTCACTGGCGAACAGGGCCGAGGAGTACATCAGGTCCGGCGACAGGAACAGACTGAAGAAGTCATTGCCCAGGTCGTAGTGTGCGGCGATGTTGCGGCGGCTTCCTTCGCGGCTGTTGCGGCGCAACCGGCCCCATCCGCGAAGCAGCCAGCCGCCGATACGGGCCGGGCCGTGCTCCATGCCGTCCAGCAGGTCGCGGTTGCGCACCAGCAGCTGCACCAGCCCGACCAGGTCATCGCACTGCCATTCGCCCAGGATGTAGCTCTCGCCGGCGCCGACGCTGCCCTGCGCGGCCACCCTGCGGAAGAAGGTCGGATCGTCGATGTGCAGCGTGACCCGCAGCGCGGCGTCCGTTTCCCCCAGCCAGACCTCGCCCAGCGCATCGCGTACACACAGGCATCCACCACGCATCGGTGCCAGTTGTGCCAGCAGTCGCCGGCGCAGGAAGCTATCCAGGGCGCCAGGCCGGGGCAGGGCCACGGCGGGGGTTACGTCGTTCATCGTGGCTTCTCGGCAAGGGAAGGGTGGTCGTGTACCGGGTTGCGCTTGAACCACAGGCGCAGGGCCTGCCAATGGATGGCCGCCACCACCTGCACGGTCATCAACGGATAGCAGGCCAGTACGCGCGCCAGGCCGCGCCCGTCCAGTGGGCGCCGCCGCAGGGTCTGGGTCGCGTCGAACTGGCGCACGCCGTGTTGCAGCACCTGCATGTGCACGCGCAGATCCTGCCCGGGCATGCTGAAGCGCCAGTCGTAACGGCAGTCCATGGCCATGAACGGCGAGACATGGAAGCCCTTGTCGAACTGCCAGCGCAGCGAAGCGCCTTCGCGGCTGGCGGTCGCCGCCGGCAGGACGTAGGCGTGGCGCTCCTTCCATGGGGTGTTGGTGATCTCGGCAACGATGCACTCCAGCGTGCTGCCGTCGGCGGCATAGCAGTAGTAGAAGCTGACCGGATTGAAGACGTGCCCGCCATAACGCAGATGGGTCAGCAGGCGCACCGGCCCAGCCGGGCGATGGCCGAGGGTGGCTGCGGCATGATCACGAATCGCATCGGCCAACGGCCTGGCCGCATCGCCGAAGTAGTCGCTGCGGCGGAACTCGGCCAGGTTGCGGCGGTTCACCGACCACAACCAGCGGCCGGCGAACACCGACTCCAGCTCGTCCAGGTCGAGCAGCAGCTGCGCGATCGGGTAACGGAACTGATGGGGGTGCGGCTGGTGCCGGCGATGCACCACCTGGCCGAAGTAGAGGGCACTGGCGCTCACGCAGCCACCTCTCCCGGTACCGGCACCGGACGTTGCTGCATCTGACCGCGCAACGCATCCACCACCTGGCGCGCACTGCGGATGCCATCCTCGTGGAAGCCCCAGCCCCAGTAGGCCCCGGCGAACCACGTATGGCGCCGTCCCTGCAGCTCGACCCAGCGCTGCTGCGCGCGCACCGCAGCGTGGTCGTGTACCGGGTGGGCGTAGTGCAGAGTGCGCAGCACCTTGTCCGGGTCGATGGCCTGGCTGCGGTTGAGCGTGACCACCAGCGGCGTGCGCCCCGGCAGGCCCTGTAGCAGGTTCATGCAATAGCTGACGGTACAGGCCCCAGCGGCGTCGCGCGGCACATGGGCGTTCCAGGCGGCCCAGGCCTTGCGGTTGCGCGGCAGCAACGAGGCGTCGGTATGCAGCACCACCTCGTTGGCCTGGTAGCGGATGGCGCCCAGTACCTCGCGCTCGGCGGTGTCGGCATCGGTCAACAGCGCCAGCGCCTGGTCGCTGTGGCAGGCCAGGATCACCTCGTCGAAGTCCTCCAGGCCGGCAGCGCTGCGCACCCGCACCCCGTGCGCCATGCGCTCGATGGAATGGACCGGGCAATTCAGCCGTTCATGCACCCGCCAGCGCTGGCGCAACGCATCGACATACCGCGCGGAGCCGCCACTGACCACCCGCCACGGCGAGCGGCCGCGAATCTGCAGCATCTGGTGATTGGCCATGAACTGGGCCAGGTAGCGGGCGGGAAACGCCTCCACGGTCGCGCTGGGCGAGGACCACAGGGCCGATGCCATCGGCAGCAGGTGCTCTTCGACGAAGGCGTTGCCGTAACGCTGGCTGCGCAGGTACTGCCCCAGCGTCGGCCCTTCGGCCTCGGTCAGCAATCGTGGCGCATCACGATAGAACCGGCGCAGATCCGAGAGCATGCCCCAGAAGCGCGGCGAGACCAGGTTGCGGCGTTGGCAGAACAGACCGTCGAGCGAGGTGGCGTTGTACTCCACGCCACTGCGCTCGCTGTGCATCGAGAAGCTCATCGTGGTCGGCTGCGAGGCTACCCCCAGTTCGTCGAACAGTGCCGTCAGCAGCGGGTAATGCAGCGGGTTGAAGACGATGAAGCCGGTATCCACGGCCAGTTGGAGGCCATCGACTTCCACCTCGTGGGTATGGGTGTGGCCGCCCAGATGGTCGCCCGCCTCGAAAAGCGTGACCTCATGTTCTCCGTGCAGCCACCAGGCGCTGGCCAACCCTGCAATGCCCGATCCGACAATGGCAATGCGCATGTCAGTACCTCGCTTTGGCCAGCACCCAGGCCGGAATCGGCTTGAGTCCTTTCACAAGGCCCAGCAGCGCCATCACGCGCAGACCGTACCAGGTCAGGTCCACCTCCCACCAGCGGAACCCCTGGCGCACGGTGCCGGGGAAGAAGTGATGATTGTTGTGCCAGCCTTCGCCAAAGGTCAGCAACGCCAGCCAGAGATTGTTGCGGCTGTCGTCACGGGTTTCGAAACGGCGGCGACCGAAGCGATGTGCCAGTGAATTGATGGTGACGGTGGCATGGAACAGCACCACCGTTGAGATGAAGAAGCCCCACACCAGCAGTTGCGGTCCATCGGTGTGCAATGCCGGCGCCCAGCGCTGCAATGCTTCACCGGCGGCATAGAGGCTGGCCGCGAGCAGCACAGGTACCGCCGTATCGAAGCGGTCCAGCCAACGCAGCTCGGGAAAGACCGCCAGATCCGGTATCCGTGACAGATCGGTCGCGAAGGCGTCACGGGTCAGGAACCACCCCATGTGGCTGCGCCAGAAGCCTCCCTCGCGCGGCGAGTGCGGATCCAACGGCTGGTCGGCATGGCGGTGGTGGTGGCGATGGTGCGCGGCCCACCATAGCGGCCCGCGCTGCACGCTGGCGGCACCGATGGCCGCGAACAGGAACTGCACTCCACGCGAGGTCTGGAAGGTACGGTGGGAGAAGTAGCGGTGATAGAACGCGGTGATGGCAAACATGCGGACCGCGTAGAGTGCCGCGGCGACCATGACCGCCGTCCACGAAATGCCGACCCAGATCACCGCCAGGCAAGCCAGGTGCATCAGCGCGAACGGCACCGCACGCAGCCAGTCGATGCGCCCGCCGCACTCGACTGCAGCGTCGAGCGCACTGCCGGTGTCAAACCACCGTTGCAGTGTGCGCAACAGGCGATGGCGACGACGGGGTAGGGACTCGACAGCGGCCATCATGCGATCCGGGTTGGCGTATGCATCCTCTACGCAGCATCGGCGCGTTTGGATGCAGAACGTGTGGAATTCACCTCTCCGTAACAGCGCAGGTGGCGACCAGCGGCTGTGCCCATGCGCGCCGCCACTGCGCTTCGTCGCGTGGCTCCGGGGCGGTGGCAAAGCGCACCGCAACCTGCGGGTAGCGGCCCTGGCCGTCGCGCAGATTGCTGGTGCCGCGGAATTCCAGCAGGCGTCGATCGGCATCGGCATAGGTCAGTGCCAGCCGCGGTGCGACGCTTCCATACCACGCGTCCAGGCCCACCTCGAAGGACTGCGCGGCGATGTTCTTCCAGCGCACCGCGCCGCGGTGGACAACCTTGACCGGAAAGAAGCGCTGCCGACCCGGCACGAGGAAGGGCATGCGCAGCACCTCACCGCGCATCAACGCCTGCCAATGCAGGCGGATCGCGGCGTCGAACCCGGCATCGACCACCGCGCCCTCGGGCAGCGCGAGCTCGCCCGAGCGCGGCGTGGCGGACTGCGATTCCTTCCATGACACCTGCACCTTGGGGCCATCCACACGCACGCTCGCCTCCTGGCCGCTGCGCCGGTCCTGCAGCTGATAGCCGCGGGCCTGCACCACGTGGCTGGAGGGCAGCCGCTTGCGGGCGAAGGGGGCGCCCTCCGGACACAGATACTGTACCCAGCGTTCGGCACCTTCCTCGGTGCTTTGCATCCAGTGCACCTCACGATAGGCCGGCGTGCCATCGGCGAGGCTGGCCACCCCCTCGGTTCGCAGCATCGGGGCGGACCAGGCCATCTGGGGCAGGCACAGCAGGAGCCAGACAGTACGCATGCGCTTGCTTCCGGCGGGGATTGCAGAGCCTACGGCTGGTCCAGGCAGATGGATGCAGCGGCGGCCTGCATCCAGTTGCGCCCTTCTGCCGTAGAGGAAGCAAACCTTCACCCGCCCGCTGCGAACGCAGATGTACCCTGACGCCGCCCCCACCTCCCTTGACTTCGACACCGCCCGCATCGTGTCCAGTTCCCAGCAGCCGAATAACGAGCCGATGAACTGGACAGGCGACATGGAGGGTGTCGCGCGCCTGCGCGACCGCGACTGTTTCATGCGCATCTACGACCACTTCATGCCGCGGCTGTGCGTCTACCTGCGTGGCCTGGGCGCACCCGCTGCGGTGGCCGAGGAACTGGCCCAGGAATGCCTGCTGCGGCTGTGGCTGCGTGCGGCCGATTTCGACCCGGCGCAGGGCGCACTGAGTACCTGGCTGTACCGCATCGCGCGCAACCTGCACATCGATCGGGTGCGCCGTGAGCGCGGCTGGATGCAGGTGCAGGCGGCGGTGGATGAGGCCGCCAGCGCCGATCTGGTGGAGCGCAGCAGTGCAGAACAGTTCGCCGACCAGATGCGGCTTCGCCAGCGCATCAATGAACTGCCTGCCGTACAGGCGCGGCTGGTGCGCATGTCGTACTTCGAAGCCAAGAGCCATGCCGAGATCGTGCAGGCGCTGGGGATGCCGCTGGGCACGGTGAAATCGCACCTGCGGCGCGCATTCCTGCAGCTGCAGGCGAGGGTAGGGGGGGGCGCATGAGCCCGCGCCATCACCTGCACGAATCCACCCTGATGAGCTACGCCGCCGGCGCCTTGCCTGCGCCCTTGAGTGTGGTGGCAGGCGTCCATCTTGAGCAATGCCCACACTGCCGGCAGCGACTGCGTGAGGCCGAAGCCATCGGCGCGGCCCTGCTGGAACAGACCCAGCCGGTGACGCAGGAATCGCGGCATGCGCAGTTGCGCGGCGCCATGCTCGCGCAGCTGGACCTGGCCGGCGAGGCCGCCCCAGGCCGCGCGCCCTCCCCCCGTGGCCGCGTCGAGCCCGGCGCTGATCCCGATGCCTTGCCGGTATCGCTGCATCCGTATTTCGGCCGCTCGCTGCGCAGCCTGCCGTGGCGCTGGATGGCGCCGGGCGTACATTGCATCCGCGCCGAGCAGATGCCGTCGCTGATCATGCTGAAGATCGCCCCCGGCAAGTGCCTGCCGATGCACAGCCACGGCCGCTCGGAACTGACCCAGATTCTGCAGGGCTCCTACAACGATGCGCTGGGCCTGTTCACCCCGGGCGACATGGCCGATCTGGATGAGGACATCGAGCATCAACCGGTGACGGCTCCTGGTGTGCCCTGCATCTGCGTCTCTGCGCTGGATGCCCCGCTGGTGTTCAGTGGCTGGCTGGCGCGGAGAATCCAGCGCTTTGTGAAGCTGTAGGCGGGCGGGTGATGGGCGACGCAGGGCGAGTGCGGGTTCTGCTGGTCGGCGCAACAGGCCTGGTCGGGCAGGGCGTGGCGCTTGCGTGCCAGCGCTCTGCCGAGGTCGCTGCGCTGACGGCGCTGGTCAGGCGGCCGGGCGGTCTCAAGGGGGTCGGCAGTGAGCGGGTCGTGGCGGATTTCCTGCGCATCGATGCGCGGGTCGATGATCTGGCGGGGTTCGATGCCTGCTTCTATTGCGCCGGCGCCACGCCGATCGGGACGGGCGAAGATGAGTATCGGAGGGTGACCTTGGACACCACCGTTGCTGTTGCCCGCACTTGGGCCGATGCAAATCCCCAGGGCACTTTCCTGTACGTATCCGGTGCCGGTGCCAATCCGCGAAGCCGCTTGATGCCGTTGCGGGTCAAGGGCCAGGCCGAGGAGGCGCTACGCGCACTGCCGGTACGTACCGTCATGCTGCGTCCCGGAGGCGTGCGGCCCGTGCCAGGAACCGGCACCCGTCATGCTCTGCTGAAGCCCCTGTACTGGGGCGGTGCACCGTTGATGAAGCTGGCCGGGGCGCTCTCGCCATCGCTGGTCACCAGCAACCTCGCGCTGGGACGGGCGATGATCGCGCTGGCCGGCATGCAACGCCCACCGCAGGCGGTGGAATGCGATGAGATCAACCGGATCGCCGCCGGAAGGGGCGATCCGGCCGGCTGAACTCAGTGCGCCGCGCCGTCCAGTGCCCCCCTGACGGCCTGTGCGAGGTCGCTGCGGGTGAACGGCTTGGGCAGCAGGGCGGCCACGCGCCCCTGGCTGCCAACCGCATCATGGTCGCGCGGGTAGCCTGAAGTGAACAGGACGGCCACCTCCGGCCAGCGCTCACGCACTTCGCGCACAAGCTCCCAGCCTGACATGCCGGGCATGACCACGTCCGAGAACAGCAGGTCCACCCGGGTGTCCGGCCGTTCCAGCAGACGCAGTGCAGACGGCCCGTCATGCGCCTCCAGTACGCGGTAGCCCAGCAGCCGGAGCGCATCCACGGTGTGCGCGCGCACATCGTCGTTGTCCTCTGCCACCAGGATCGTTTCCTCGCGTGGCTCGTAGCCGGCCAGCCCGGGCAGCGCCGGCGTCGGCTCACTGGGAAGCGCCAGCGCCGAGCGCGGGAACATCATGGTGATGCTGGTGCCACCGCCTTCAACCGAGTCGATGAGGACGTGGCCGCCGGACTGCTTGACGAAGCCATGCACCATCGACAGGCCCAGCCCGGTGCCGCGGCCGACCTGCTTGGTGGTGAAGAACGGCTCGAACACGCGGGCCAGCGTATCGGCGTCCATGCCGTGGCCGTTGTCGCGCACCCGCAGCATCACGTACTCGCCGGGCAGTGCATCGGGGAACAGGGCGGCGTAATCGTGGTCGAGGTGGCTGTTGTCGACCTCGATCGTCAGTCGCCCGCCGTGCGGCATCGCGTCGCGGGCGTTGACCGCCAGGTTGAGCACGGAGGCTTCCAGCTGGCTGACATCGATCTCCACGCACCAGATATCGGCCGCTGCGCGGATCTCCAGCTGCACCAGCTCGCCGAGTGCACGTTGCAGCATGTCCTGCATGTCCATCAGGCGATCATTGAGGTTGGTGGCCTGGCTGTGCAGGGGCTGGCGCCGCGCGAATGCAAGCAGCCGCTGGGTGAGGCTGGCGGCGCGGCCAACCCCCTTCAGCGCGTTGTCCAGGGCGCGGCTGACCATGAGGCCGGGCTCGCCGGCGCGCTCGCTCAGCAGCATGGCGTGCTCGACGTTGCCGGAGATGACGGTCAGGATGTTGTTGAAATCGTGGGCGATGCCGCCGGTCAGCTGGCCCACAGCCTCGATCTTCTGTGACTGGCGCAGCGCGTGCTCGGCCTGCAGCCGGGCGGTGGTTTCCACCGCCTCGGATACCACGGCGGTGACCGCACCGTCGCCATCGAGCAGCGGGCGCAACGAAAAGTCGAAACTGCGCCGGCCGGTGGGCAGCTCCAGGTCGAGCGAATGCAACGAGCTGCGGCCCTGCGCGGCCTCGGCAACTGCACGGTCGAGCCTGGCGCCGACGTCGTCGGTGGTGGCGAACCACGGCGATTGCCCGAAACGCTGGCCAACCACTTCGTGCTTCTCGGCCAGGACGGAGGCCAGCGAAGCCACGTTGGCATCGACCACATGGCCGTCCAGGTCCAGCAGCACCTGGTGCTGGAAGCTGGATTCGAAGATCGCCTGCAGGCGCCGCTTGCTGCCGCGCAGCTCGGCCGTGCGCGCCTGTACCTGGCGCTCAAGCAGCTGGTTGTCCTCACGCAGTGCCAGTTCGGCCTGTTTCAGGCCCGAGACATCGCTGCCCAGGCAGATGTAGCCGACCACGTTGCCATCGGTGCCGCGCTGCGGCACGCAGTCCATCTGCACGAAGCGCGACTGGCCACTGCGATGCACCAGCTCAACCTGGAAGCGGGTGCGCTCACCCAGCAGCACGCGTTCCAGGCTGGGCAGGGCGTGTTCGAACGCGGAAATGCCGCTGACCTCGCGCGCCGTGCGGCCGAGCAGTTCAGCCAGGCTGATGCCGTGCCAGTCCAGGAAACTCTTGTTGGCGAACCGGTAGCGGTGTTCGTTGTCGAGCTGGGCGATCAGTGCCGGCACCGCGTCGGTGACCTGCTGCAGCTGAGCCTGGCTGTCATCCAGGGCCGCCTGCGCCTGCGCGAGCTGGTTGCGCTCACGGGCTTCCTGCTGGGTACGACGGATCGCATCGGGCAGGCGCTGCAGGCGCTGCTTGACCACGTAATCGCGCGCGCCTCGGGTCAGCGCCTGCACTGCCAGCTCTTCGGTCAGGGTGCCGGAGACAAAGATGAAAGGGGTCTGCGGCACCCGCTCACGAGCCAGTGCCAGGGCGGCATCGCCATCGAAGCCGGGCAACACGTGATCGGCCAGAATCACGTCGAAGGACCGGCTGTCGATTGCCTCGATGAAGGCGTTGCGCGTCCACAGCCGCTCGGCCTCGAACTCCAGGCCGGCACGCTGCAGCTGCGCGGAGATCAACTCCGCGTCAAGCGCACTGTCCTCCAGCATGAGGATACGCAGGCGCTCGCTGCGGCGTGATCCATCATGCATTGTGCTGCCCCGAGCCATTGGGACGATGCGGCGGTGGCTGGTTGGTGATGCCCCAGAACATGCCCAGGCCCTGGATGGCATCGAAGAATTCCTTGAAATCCACCGGCTTGACCACGAAGGCGTTCACGCCCAGTTCGTAACTGCGCACGAGATCCTGCTCTTCGCGGGAAGAAGTCAGCATGACGATGGGCGTGCTGCTCAGTTGCGGATCACCGCGGACCTGTTCCAGCACTTCCAGCCCGTTGATCTTGGGCAGTTTCAGATCCAGCAGGACCACCACCGGCCCGCCGTGGTTGGCACCGGCAAACTTGCCTTCGCAGCGCAGGTAGTCCAGCGCTTCGGCGCCGTCGCGTACATGGATGACATCGTTCAGCAGCTGACAGCGCGACAGCGCGGCCAGGGTCAGCTCGGCATCCTTGGGGCTGTCCTCGACCAGGAGGATCGGCCGCAGGTCCCTCATGGGTTATCTCCTGTGGAACGGGGTAGGGTGAAGTGGAGGGTGGCGCCCTTGCCGGGCTCGCCTTCGGCCCAGGTGCGGCCGCCATGGCGGCCGATGATGCGGCGCACGTTGGCCAGGCCGATGCCGGTGCCTTCGAATTCCTCGACGTGATGCAGGCGCTGGAATACCCCGAACAACTTGTCGACGTAGCGCATGTCGAAGCCGCAACCGTTGTCGCGCACGAAGAAGTGGTCTTCCTCGGCGTCACGCGCATGGCCGATCTCGATCAGCGTCGCGTCACGCTCGCGGGTGAACTTGATGGCATTGGCCAGCAGGTTCTGCCAGACCAGGCGGATCATCGTCGGGTCGGCCTCGACCTCGGGAAGCGGCGCGATCTGCCATTGCATCGCGCGGCCGGCATAGTCCAAGGCCAGGCTCTGGCGTACATCCTCGACCACCGCGGCCATGTCCAGGCGGACCCGGCCCAACGTCGAGCGGCCCATCTGCGAGAAGCTCAGCAGGTCATCCACCAGCGTGCCGGCCGACTTGGCCGATTCCACGATGGTGTCCAGGAAGCGGCGCTCGGTATCGTTGAGGCGCTCACCGGCCGAGCTGCCCAGCAGCTCCGAATAGCCCACGATGTGACGGAACGGGGCGCGCAGGTCGTGGCTGACCGAATAGGAGAAGGCTTCCAGCTCCTTGTTGCTGCGCAACAGCTGCTCGTTGAGCTCAGCCATTTCCTCGGCCTTGCGCAGCACGATGTCGACGATCGCAGTTCGCATCTCGTGCGCGGCGTCGCAGTCGGCATCGCTCCAGGGCAGGCTGCGCTGGTGCACGGTTTCCTTCCACGCATCGAACGAGTTGCGCGGTGACAGCGGCGTGCCAGGTGCAGCGGTCTTGCGCGGGTCTCCGCCCCAACGCACCGTGCGCACCACTTCGGGCCGGAACCACATCAGATAGCTGTCGTGCAGCTGCGAAATGGACACGGCCAGCACGCCACTGGCCACGTCGCTGAGTTCAGCTGCCGGGGCCCAGTCAGCGGCCAGGTGCTCGGTGCAGTAGGTTTCCTGGCCGGCCTGCTGGCTGGCCAGCCATGCGGCCAGCGCCAGCACATCGTTGGCAGCCGGGCACTGTCCCACGCGCAGGCACTGGCCCTTGTGCACGATGGCGGCACCGGCCGCACCGGTCAGCGACAGGAGGCTGGCCTCATCGTGACGCAGCGCCGCCATGAAGTCCTCATCGCCGGCCATGCGTGCGAGCAGCTTGACCAGCACCGAACGGCGCGCCACGCGCTCTTCGATCGCGCGCGCGCGCTCCTTCAGGGCGATCTGCAGTGACAGGATCTGGCCCATGAACTCGCAGGCGGTGCGCACGTGGTACGGCAGGCGCCGCGGCAGCACGGTGTGGCAGGACACCAGCCCCCACAGCTGGCCTTATGCACCAGCGAGACCGACATCGACGCGCCGGTGCCCATGTTGCGCATGTAGTGCAGATGTACCGGCGAAACGCTGCGCAGCACGGCCAGGCTCAGGTCGGTGGCGGGCGCGTCGCGATGGTGCTCGGCACGCATCAGGGGGGCGGGCGTGTAATTGTTGTCAGCAATCAGGCGTACGCGGTTGCGGCGATACAGCTCGCGGGCCTGGGCCGGGATGTCCGACTCGGGGAAGCGCAGGTCCAGATAGGACGGCAGCAGCCCGTTGCCATCCTCAGCCACCACCACGCCGTTCCAGCCGGGATCGAACTGATAGACCAGGGTGCGGTCGAAGCCGGTGAGCCGACGCATGTGCGCTGCGGCCAGCTGGCAGAGATCCTCCACCGTAGCGGCGGATTCAATGTCGGTCATCAGCTGGCGGATGGCGGGGTAGAGCTCCTCCAGCGAACCGGGCTGGCCGGCAACAGGCGCCTCCAGCTCCACCAGCAGGTCGGTGGCCGAGCGGTGGACCAGCAGTTGATGCCGGCCATGTCCATCCAGATGCACGGCACCGACATGCGCGCTGCTGCCGATGGCCGCTTGCTGGAACAACGCCGTGAAGGGGGCGAGCACGCCGCCCAGCACTTCATCGATGCGTTGTGTCAGCGGCTCACCATGCTGCTGCAGCAGTGAGGGCTGGCTGATCGCGCGCTCGTGCACGCGCAATGATTCCGGATCCACGACCAGCAGTACGCCGTAAGGCTGGATGGCGCCGGGCGTATGGATTGGTTCGCGCGCACAGCTGGTGAGCGGGGAATCGTGCGCGGGCTCGACAGATGACATCAAAGGCGGGGCTCTCGATTGAAAGGTCGCGCGCGGTGGATCTCAAGCGCAGCGTTGTTTGATGGTGAAGCAAAAGTCTCCATTGGCCTACTACTTCCTGCAGGTGGAAGGGCATTTCATTCGAAACTGAACTCTTCATCCACGCAGCGGCGTACGAACTGGAAGGCATCCGAGGCGCCGGCACAGGCCTGCGATTGCCCGGTACTGTCCAGTGCGACCGCATCGAGCCGCTCGCGTGCGCGCCTCCAGTATTCGGCGACGCCCAGTGGTGACGGCGCCAGGTGGCGCGCACCGTAGCGGCCGTGCAGGCCCAGCGCCGCTGCCGCCTTCAGCAGAACGGCGGCACCCAGCGTCGAGCCTTCAGCCACGTAATGCCAACCGAGCGCTGCGGCGGGGCTGGCAACGTGCAGCGATGGTCGCCAGCCATGCGCGGTGGGCGGTCGCGCGCCCAGATCAGCGAGGTCGTGCACTATCAACTGCAGGCGTCCCGCTGCGGCATCTGCGCTTCGGTCGAGGGAGGCAACCGCCTCGTGGAAGTGCCATTGGACACGCAGAAAGCAAAGATAGCGTTCGCGGGAGGCAAAGATACGCTGCTTCAGCAGGTGCTGGTCCAGGCGATCATGCACGTCGCGGGTATGCGTCTTGAGCACAACACTGAGAAGGGCCGCCAAGGGCGGTTGCGGGGGCGGGGTGGGAGTAGGCATTGCGGGGTACGGTAGCAGAGTCGGCCGTAGAGGCAGGTGCAGATTTCGCGGCCAGTGCATGTGCGCTGCACGCCGGCTCGACACCCGCTTTCCTACGCTGAACGCACACCCACCCGCCCTTACGCCCGTGAACCTGCACACCCTGCCATCTAGGCCGTACCGCCTGCTGCCCGACAGCTGCCAGTTTGAACTGCTGGACGTGGATGCGCTGCAGGACCCTGCCGGTGGCCGACTCCTGCATCTGTACTCCGTGGTTGCGCGCTGCCTGAGCTGCGAGACCGTGTTCAAGGCAGAAGAAGGGCAGGGTCTGGTCAGCCATTCCAGCGCACGCGTGGTGCGATGCCCGGGTGGTTGCGGCCAGCAGGCATTCAAGCCGGCGCTGCTGCGTGCCTGGTGCCCGCAGGTCCCGGTACTGGCATGACCCGCCTGCGAGGCGCTCACAGCACTCCGGGGTTGGCGCGCCACACCGCGAGGTTGAGTGTCGAGGCAAACGTGATCCAGCCCAGATAGGGCAGCAGCATTACCGCAGCAAGGGCGCGTATGCGCGCGAAGGCGATGAGGGTTGCGACCACCAGCATCACAAGCAGCAGAATGTCGACCAAGGCGAGCGCCCCCAGCCTCCAGCCGAAGAACAGCCAGCTCCAGAGCGCATTGACGCCGAGCTGCAGAAGATAGAGCGTCAGCGCAGGCCGGGTTGCTGCTGTGCCACGTTCGCGCCAGACCAGCCAGGCGGCAACCGCCATCATGGCGTAGAGCAGGGTCCAGACCGGGCCAAACAGGCTTGCAGGTGGTGCCCAGGCCGGCAGTGCGAGGGTGGCGTAGAAGCTGGCCGCCGAAGTGGACGCCCACGCCCCGAGCGCAGCGGCGGCAAAGGTGATCGTGAACCATCCGAGGGCGCCCAGCGCCTGCGTGCTCCACTTCATTCCGGCCCAGCTCCCCGTTGCACATGCCCCCCGTATACGTACTACGGGGGCAAATGGATGCAGTGCCCGTTTGATCAGTCTGAGGTGCCTGCGGCACCGGACTCCTCACTGGCAGGCAGCAGGCCGGGCTGTTGCTCGAACCACTCCCGAGCCTTGGCCAGATGCCAATGGCGCTGGCCGCCGTCCAGTTCAATGCCTGCGCCCAGCAGCCCCCAGCGCAGGTAGAGGTCGCCGCGCTTGCGTTGTTCCAGCAGGTCCAGTCTCGCGCGCACCGACAGCCGATCGTTCTCCGCCTGCAGGTTGTCGACCACCAGGTGGCCTGCACGCCAGCGCAGCCTGGCCTGTGCGTCGATCTGGCCGGAATCCAGCAGCGACAAGGTCCAGCGCGGATAATCGGTGCGCTGGGCAAACAGTGCCAGCAGGGGGCGTGCATCACTCAGGGTCAGATCGGTGGTGGCATCCACCTGGAATGGCGACTGTGCATCGATGCGACCGCGCTTGAAGGCAACGCGCCCCTGCCAGGCCGTGTCACGCGGCGTGCCGCTCACCTGCACATTGCGCAGCGCAACGGTGGTGCCGGACAGGTCGAAATGACGCTGGTTGAAGTCGCCGCGGCGAAGTGTTGCATTGACCTCAACGTCGCCGCCCATATCCAGCCCGGCAACCTTGGCCTGTGCCTTTTGCCCCAGAAGACGTGCGCTGCCATGGCCAACGCGGCCGTCGGTATCGAGGGTGGCATCGCCGCTGAGCACGCCGATACCGCTCAGCAGGCGCACCTGGGGCGAGCGAAGATAGCGGTTATAGGCGGCCAGATCGGGAATGTCGGCCTCGCTGAAGCGCAGACGTGCGCGTACACCCTTGCGCAGTTCCTGCAGGCGTCCATCGCCACTCAGGTCCAGCGCCAGGTCGCGGCCATCGAACAGTCGCACGTCCTTGGCGTCGCTCGGGCGTGCGCTGAAGCGTGGCAGGCGCACCGCGAGCAGCGCCTGGCTGGGTGTGCCGGCCTTCAATTCGCCATGTGCACTGGCCGTGCCGGCAAGACGAACGCCGGCGACCTCGGCCACCGCCTCAGCGGCAGGAATGTCCACCGTACTGCCTTCGATCAGCTCGCCATTGCGCAGGCGCAGATCGGCTTTCAGCGTGCCGCCGCCGTCCAGTTGCAGCCAGGGCTTGCGCACGAACAGGGCAGGGATCCAGTTGAGCGAAGTGAAGGCCCATTCGCCACGCACCGTGCCTGAGCTGCGCTCCAGCAGCTGGGAGGGCTGCTGGAACGGGATCTCGCGGCTGCGGATGTGCAGGTCCGCGTCGACTTCGGCGCCCGAGCCCGGTCGTGGCGGCAAGCGCGCCTGCAGGCGCAGATCGTCGGCCACATTCAGCTGGAGCGCGAGCACGCCGCGATCGGGCGCACCGTCACCCATCTGCAAGGGCACATGCCAGAGCGCATGGTCACCGGGCTGGAGTTGCCCGTTCGCAAGATGCAACTCGGCGCGCAGCCGGCCGGCCACTGGCGAGCTGGCAATCTTCGGCCGCAGCGCCTCGGTATCCATGCGCAGGCCCTGGCTGCGGGCATCGACGCTCAGCGCGGCGCGCAGCAGCTTCAGTTTGGCCAGGCCCGGCGCCTGGTCCCGATAGTGGCGCGGATAGCTGAAGCGCGCGGTCAGGTTCATGTCGCCCAGCAGTTGCACGCCATCGAAGCTGGTGTCGGCTTCCTTGAAGGTGACGGTGGAGTCGAGCAGTTCCGACGGGCCACCGCGCAGCTGCTTGACGAAACCGACCGTGCCCTGGCCCCGGCCGATGATCAGCAGTTTGCCAAAGCGGGCGCTGCGGATGCTGTCGCTGTGGATCGCGTCGAAGCGCAGCGTCCAGCCCTGGTCGCTGCGGGGAGGGGGAGGGATGGCGTCCTCGACCCGGCTGATCTCGGCTGAAACGCCGGTGGCCTGCAGCCGTGGTACCCGCACCTGGCGTTGGAACAGCGGCAGCACGGCCAGCCGGGCGCTGGCGCGCTCGGCGTGCAGCACGTACACCGTATGGTTCACATGCCCGCGCATATGCACGTTCCAGGCAATGACATGCCCGGGCAGCACAGTCATGGCCGGGCCCGTGGTCATCACGAACTTGTGGGGCTTGCGGTTGGTGACCTGATCGAACAGCGGTGTATTGAGAAACAGGTTGCCGGCCAGCAGATAGACGGCATAGACCACCAGCAGTGCGCGCAGCGCCACGCGTATCGGTCGGGGCCAGTGCCGGTAGCGCATCAGGATCAGGGTTTCACCTTCCAGGGCGGGAGAACGCCACTATTGCCGAGCCCGTGGCGGCGGGGCGTGAACGTTGGCGTGACCCGTCACGCAGACAGACGGCCACGGCGGACACGGCGAGCGTATCCGCCGCGGTGGCGCCGCTACTTCGGCATCAGCACCGAATCAATCACGTGGATCACGCCGTTGGACTGGGCGACGTCGGCAATGCTGACCGCGGCCTTTCCGCCCTTGGCATCGACAAGCCACAGCTTTCCGTCGTGCAGCGCAACGGTCAGCGGCTCGCCTTCGACGGTTTTCAGGGTGGCCTTGCCGCCATGCTTCCGGGCATCGGCCATCAACTGCATGGCGCTGTAATTGCCGGGCACCACGTGGTAAGTGAGGATCCGGGTGAGCTGGGCCTTGTTCTCAGGCTTCACCAGCGCATCCACCGTACCGGGCGGCAGCTTGTCGAAGGCCGCATTGGTGGGTGCGAAAACGGTGAAGGGGCCTGCACCATTCAGGGTGTCGACCAGGCCGGCGGCCTTCACGGCGGCCACCAGGGTGGTGTGGTCCTTGGAGTTGACCGCATTGGCGACGATGGTGCGGGTCGGATACATCTCCGCACCACCGACCATGACCGGGCCGGCCGCAAAGCTGACCGTCGCGGCGGAAGCAAATACGGCGAAACCTGCAGCAGTGGCAATACGCTGGAGAACGTTCACGGTACGTCCCTCGATTGGGCGCCCGCCAGGTGCGGGCACCTAAGCTACGTTGCCGGGCCGCAGATGGATGCAGCGCTTTGGGTGAGGGCTCAAGAATGTCGGTCTGCGGCCGCTAGCGGGAACGACCACAGGCGATGGAGTATCAATGGAATCGGCACATGCTCACGGAGACGTGCATGGGAAGGCGCAGGGGGCCGCGACGAAGGACTATCCCCATTACCTGAATACAACAACGCAATCCGAAGAGCGCGTCTACCTGCGCGTCAACCTGACCCTGTTGCGCAACGCACTGCGCGGTAACTCGCTTTGGGCGGACACGGCCTTCCAGCGCGATGACGAAACCTTCAAGGCGTGGAAGTACGACGGCGCCATGGCGACGATCCTTGAGGGCGCGCCGATCTACACCCCATGGTTGGGCAGCGAACACGGACGGGTGCGCATCGTCGATGGACGGCACCGGTTGTATGCGCTCATCGATCTGGGCTACTCGCACGTGCGGATCGTAACCGACCCCTGGCATGCCCCAGTCCTGGGCGCACTGGTCGATCCGGTCGACAGTGCAAAGGACCACAACGCGCAACCGTAGCGTCCGGCAGGTCATCGCTGCGCGAGGCTGCTCCCGACCGTCGGCTGACGCTACAATCGGCCGATTCATCAATGCGAACGGATTCCCAGGGGGAAGCAATGAAGAACGGAATTCTCGGTGGATCGCTGCTGCTGGTTACAGCGCTGGCCACGCCTTTTACCAGTTTCGCGCAGAGCGGCTCGCTCAAGAGCCAGGCCAAGGCGGCAGCCAAGGAGCTGCGCAGGGTGGGAGAGCCGATGGATCGCTGCAATCTGGCGGCCACCACCAATGACACGGCGGTAGTCACCAGTGTTTCCGGCGGCAACGTACTGCAGCCGGGCGACCGCCTGCTTGCCCTCAACGGCCAGGATTTGGCCGGCAAATCCAAGGATGCAGTGGGTGTCGTGCTCAGGGGCATCGGGCCCGACCTGACCGTACCGGTGGTGGTGGAACGCGCAGGCACCCGCACGGAGCTGTCGCTACCGTGTGGCAATGCCCGGTCGCGCATGGAGGCGGTGCTGAACGGCCTGGACGCCGCCGCGAGCGGTAATTACCAGGCGTGCGCCGATACGCTCAGTGCGCGCAAGGATCTGGGTGGCAGCATGGCCGTGCTGGCAGCGCAGTGTGGAGAGGCCGCCAAGGGCATCGGCCCGTCGCGGCAGGCCGAACTGATCCACGAAGCGCTGAAGCAGCGAATCGCCGAGGCCCAGTGGGAGCCGGACGCGCGCAGCAACATGATCGACGTCATGCGCAAGCAGCGGGTGCAGATCGAAAAGTACCTTGGCCAGGACCGTTACGCGGAGCTGGTGGCAGCAACCGCGCGTTGGCCGGGGGCGGAAACGCTCTACAAGCGCACCGAAATCGACCAGAGCCAGTTCCGCCGCATTGCCCAGGAAGCGGTGCGTGGCCGCCTGTTCGACCCGGAATCGGCCCGCATCGACATGCCCTATGGTTTCCTGCGCGGGAGCTGGAGGCCGCTGCTGCAGAAGGCCGTGGATGGTTACTGGACCTGCGGGACGGTGAACGCCAAGAACCGCATGGGCGGCTACGTCGGAACCAATGCGTTTGTCGTGGTTCTGGGTGAAGACGGCCAGGTGAAATATCTGGAGATGGGCAACAGCCGCGAACTGGACCTGGTGGGTACGGCGTGCGCCAAGGCCGTGGCCTCACTGCCGCCGGCACCGGCGGAAACCGCGACGCGCGCAGGCGGCGCCGGCAGCGCAGGCTCGCTTGCCGATGAACTGAAGCAGCTGGCCGAGTTGAAGGCCAGCGGCGCGCTCACCGAGGCCGAGTTCGAAGCCGCCAAGCAGCGCGTACTGTCCAACGGCAAGACCCCATGAATGGCCGCCGGTTCGCGCAGGAGACGCCGCCCGGCTGAACGCCGGGCGCATCCTGCCGGACTGGCGATGCAGTTTCGGAATAGTTCGATGTTCATCGGGCCTTTGGCCCGTTAGCGTTGCGGTGGATCACCCCCTTGCAGGATTCCGCCATGCGCTATCTGGTCGTACTCGACCCGCAATCCACCACCAGCAAGTGCTACGCCAGCAAGGGGCCGGACGGCACCTGGTTTGGCCAGCCCTGCGTGGTGTGCTCCGAGCTTGATGCCTCGCACCCCACCTACCTGTTCGCGGCGCGCTCGTTCATGCATGGTGCCCGCGCCATCAAACAGCGGATCCACTTTCCGCATGAAGCGGTGGCATTCGTCATCGAGGACGAGCACGAAACCGGCAGCCACATGGGATTCCGTCAGCTGGCCTGACGCACCGCCCCCCCACCCGCCGGCGCGCAACCGCCCTCAGTCAGGGCTTCTCACCGCCGGATCGTGCAGGCAACGCAGCTTCTTCTTGTTGATCTTGCCGACGCTGGTGCGCTCGAGTGAGGCCACGAACTGCACGCGTTCGGGAATCGCGAAGCGGGAGATGTCGCCGGCGCGACTGCGCGTCGCCACCTGCTCGATGATCTCGGCCTCGCTCACCTCGCTGTCGGCGTGGGTGACCACCAGCGGCAGCGGGCGTTCGCCCCATTTCGTATCGGCGATGCCGATCACCGCCACCTCACTCACCGCCGGATGCAGCGCGATGATGTCCTCCAGCGCGAGCGAGGAGATCCATTCGCCGCCGGTCTTGATCACATCCTTGATACGGTCGGTGACCCGCAGGTAGCCGCCGCCATCGATGTTGCCGATGTCTCCGGTATGCAGATAGCCGCCGTCCCACAGCGCGGCCGAGGCGTCCGGGTTGTGCAGATAGCCCTGGGTCAGCCAGGGCGCACGCACCACTACCTCGCCGGTGGCGATGCCGTCGTGGTCAACATCACGCAGGTCGCCATCGACGATGCGCAGGTCGACCAGCGGCACCGGAATGCCCGCCTTGGTGCGCAGCGACAGCGCTTGCTCCGGCCCGTCAGCGGCGTCGATGTCGATCTGGGCCAGGGTCAGCAGCGGGCAGGTCTCGGACATGCCATAGCCGCCGAAGATGTCGATGCCGCGCGCCAACGCCCGTTGTGCCAGCGAACGCGGCAGTGCGGCGCCGCCGATGATCACCTTCCAGCGGCTCAGGTCGGTATCCGCTGCGGCGGGATGCTCCAGCAGCATATGCAGGATGGTCGGAACGCAGTGCGAGAAGGTCACTTTTTCGCGCGCGATCAGCGCCAGCAGCGTGCCCGGCAGGTAGCGCCCCGGGTAGACCTGCTTGATGCCCAGCAGCGTGGCCACATAGGGCACCCCCCAGGCGTGAACATGGAACATCGGTGTGATCGGCATGTAGACATCATCCCGGTGCAGCCGGCCCTGGCTGGCGGCACTGCCCAGCGCGGCCATCGCCGCCAGCGAATGCAGCACCAGCTGCCGATGGCTGAAATAGACCCCTTTGGGCAGGCCGGTGGTTCCGGTCGTATAGAACGTGGTCGCACGGGTGTTCTCGTCGAACTCCGGAAAATCCGTAACGGGGGTAGCCTGGCGCAGGCCCGCCTCGTACTCGGCAGCGAAACCGGCCGGCACCGGGCCTTCGTCATCCTGCAGCAGCACGCGCGTGCGGATGTCCGGCAGCTGCCCGTCAAGGCTTTCCAGCAAGGGCAGGAACTCGCGATGGACCAGCAGCACCCGCGCGCCGCTGTGGTTGAGCGTATAGGCAATCTGTTCCGGGGCCAGGCGGATGTTCACCATCATCAGCACCGCGCCGAGCATGGGCACGGCGAAGTAGCTTTCCAGATAGCGGTTGCTGTCCCAGTCCATCACGGCCACGGTATCGCCCTGTCGCACGCCCAGCGCGGTCAGCAAGCCCGCCAGCCGGCCGATGCGCTCCTGCAACGTGCGGTAGTCGAAGCGGACATGGTCGCCGCACACGATCTCCTGCTGGGGACTCACCGCCAGTGGCGTCAGCAGCAGCTGCTTGATCAGCAGCGGATAGGCATTTGTAGTGTGATCAGAGGTGGATGGCATGGCGCTTCCTTGTGGGAACCCGGCCTGGGGCCGGCGTGTGTCAGCCCACACTAGTCCTGCCAGCGGTGCGCGCCAGCGTACCTAGGTCCCCGTGCCTGCCGGCCAACCTTTTTGCTACGCTCGCCAGGACATGCCCACCCTGCTCATCGCCGATGACCACCCGCTGTTCCGCGCGGCCCTGCACCGCGCGGCTGAGGAGGCCGTCGCCGACCTGCAGATCAGCGAAGCCGCATCACTCGATGGCGTGCTGGAGATCCTCGAACACCAGTCGGTCGATCTGCTCCTGCTCGACCTGCACATGCCCGGCAATCACGGCTTGGCCGGATTGGCCACGCTGCGCGCCCTGCAACCCGGCCTGGCCGTCATCATCGTCTCGGCCAATGAAGAGCCGCAGGTCATCCGACGCGCCCTCGATCTCGGCGCGGCGGCGTATCTGCCCAAGAGCTCGGGCCTGACCGAACTCCACTCCGCACTGTGCTCGGTGCTGGAAGGCGAACGCTGGGTTCCGGCGTTGCTGCGCGAGCCGGTGGCACGCGTGGCGCCCTTCAGCAAGGACGCCGACCTGGCCGCGCGCCTGGCCAGCCTGTCCGCGCATCAGTACCGGGTACTGGGCCTGGTCGCCGAAGGCCTGCTCAACAAGCAGATCGCCGATCGGCTGGGCGTGCAGCTGCGCACGGTCAAGGCGCACATGACCCGCATCATGGAGCGGTTGGGCGTGCGCAACCGCGCACAGGCCATTCGCGTGCTGCATGAAATGGGCCTCGCCGATCCGTCGCGGCAGATCGAAGCAGCGCCGGACCGTTGACGGTCAGGTGGTGCTGGCCGTTGCCAGCAGATGGTTGATCGCCCAGCGCAAGGCCAGGGGCTTGAACGGTTTGCTCAACAGCGACAGGCCCGCCGCCCGCACCGCGTCGCGGGTGGCGCTGCCGGTATCGGCGCTCAGGATCACGGTGGGGCGGGGCCCGTACAGGGCCGCCTGGCGCTTCCACAGCGCCACGCCGGTATCGCCATCATCCAGGTGGTAGTCGAACAGCCACAGCACAGCCTGCTGCGCCGAGGACCCGATGGCTGCTACGTCCGTCACTGCAGTGACCTCGCATCCCCACGACAGCAGCAGCTGCCGCAGCGCCTGCAGCGCCTCTTCGTCGTTGTCCACCATCAGCACGTGAACGCCCTTGAGGGTGCTGTTGCCGATGGCCGCCGGCACGGCGCTTGGCATGGCCGGTGGCGTGGCGCGTGCCACGCTGATCGAGAAGGCTGAGCCGCGCCCCGGCGCACTGCGCACCTGTAGCGGTGCGTCCAGCAGGTCGGCGATGCCGCGGGCGATGGTCAGGCCCAGGCCCAGTCCCTGGCCGTTGCTGCGGTCGACCCGATGGAACTCCTCGAAAACAACCGCCTGCTGCTCCGCTGCGATTCCGGCGCCACTGTCGTGCACGCCGATCGACAACCGCTCCCTCTGCCGGCGGACGCCCAGCAGCACGCCGCCGTGGCGGGTATAGCGGATCGCATTGGCCAGGAAATTCTGCAGCACCCGGCGCAGCAGCAAAGGATCGCTGTGGACCCAGGCACCGGTGCGCACATAGCCGAAATGCAGTCCGCGGGCTGCGGCAAGCACGGCAAACTCCTGGGCCAGCGGGTCCAGTACGCTCGACAAGGCGAACGGTCGCGGATCGGCGACCAGTCCGCCGGCCTGCAGGCGCGAGATGTCCAGCAGCCCCGACAGCAGGTCATCGGTGGAATCCAGCGCGCTGCGGATCTGGCGCAGGAAGCTGTCGAGGAACTCCGATTCGATGTGCTGCGACATGGCATCGGTCAGCAACTGCGCCGCGTGCAGCGGCTGGATCAGGTCGTGACCGACGGCGGTGAGGAAGCGGGTCTTGGCCACATTGGCGCGCTCGGCCTCCTGCACGGCATGCTGCAACTGCGCGGTGCGCTCCTGCACGCGGCGCTCGAGGGTTTCATTGCTGCGCTTGAGCGCATCTTCGGCACGGCGGAAGGCGGTGACATCGGTGAACGTGGCGACGTAGCCGCCGCCCGGCATCGGATTGCCGCGGATCTCCACGATCGTGTCATCCGGGAACACACGCTCGGACAGGTGCGGCGTGCCGCGGCGCATGTGCGCCACGCGACGCTGCAATGCCCTGGCGGGCGAATCACCGGCCGCGTTGCCGATGTCCAGTTGCCCCAGCGCCCACGCAGTGAGGTTCACCACCGGCTGCCCCACCTGCAACAGCTCCGGCGGGAACTTGAACAGCGCGGCATAGCGGCTGTTCCAGGCCACCAGCTGCAACTGCGCATCGACCACGCTGATGCCCTGGCTCATGTTCTCCAACGCCGCCTCAAGCAGGCGCTGGTTGAAGCGCAGTACCTGGGTGGCTTCACCCACCGCGCGGGTGACCGCTTCCAGCGGGGCGGCACCGCCGTCACGTGCCGCTTCGACCAGCAACCGGGCCATGCCAGCGCCGACCACCGCCGTCAGCTCGCGTTCGATGGCCGTGACCCGATCGTCATCCAGCAGCTGTCCGGCGTGCCCTCCCATCAACTGGCGCGCACGTTCCTGCCCCAGGAAACGACCTGCGGTCCTGCGCAACGAGGCTGCCGCCACCGCGTCCTGGCGGGGCGGCAATGCCGGCCGCACCGCGCGTGCCACCAGGGCCACGGTCAGCAGATTGACCGCCAGGCTGGCGCCCATGCTGAGCGCGATATGCCCCGGCTGCAGGCGCAGCGAGACCACGCTCAGCCAGTGCAGCGCGTCAGTGTCGGCCGACGGCGATGCGGCGGGGATCACCATCGGCAGCAGCACCAGCCACAGCCAGGCCAGCGAGCCCAGCACGATACCGGCGATGATCGCCGGGGAGGGCGTGCGCGAGCGATAGACCGCCAGCAGTACCGCCGGTGCCAGCTGCGAGAGCGCGGTGAACGACATCAGGCCGAAGTCGCTGAGCGCCTCGGTGCCGCTCATCGCGCGGCTGTACAGCCACGCCATCAGGAACACAACAACGATGCCGGCGCGGCGGAACGCCAGCACGCGCGGCCGCAGGTCGGCGCTGGCCACACCGTGTTCGATCCCGCCCAGCAGGCGCGAACCGAAGCCATGGTTGCCGAGCATGATCGACAGCGTCAGGCCGGACAGGATCATCATGCCGGTGGCCGCGCTCAGGCTGCCCAGATAGGCCAGCAGGGCCAGCAGGTGGTGCCCGTCGGCCTGCGGCAGGGCCAGCACATACAGATCCGGCGATACCGACGCCGGCAACGCCGCGCTGCCGGCCAGCGCCATCGGTACCGACGGCAGTCCGATCAGCAGCAGGTAGACCGGGAACATCCAGCGCGCCGTCTTCAGGTCCGACGGCTGGCGCAGCTCCACCACGCCCACATGGAACTGGTGGGGCAGGGTGAAGGCAGAGATCGCACCGAGCGCGACCATGGTGAGGTAGTCCGGCAACACCACCGGCGCTGGCAGCTGCGCCATCTTCTGCATCAGCGGCGTTCCAGCCTGCTGCACCGAATGCGCGGCGTACAGGCCGATGGCCAGCAACGCCACCAGCTTCAGGATCGATTCCAGCCCCAGCGCCACCACGATGCCATGATTGTGCTCGGTGGCCGAGGCCTTGCGCGCGCCGAACAGCAGGGTGAACGCAGCCATCGTCAGCGCGAACCAGAACGACATGTCCAGCTGCCAGCCCGCAGGCGCGAAGCGATCGCCCAGCAGCGCGCCCAGGCCCTGGCTGACCGCTTTCAGCTGCAGCGCGATGTAGGGAATGATGCCCAACAGTGCCACCAGGGTGATGGTCATGCCCAGCCCCTGGTCGGCGCGCAGGCGTGCCACCACCAGGTCGGCGATGGTGGCGCTGTTGTGCTGCCTGGCCAGCCGCCCCAGGCGCACCAGGAAGGGCAGGCCGAAGGCAAAGATCAGCGCCATGCCGACCAGCGTCGGCGGAATCGGGACGCCCCATTGCACGCCCTGCGAGGCTGCCCCGTAGTAGGTCCACGCCGTGCAGTGCACGGCCAGCGACAGCGCATAGATCACCGGCCAGACCCGGGCCAGCCGATGCCCGCGGCGCTCGCCCCACAGCGCCACGCCGAACAGCAGTACGGTCCACGCAATGCAGGCGAACAGGACGACAGAGGGCGTCAACATCACTCCAGTGTAGAGAGAACCCGGACCGGGCGGCGCTAGCCGGCCAGCACGATCAGTGACAGCTGCTCAGCCACCACTGCCAGCGCGCCATCGGCAACCCGCTCGACCGCCTTGTGCTGGGTCAGCAGCCATTGTCCGGGCTGGCGCGGTTGCAGCGACAGCAGCCGCGAGCGCACCTGCACTTCAGCCCCACTGGCTACCGGTGCCAGGAAGCGCACCTTGTTCAACCCGTAATTCAGCACATGCGCAATGCCAGGGAAGCCGGCCAGGGCCGCCACGTCGTCCTCCACCGTCAGCGACAGCAGCAGGAAGCCGTGCGCGATGGTCTGCCCGCCGGGCAGGTGGCTGCGCGCCCGCGCCGGGTCGACATGGATCCAGTTATGGTCGCCAGTTGCATCGGCGAAGGCATCAATGCGCGACTGCGCCAGCTGCGTGGCGCGTCCCAGCCGCTCACGTGTGGCCCATTGCTGCAGGGGCGCAAGCGCGGCGGGCAGCGCGCCGTCGCTCATCGCACCCGATCCAGCAGGGCCAGGATCGCCTCGCGCGCTTCGGGCTCGTTCAACATCGGCGCGTGGCCTACGTCGGGCACTTCCACCAGCCGTGCAGTGTCCGAGCTGCTGGCCATCTGCCGTGCAACATCGGCCGGCAGAATGTCCGACAATGCGCCGCGTACCACCAGTACCGGCACCCGCGCGGTGAGGCCGCGCACCGCCCGCCACAGCACCGGCCGCAGCAGCCACAGCAGCCAGGGCCGGGTGGTGCGGATCACCGCCAGGTCGTAGTCCAGCTCCAGCAATCCATCGCCGCGCAGCCGGAACGTGCGCACCGCCATCGCACGCCAGTCGTCCGGCCCGAAACGCGGGAAGGACGCTTTGCCGATCGATTCGACGTAGGCGGTGGCCTGCGGCAGATCCATCGGTGGCACAGGCTTGCCGGCATATTTGCCGATCCGCACCAGTGCCTCGCGCGGCACCTTGGGGCCGGCATCGTTGAGCACCGCCGCAGCGATCAGCCCCGGTGCGCGCGAGGCGAGGGTGATGGTGACCAGCACGCCCAGCGAGGTGCCGACGAACACCGCCTTGCCGATGTTCTGCGAGTGCAGCAGCGCCACCATGTCATCGGCATAGGTGCGCGGGTTGTAGCTGGCCGGGTCCTTCGCACGTTCCGAGCCGGCGCGCCCGCGCAGGTCAACGGCGATCACCCGCCATCCTGCCGCAGTGAGTGAATCGGCCAGCGCATCGAAGTCGGCACCGTTGCGGGTCAGGCCCGGGATGCAGACCACCGTGCCGCGCGGAGCCTGCCCAGCCGCCGGCGCATGATCGCGCGCATGCAGGCGCAGGCCATCGTTGCTGTTCCAGTACAGATCTACACAGGACTGCATCATGCAGAGGGTTCCTAGAAATCGTAGCGGACGCTCAGGCTATACTGGCGCGGCGGTCCGTAGAAGCCAATCAGGGTGCCGACCGCCGGGATGTTGTAACCGGTGGTGCGGTACGCCTTGTCGGTCAGGTTGGTGCCCTGCAACGAGAAGGTCCAGGCATCGTCACGGCGCCAGATCACACCGGCATTGACCAGTCCATAGCCGTCCTGGCGGATCACCGGGCTCAGGTCGGTGGTCGGCCACACCTCGCTCTGGTAGCTGTAGCTCACCCGCGCCGAGAGATTGCCGCCGTTGGCCAGGTCGGTGCGGTATTCCACGTTCAACGCGCCGGAAAAATCCGGAGCATTGGTGAACTTCATCTGGTCGGCCACATTGACGCCGCGGTCGATGTACTCATCGTACCGGGTGTCCAGCCAGGCCAGATTGCCCGAGATCAGCCAGTGCCGGCTCGGCAGGTACTGGTACTCCAGCTCCAGGCCCTTGACGGTACCGGCGCCGGCATTGGTGAAGTCGCCGAAGAACGAATCGTCGATGCCATCGCCATTGGTGTCCAGGCCGGTGAACACCGACAGCTGGATATCCTTGTACTTGTTGTAGAAAGCCGACAGGTTCAGGAACAGGCGCTGGTCGAGGAAGGCCATCTTGCTGCCCACCTCATAGCTGTCCACGGTCTCGTCATCGAACGGTTCGGCCGAGCGCGGCACCGCCACGGCATTGGCGCGGATGTTGTAGCCGCCGGATTTGAAGCCGCGCGTGGCCAGCCCGTAGACCATGATGTCCGGGGTGATCTGGTAATCCAGCGAGACCTTGGGCGAGACATTCTTGAAGTTGGTTTTCTTGTCGAAGTCCGCGGTCACCGCCACCGGCCGGCTGAAGCCCGGGTCGGCGTAGAGGCGGTTGAGCACGATCGCGCGCTTGTCCTCGTCGGTGTAGCGCGCGCCCAGGTCAAGCTTCAGCGCGCTGGTCAGGTCGAAGATCCAGTCTGCGTACAGCGCGATGCTGTCGGTCAGCACCTTGCCCTGGTTGTCGGCGAACTGCGCGCTGAAGTAGTTGTTCTGGATCTGTCCACCGGCCTCGCCGCTGAACTGGTAGACCCCCACCACGCCACGCACGCGGCCGCCGGCATCGTAGTTCAGCTGCACTTCGTTGCTGACCTGGTTGTCGTTGTAGGTGCCACTGACGTCGGCCAGCTTCACCGGCGTGGTGTCGAAATCGATGTTGGCCGCGCTGTCCGATTCACGCTTGGCCACCACGTACTTCACCGCAACGTCTTCATTGGGCCGCCAGTTCAGCGTGGCCGATGCACCCTTGGATTCCACGTTGTTGAGGTTGCGCATGCCCGAACGGATGTCGTAACGGCTGTCCATCGGCGGGTAGGCGCGCAGGAACGGGTTGGGCGCCAGCATCTTCGAGCCGCGCATGCCGGACTGGTCATCGATCCAGTCCAGTGCGAACTGCACGTCGAAGTCATCGCCGGCGTAGGCGCCCAGGTTCAGGCGCGCCGCGTTGATCTGCTTGTCGCTGACCGGCTGGCCAGTGAAAGGGTTCTCGCCGAAGCCATCGTGGTTCATGCTGGCCACCGCCACGCGGGCGCGCAGGCCGCTGTCGGCGCCGCCGATGGGGCCACCGATGGCCGCTTTGGCATCGAGCTGGCTGTAGTTGCCCACCGTGATCTGGGCGAACCCCTCGGTCTGGGTGGGCAGGCCGCGCGAGATGTACTTGATCGCACCGCCAATGGTGTTCTTGCCGTACAGCGTGCCCTGTGGCCCGCGCAGCACTTCGATGCGCGACACATCGAACACATCCAGCAGCGCGCCCTGCGGCCGGGCGATATACACATCATCCAGGTAGATGCCCACGCCGGGGTCGGCGCCCCAGGTGGGATCGGACTGGCCGATGCCGCGGATATAGGCAGTGACCGTGCTGCTGGCGCCGCGCGCCGCATAGATGGTCAGATTGGGCACCTGCGCATCGAGGTCGCTGATGTCCTGCACGTTCATCCTGTCCAACGCCTCGGAGGTGAACGCGGTGACCGCCACCGGCACTTCCTGCAGGGTTTCCTCGCGCTTGCGCGCGGTCACCTTGATGCTGTCCAGGTTGGTCGGGGTGGCAGAGCGGGCCGTGGCCGGTCCGGTCGCCGGCGCCTCCTGCGCCAGCGCCGGCGCGGAGGCCAGCAGCATGCCGATCATCAGGCTCAAGCCATTCCGTTTCATTCCATCCTCCCCAGGCAGGTCCATTGCAGATGGCCCGATGCCACCCCTGCTGCCAAGGCTAGCGGTGTCATCCGGCGCTCACGAGTGGACCTAGGTCCAGTCGGCAGCCGCGCCCGGATGCGGATACTGGCCACGCGCCCCCCGCCGCACGTGCTGCCCGGTACCCCGTCACCCACGACTCATGCAGGAGGATCTGGCCATGAAATCCGCATTCGATTCAATCAAGGCGATGTTGCTGGTGCTGTGCACCGGGTTGGCTACGGTCGGCAGTGCCTTCGCTGCCGCGCCGGCCGGGCACTGGGACATCGCCCTGTACGGCAATCTGTTCGGTGCCCGCGAATATCAGGTCTGGGTACCGGCCGGCTATGACGGCGCCCAGCCATTACCGCTGCTGCTGGTCCTGCACGGCTGCGTCAACGGCCCGAACCTGATGGGCGAGGCCTCTGGGTTCAACGATGTGGCCGACACCGAGGGCTTCCTCGTGGTCTATCCACGGCAGAACGTCGCCTCCAACCCGGCGCGCTGCTGGAACTGGCAGCTGCCGATCAACCAGGCCCGCGACAGCGGCGAGCCGTCGATCCTGGCCGGCATCGTCGACAAGGTGAAGGCCGACTACAGCGTGGATCCGCATCGGGTCTATGTGACCGGCATTTCGGCCGGCGGTGCGATGACCTCGATCATGCTCGCCTGCTACTCGGATGTGTTCGCCGCCGGCGCCATCCATTCCGGCGGCATGTTCAAGGGCGCCACCACCATTTCCGGCAGCGCGTATGCGTTGCTGGCCGGCAGCATCCATTCGCCGGACAGCAACGGGCGCCTGGCCTGGCAGTGCTCGGGCTCGCCCTCGCCACGGCCGCTGCCGGTTCTGGTCTTCCATGGCAGCGCCGATCTCACCGTCAACCCGGTGAACGGGCAGCAGGCCGTGCGCCAGTTCCTGCAGACCAACGACCTGGCTGATGATGGCCTGGACAACGATTCGGTGAAGTACCGGCCGACCAGTACCTACCAGGGCCAAGTACCGGATGGGCGCGCCTACACCGTGGATACCTACCGCTACGGCGGCCGCACGCTGGCCCAGCATTATGTGGTGCAGGGCATGGGCCATGCCTGGAGTGGCAGCCAGTCGGGCCTGCCCTTCACCGACCCGAAGGGGCCCGATGCCACGCTGATCACCTGGTTGTTCCTGAAGGATTACCAGCGCTGAGCGAGCGGGCAGGCTTGAGCGCCGGGTTGAGGCGGTCGGCCGCGGGTGGCGGATGGCACCTGCGGCCGTCGCCGCCGATCCGATATCGTGAGCGCCCGTTTCCACGCCTTCGCAAGTGCACACGCATGGACGCCACACCGAACACGGCCCGAAACCGATGGAGGCTTCACGCCGTCGTCCTGTCCGCCGCACTGCTGGCCGCCGGCTGCGCCGATACAGCGGTGCCGGCCCAGGATCCGGGTGCGGATATCGAAGCGGTGGCCCAGACCCTGATCGAGCAGCCATTGCTGCACTCGACCTCGATCGGCGTTGTCCACCGTGGCCAGACGTTCATCCGTCATCGCGGCGCCATGCAGTCCGGAAAACCCGGTGCGCCGACCGATGCCACCCTCTATGAGATCGGCTCGTTGAGCAAGACCCTGGCCGGCACGCTGGTGGCCAATGCGGTGCTGGAAGGCAAGCTGGGGCTGGATGACGACGTTCGCACCTACCTGCAGGGCGACTATCCGAACCTGCAGTACCAGGGCGCGCCGATCCGCATCCGCCACCTGCTGACGCACACCAGTGGCCTGCCGAACATGCTGCCGGAGCGCGCGAACACGATACTGGCCGACTTCACCGATCACCGCACACCGGCTGAGCTCAATGCCCTCTACGCCGGTTACGGCAAGGCCGATTTCCTCAGCGATCTGCACGCCGTGCGGATTCCCCGGGCGCCGGGCAAGGAGTACGCGTACTCCAGCGCCGGATCCCAGTTGACCGCGCACATCCTGGAACGGGTCTATGGGCGTGACTATGAGGCGCTGCAACGTGCGTTCTTCAACACTGCCGCTGGAATGACCGGCGTTACGATCACCCTCGGTGACGCCGACGCATCACGACTTGCGGTCGGCTACCACAGCGACAATCCGGTGCCGACCACACCCATGCCGGAGTTGCCATGGGGCGCATCCGGCAACGTGAAGGCCACCGTGCCCGACATGGTGAAGTACCTGCAGTTCCAACTGGCCAACGGGCCGGTGGTGAAGGAGTCGCACCGCGCCCTGGCCCGGTTCGACGACGAATCCAGCATCGGCTACTTCTGGAACATCGTTGCCGGCGATCCGCTGACGGGCACCTACTATGCCCATCATGGCGGCGTGCCCCGCTCGCAGTGCTACATCTACATCATGCCCAAGCACGACCTGGGCATCTTCGTCATCACCAACCAGAGTGGCGAGCAGACCGCGCACGCCATGGAAGCGGCGATTGACACCCTGGTCGAGCGGATCGGCGCGCGCAACCGGCGATAGAAGCGGCGCGCGGCTACAGCAACAGCAGCGCGCCGATCAATGCCGGCGGCATCACCAACACACCTACGCGCAGGAAGTCGAGCGCGCTGACATGCTCGCCTTCGCGGCGTAGCGCCACCAGCCACAGCATCGTGGCCAGCGAGCCGGTCACCGACAGGTTCGGGCCCAGGTCCACCCCGACCAACAGCGCTGCGCGCGTCTGTGCGGGCAGGTCAGCCATCTGGCCCAGCGAGCCGGCCGCCAGTCCGACCGGCAGGTTATTTGCCACGTTGCTGAGCAAGGCAGCTGCGCCACCGGCCAACCAGCCGGCCTGGCGCGGCGACGTCTGTGCCACCGCTTGCAACGCATCGGCCGCAGCCTGGATGACGCCGGTCTGCGCAACCGCTTCCACCAGCACGAACAGGCCAGCCACCAGCGGCAACACGCCCCAGGACACATGCCGCAGCAGCGGTACAGGGCTGCGGCGCTGGCGGATGGCCACCACCGCCACGCTCAGCGCGCCCGCACAGAATGTGGCCAGACCGAGCGGGCCGTTCAGAGCCGAGGTCAGCAACAGTACGCTGCCGGTGAACAGCACGCCCCACGCGCTCAACCGGCCCCCCTCGGACAGCGGCCGGTGCTCGGGCGCCGCCACCAGCGGCTGGGCAATCTCGCGCCGATGCACCCAGCGCAGCACCAGGTAGGTGGCACCGATCGCGGCCAGCGAAGGCAACGCGAACTGCCCCAGCCACTGCAGCAGGGGCGGCATATGCGCGCCGTACACCACCAGGTTGGCCGGGTTGGAGATCGGCAGCACGAAGCTGGCCGCATTGGCGATGAACGCGCAGACGAACAGGTAGGGCAGGGGATTGGCGCGCGCCGTCTTGCAGGCGGCGTAGACGGCCGGCGTCAGCACCACCGCCGTCGCATCGTTGGACAGGAACACGGTCACCACCGTGCCGACCAGGAACACCAGGTCGAACAAGCGCCGCCCCGAACCGCCGGCATGCCGGACCGCATACAGCGCCAGCCAGTCGAACAGCCCTTCGCGCCGGGCCAGTTCGGCCAGCGTCATCATGCCGACCAGGAACAGGTAGACGTCGCGACCTTCGGCTGCTGCGCCCCAAGCCGTGGCGGCCGACACCGCTCCACTGAGCGTCAGGAGTGCGACAGCCGCCAGCGCCCACACATACTCCGGAATGCGCAACGGCCGGAACAGCAGTCCGACGGTGGCAATGGCTACGGCGGCCCAGATGATGAGGGAAGAAGAGGAGGTGAGCATGCAGTGGGAGGTCTCAGCTGCGCTGCGGTGCGGATGCGCGGCCCGTCTCCGGTACGCGCATCGCCAGCAGGAACGCTCCCGCTGCAATCACGGCAAGTGCAAGGAAGGCGGCATCATACCCTGCGAACTGCACCACCAGGCCTGCCAGGCCCGGACTGAATGCCGCGCCCACGCCGAACACCGTGGACACGGCGCCGAGCGTGACATTGAAGCGGCCGGTACCTTCGGTCAGGTCGCTGACGATCACCGGCAGCAGCGCGCCGAACAGGCCCGCGCCGATACCATCCAGCAACTGCACGCCCAGCAGCCATGTGGGTGCATCGGACAGGGGGTACAGCGCCGCGCGGATCGGCAGGATCAGGAAGCCTGCCAGCAGCAGCGGGCGCCGTCCCCATGTGTCTGCACGCGCCCCGACCAACCATGCCATCGGGATCATCACCAGTTGCGCGGCCACGATGCACCCGGCCGTCATCGTGGTGGCCAGGGCGGGAGCGCTCAGCGCCAGTTTCTGGCCCACCAGCGGCAGCATCGCGGCATTGGCCAGATGGAACAATGCGCAGCATGCGGCCAGCACCAGCAGGTTGCGGTCATGCAGCAGCAGTCGTGCCGACGCGGGCGCGTGATCGGTGTCGGTGGCAGCGTCCATGCCGCGTGCGCGCTGGTTGTCGATCGCCTGCCCGGGAATCGAACGCAGCGCCGCGAGGCTGGCCACGGTCAGCACTGCCATCAGCGGGAAGACCACCACCGGGCCCCACAGATAGGCCAGGGCACCGGCCAGCACGGCGGCCACTGCATTGCCGGCGTGGTTGAAGGTTTCATTGCGCCCCATCCGGCGGGCGAAGGCGCGGGGACCGCCTACACCCAGCGAGATGGCCGCGATCGCCGGCGCGATGACCGTAGCGGCCACTGCACTGAGCGCTTGGGTCAACGCGATCAGCGTGAACGAATGCATCCACGGCAACAGCAGGCAGGTGCCGGTGACCAGTATCGCGGCCAGCGCAAGCGCCGCCCGCTTTGCCGCGATGCGGTCCATCAACGCACCGGCCGGGGTCTGGGTCAGCAGGGCGACCACCGCCGAGACCGTCATCACCGCACCGATGCTGGCCGGCTGCCAATGGTGCACAGCCAGCAGATAGACCGCCAGATAGGGCCCCAGTCCGTCTCGGACGTCGGCGAGGAAGAAGTTCAGGCCATCCAGACCGCGCTCCGCGCGCGCGGCGATGGCAGGGGCAACTGGCAGTTCGGTCACGGGGCGATTCACGGCTGCAACGGGTCGCCGGAGCGGGGGCGGGGCTGCGAAGTTATGCGGGTCAGGCTGTGATGATCGTGTCGCGCATCCCGCGGCGTGACTTCAGGCACTGCAGATTAACTACAGATGTAGTCATTCTGCTCCGGCACTCACCGAATGAGGCCATCATGAAATCCGCACACAGGTTCTGCCACATACTCGCCTTGGCGCTGCTGATGCCGCTGTCGGCGCGGGCGGCCACGGCCGATGATGCGCTTGCCACGATCGACCGCAACGCCCGTGCAGCGCACTCCGATGCCGTGCTCGTCAGGCACGACGGGAAAACCCTGCTGGAACTGAAGCCTGCGTCTGGACAGGACAGCGTTCATCTGATGTCAGCCACCAAGTCGGTGATGGCGCTGGCCATCGGGCTGCTGCTGGACGACGGCAAGCTGGCCTCGATCGATGAACCGGTCAGCCGCATCTACCCCGAATGGAAACAGGGCCAGAAGCAGCACATCACCGTGCGCATGCTGCTGGACCACACCTCAGGCCTGCAGAACGTGGCCAATGCCGGCCAGGAGCTGGAAGGCGCGCCAGACCTGGTCAAGCTGGCCCTGGCTGCGGAGTTGAGCCATGCCCCCGGCACCACCTTCTCGTACAACAACAAGGCTACCAATCTGCTGCCAGGCATCGTGCAGCATCTGGCTGGTCAGCCGCTGGATGCGTATCTGCACGCACGTCTGTTCAAGCCGCTGGGCATCACCCACTACGCGTGGATGAAGGACGAGGCCGGCACCCCGTTGGGCATGGCCGGCCTGTCACTGCGAGCGACCGATCTGGCGGCCATCGGGCAACTGCTGCTGGATGACGGTGTGGCACCGGGTGGAACACGTTTGCTGAGCGCGCGATCAGTAGCACTTTTGACCGCTGAGAGTGCACGCTCGCCCGACGTGGGCCTGCTGTGGTGGCGGATTCCGGCTTGGGAGCGCTATCAGCTGAAGCCGCAGCTGGCCGATCTGTTGTCCGAACGCGGGGTGGAGGCCGGCGTGCAGGCGGCCCTGCAGTCCACCGCCGGGCGTACCTTCGACAGCAAGAACGCGCTGGTCGCTGCCTTGGCCGAACCACTGGGTCCTGAGTGGCCGCAACGCTATGGCACCGAAATCACCGGGCGCGGGCTCAAGCTCTCCGATCTCTACGACATCGCGCGTGGCCCGGTCGTTGGCTATGCCGCCAACGGCTATATGGGCCAGTACCTGCTGGTCATCCCCGAGCAGCGCGTAGTGGCGGTGCGGCTGATCCACAGGCGTGATACCCACGTTGCGCCACGCGACGACTACGGCGGCTTCTTCGCGGACGTCCTCCAGCTGGCGCAGGCCCTGCGCTGAGGATCGGCACCCGCGGCACGCCAACGCATCCCACCGGGCGCCGTACCCCCTGTGCGATCCGGCAGGCGCCGGCTCCCAAGGCGCCCGGCCGCACCACTTCAACCAGGCGCGCAGACGCGCAATGCACTCAGGCCGACAGCTCCTCACGCACGATCTTCGCCCCCGCGCTGAGTGAACGCAGCTTGCCGCGTGCCACCGCGCGCGGCAGCGGGGCCATGCCACAGTTGGTGCTCGGGTAGAGCTTGTCGGCATCAACGAACTGCAGCGCCTTGCGCAGGGTGTTGGCTACGTCCTCTGGTGTTTCAACCGCGTGCGAGGCCACATCGATGGCGCCCACCATCACCTTCTTGCCGCGCACCAGCTCGATCAGGTCGATCGGCACATGCGAGTTCTGGCATTCCAGCGAGATGATGTCGATGCTGGAGCGCTGCAGCTTCGGGAACGACTCTTCGTACTGGCGCCATTCCGAACCCAGCGTCTGCTTCCAGTCGGTGTTGGCCTTGATGCCGTAGCCGTAGCAGATGTGCACGGCGGTCTCGCACTTCAGCCCTTCAACCGCCCGTTCCAGCGCCGCCACGCCCCAGTCGTTCACTTCATCGAAGAACACGTTGAAGGCGGGCTCATCGAACTGGATGATGTCCACGCCGGCCGCCTCCAGTTCCTTCGCTTCCTCGTTGAGGATCTTCGCGAACTCCCAGGCCAGCTTCTCGCGGCTCTTGTAGTGGGCGTCGTACAGCGTGTCGATCATGGTCATCGGGCCGGGCAGCGCCCACTTGATCGGCTGCGCGGTCTGCCGGCGCAGGAACGTCGCGTCCTCCACGAACACCGGCCTGGGGCGGCTGACCGCGCCGACCACGGTCGGCACGCTGGCGTCGTAGCGGTTGCGGATGCGCACGGTTTCGCGCTTCTGGAAGTCGACACCACTGAGGTGCTCGATGAAGGTGGTCACGAAATGCTGCCGGGTCTGCTCGCCATCGCTGACGATATCGATGCCGGCGTGCTGCTGTTCCTGCAGCGAAAGGCGCAAGGCGTCCTGCTTGCCTTCGACCAGGCCGTCATCCTGCAGCTTCCAGGGTGACCACAGCGTTTCCGGCTCGGCCAGCCAGGAGGGCTTGGGCAGGCTGCCCGCGGTGGAGGTGGGGAGCAGTATCTTCGTCGGCATTGCGGGGTGTGTCCTCGGGGGGGCGAATGAGAAGCGATGGATCAGCGGGCGGCCCACTGCTCAAGCACGGCGCGGTACGGCTTGATGAAGTGTTCTTCGGTGAAGCGCCCCTGCTTGACCGCCAACTGGCTGCGCTCCTCGCGGTCGTAGACGATGCGGGTGGAGGAATAGTCCTGGTGCTTCAGGCTGGGCTGGTAGACCTTGCCGGCCACCGAATTGGCGTTGTAGATCTCCGGGCGGTAGATCTTCTGGAAGGCTTCCATGGTGCTGATGGTGCCGATCAGTTCCAGGTTGGAGTAATCGCCCAGCAGGTCGCCCTGGAAGTAGAAGGCCAGCGGCGCGACGCTGCCCGGCGGCATGAAGTAGCGCACCTGCAGCCCCATCTTGTCGAAGTACTGGTCGGTGGCGGAGAACTCGCCCTGGCGGTATTCCACGCCCAGGATAGGGTGGTGGTTGCCGGTGCGGTGGTAGGTCTGGCTGCTGGACACGCTGATGCAGATCACCGGCGCCTTGCTGAAGTTGGCGCGGTAGGCCTCAGACTGCAGGAAGTGCTTGAACAGCTTGCCGTGCAGGTCGCCGAAGCCTTCCGGAATGCCAAACGTCGCCTTGCCTTCATTGCTGGCTGGCAGCACCACGCTGAAGTCGTAGTCGCGCACATAGGACGAGAAGTTGTTGCCGACGATGCCTTCGATGCGCGCGCCGGTGCAGGTATCGACGATGGTCGGCCGCAGCACCTCAATCAGCGGGAAAGGGTCTGCATCGCTGGCGTCATCGATGTGCATCTCCACCGATATGATGTCCAGCTCAACGCTGTAGCGATCAGCGCCCGGGTTGTCCCAGTGCGCCAGATCGTTGAAGCGGTTGTTGATCATGCCCAGCGTGTTGCGCAGGTTCTGCTGGCGCGCGTCGCCTCGGGCCAGGTTGGCGAAATTGGTGGTGATGCGCGTGCCGTCAGCGGGTTGGTAATCCTCGTCGAAGGGAATGCGCGAGATGCGGAAGGTAAAGGTGTCGGTGGTCATGGGCGGCGTTCCGTGGTGCGGGGTTGCATCCGAAGGCAAAGGGGGAGGGCATTCGGCATTCAGAGCGTGGCAACGGTCTCGGCCACGGCTGGCGCGCGACGGCGTGGCAGCGCCAGCAGCGGGAGCGCCCGCTGCACGGCCAGCCGCGCCCGCTCGATCAGGGCGTGGCTGTGCAGCCGGCCGTCGGCGAAATCGCGGTCGGTGGCGTACACGCCCAGCGGCAGAGTGCGGGCCTGGAAGAAGCTGAAGAGCGGCCGCAGCTGGTGGTCGATCATCAGCGCGTGGCGCTCGCTGCCGCCGGTGGCGGCCAGCAGGATCGGGGTATCGACCAGCGCGTCCTGGTCGATGAAGTCGAAGAAGTGCTTGAACAGGCCGGTGTATGAGCCGCGATAGACAGGCGTGGCCACCACCAACACATCGGCCTGTTCGACGCTGGCCAGCGCGTGCTGCACGGCGTCCGGCAGCTGCGAGCGCCACAGTGCACCGGCCAGCTGCGGGGCCAGCTGGCCCAGCTCGATCAGCTGCGGGTCGCTGGGCGTGTGCTCGCCGATCACATCGAGCAGGTGCTCGCACAGGGTGGCGGCCCGGGAGGGGCGCTGCAGTCCGCCGGAAACGGCGACGATACGAAGGGGGCGGGTAGGCGAAAGCATGAGCCGATGCTAGCCACGCCCTTCCATGACGTAAAATGGTATTACTTCACCAATCCATGAGCAGGATTCATCGTCATGCTGGAACGGATCCACCTGAGCATCGTGCAGCAGGTCGAGCAGCAGGGCTCGCTCACCGCCGCCGCCGGCGTGCTCAACCTGACCCAATCGGCGCTGAGCCACAGCATGAAGAAGCTGGAGCAGCAGCTGGGCACCGATATCTGGCTGCGCGAGGGCCGCAGCCTGCGGCTGACCCAGGCCGGGCAATACCTGCTGGCCGTGGCCAACCGGGTACTGCCGCAGCTGGACCTGGCCGAAGAGCGGCTGGGCCAGTTCGCCCAGGGCGAACGCGGCACGCTGCGCATCGGCATGGAATGCCACCCCTGCTACCAGTGGTTGCTGAAGATCGTCTCGCCGTACCTGGCCGCGTGGCCGGATGTGGATGTGGACGTGAAGCAGAAGTTCCAGTTCGGCGGCATCGGCGCTCTGTTCGGCTATGAGATCGACCTGCTGGTCACGCCGGATCCATTGATGAAGCCCGGCCTGAAGTTCGTCCCGGTGTTCGATTACGAACAGGTGCTGGTGGTGGCCAAGGACCACGCCCTGGCCAGGGTGGACCATGTAAAGCCGCGCCAGCTGGCCCAGGAAGTGCTGATCAGCTACCCGGTGCCGTTCGAGCGGCTGGACATCTACAACCAGTTCCTGCTGCCGGCCGGCATCACCCCACGGCGCCACAAGGCCATCGAGACCACCGACATCATGATGCAGATGGTAGCCAGTGGCCGCGGCGTGGCGGCCATGCCGCGCTGGCTGGTGGAGGAGTACGCCGAGCGCATGGACGTGGTGCCGGTACGGCTGGGCGCCAAAGGCATCCCCAAGCAGATCTATCTGGGGGCGCGCCAGAGCGACACCGGCATCGACTACCTGGAGGCCTTCATCGAGCTGGCCCGCCATAGCACGCCCATCGCCCGCGCCGCACACGGGGTTGCTTGATGTCCGCATTGCTTGCCGCGCGGGCGCGCGCCTTCATCAACGCCTTTTCATTGGAAGTCAGCGCCAAGGCGCTGCCGGCGCTGCGTGAACAGGCTGCCCGCATCGCACCCGGCACGCTGGTCTCCATCCCCTATCTGGCCAGCGAAGACGACGAGGCACGGCTGGCCGCGGCGCGCACGGTGCGCGAACTGGGCTTTGCGCCGATGCCGCATGTTTCCGCACGCCGCGTGCCGTCGCGCGCGGCACTTGAGCGCTTCATCGTCCGCGCCGTCAGCGAGGCCGGTGCCGAGCGCTGCCTGCTGATTGCCGGCGATCTGTCCACGCCCGCTGGACCCTTCGCAGACAGTGCCTCGATCATCGCTACCGGCATCCTCGAGCGCGCCGGCATCAAGTCGGTCGGCATCGCCGGGCACCCTGAGGGCCACCCGGCGATGGGCGATGCGCAGCGCTGGCGGGTGCTGGCGCACAAATGCCAGGCCATCGAAGCACGCGGTATGGCGCCGATGATCGTCACCCAGTTCGCGTTCGATGCCGACCTGGTGCTGGCCTGGCTGCACGCGCTGCGTGGCCATGGCATCAGCCATCCGGTGCTGCTGGGCGTGCCGGGCCCCGCCAGCATTGCGCGGCTGGTGCGCTACGCCACGATGTGCGGCGTGGGTGCCAGCACCTCGATGCTGGCCCGCTACGGCATTTCAATTGGCCGGTTGCTGGGAACCGCAGGCCCGGAGGTGTTCGTGGATCGCCTTATGCAGGGCTTGCGCGACGACGATGGCCCGGTCAGCCCACACATCTTCCCGTTCGGCGGTGTCGCCCCCTCGCTGGACTGGATCGACATGTATCGGCAGCGTGGCACCCCAGGCAACCGCTGAAGGACCTGGCCCATGCACAATCGAGGCCCGCTTCTGCGGGCTTCGTCGAGCCCCACAGGCGTTTCGTCGCAGATCTTCTTCCGCAGCGGCGTGTTCGGCTAGGCTGCGCGCACTGACTGCCAGATTGAAGGGACTCATGAACCGATGGTTGTTGCTGGCCCTTGCCGCATTGCCCTGCGCCGCCGGTGCCGTGGTGGTCCGTCACGACGTTGACGATGCCCGCTACCGCATCGAGGCCGCCGCGTTCCCGGCACTGGCCGACATGCCGGGCGAAGGGCATGGCGTTCTCATTGCGCCGCGCTGGGTACTTACCGCAGCGCATGCGGCACCGATGGAAGGCATGGGCGCAACCGTCGCCATCAACGGGGCGAACTACGGCGTCGAACGGGTCGTTCTGCATCCCGGCTTCAAGCGCATGCCGGAAGCCCTGGGGAAAGAGGCCATGGCCACCGGCAGCGCGTCGAGGATCCATGCGTTCCTGGCCACCTCCGATGACATCGCGCTGGTCAGGTTGGCAACGCCGGTCAACGATGTGCAGCCGGTCGCACTCTATCGCGGCTCCGGTGAGGCCGGGCAGGTTGCCGCGCTGATCGGCAAGGGCGCTACCGGCACCGGCGCCATTGGGCTGGTGCCGGGTGGGTCGCATCGCATGTCGCTGCGCCGGGCCTGCAACGCCATTACCGGTGGCAATGATCGCTATCTCTGGTATCGCTTCGACGCGCCGCCGCAGGGGCTGCCGCTGGAGGGCGTGCTGGGCAGCGGCGACAGTGGCGGACCGCTGCTGATCACCGTGGACGACCGCCCGCAACTGGTCGGGCTGGGCTCGTGGATCACCGCCGTGCCCGAGCATGCGCTGGAAGCGGGCTTCTACGGCCAGATGGTCTACAACGTCCGCGTCTCGCGCTACATCGACTGGATCGAGTCGGTAATGAGCGAGAGCCCCCCTTTGTAGAGCCGAAGGTGGCAGCAGGAGCCGCCGCCAACGTCGCTGGCGGCGGCCCGAAGGGTGCCGGCCAGGACGGCCGGCATCGCCATGCTCGGCTAAAGCTCTCCGCCACATCGATCATCCTCAGGCACGCCACCTGCCAACCACTGCAACGCCCGATCCCTCCGGGCGCACCCGCGTACTGGCGTGCGCGGTCAGCCCCAGCCCGGCCATGATCAGGCCCTCCATCACCCGGGGGGCAACGTATTGCGCCAGCTCGCCGTTCTCGCAGGCGCGCTGGGCGGCCAGCAGGATTTCCATCACCACGCGCAGGCCCGCCAGCGAGCAGTCGGTGTCGGCGAGGGCGATACGCCGCCCGGGCAGTTGATGGCGCTCTGGCCAGGGCTGGCCATCGGAGGCCGCGCCTGCGCCAATGCTGTGCAGCCGGGCGATGAGCGTGTTCGGGTCCAGCGTGGGGCCATTCGCAGGCGCGTCGTGGATCGGGTGTGGGGCAGGGGAGCGCGACGTGTTGCTCACGTGGCGCGTGAAGCCTGTCGTACCGGTCAACGCTGGGGATGGCGCATGTCTGGCGGGCAACTCACCAAGCCGGCATTGCTGATCGCCTGCCGCGTGCCGCAGGCAGGGCAGGCCAGCACCGTGCCGCCGGCCACATGTTCCATGTCCTGCTCGCTCCAGACGCTGGCCGCCCCGCAGGCCGTGCAGGTGGCTTCAATCTGCAGCGCACGGGCCAACCCGCCCTCTGCGCCCAGCCGGTAGGTGAGGTTGGTGATCTTGAAAATGCCGGTATGACTCATCGGAACGCCAGATTAGGTCTACAGCAGAAAGATAGGGCCGGGCAGATGGCAGGAGCGTTGATGCGGTGTTGAGGCGAGGTGGAACCGGATTCAGTCACCACCACGCGAACTGAATTCCTCAAGCCTGGCACGGCTGACCGATTGGTGATTGCCGCAGCCCGGGCAGCTGAGCGCAGCCGCCCCATCGAGGTCGACTAGCCCGTGGCCGGGAATGGCGCGGAACTGCCTTGAGCATTTCAGGCACGCGCAATCAATGCGGGTGACCTGCAGCAGGGTGCCATCTGCACGTGTCACTCCTTCGACGCTTGCTACATAGAACTGTCCGACGTCACGCATGAAGATGAACAAAGCCCTGAACGTGGGGCGCCCATCATGCCTGCTGGCACACGCCCCAGGGCCGGGTGAATTCTGAAGAGTTAAGAATGCAGCGCCGGGGTGCATCTTGAACCGGATGCTAGAGTGTGACTGCGTGCCGACGTGGCACTGCTTATCCAAGGCGAAGACCATGCCCATCCGGGCCGTTGTATATGCAAGTGAAGTAGCCGAAGGTCTTTCGATTGAACACCTGCAGTCTCTCGTCGCCGATGCGGCGAGGTTCAACCGGGTTGCCGGCGTGACCGGCGTGCTGCTGCACGATGGCGTTCGATTCGTGCAGTACTTCGAAGGCCCCGAAGACGGGGTGGCCAGCGTGTATGAGCGTGTCCTGCAATCGAGCAGCCACACCGGCCTTATCGAGCTGGCGCGAGGCCGTGTTTCAACCCGGCAGTTTCCCTATTGGTCGATGCAGAAGCTTCCCGCCGACCAGCTTCTGGTGGGCAGGCTGGCCCGGGCCGACTGGTCGCGTTTCAAGATCAGCGAACCGGAAAACATCGCAGGCTCGGTGTGGGGTATCGATGTACTGGCGGCCGCCGTGGCGCCACACGTGCAGGCCGCCTAGCCGCTACGCGGATCAGGGCCGGGCGTGACGCGTAGCGCGTCACGGGATCATTCCCATCACCCGCATTCACCCTGCAGCAGCGAGAATGCAGTTCTGGACGCGCACGGGTGCGCGTCGCTCACTGCCTGCAGGATCGCGAAGATGTCCCACACCCCCGTTGCTGGATCGTCATGTGCCGCCGCCGCGAGCGGCTGCGTTGAGGTGCGTGGCGCGCGCGAGCACAACCTCAAGAACGTTGATGTTTCCATACCGCGCAACGCGCTGGTGGTGTTCTCCGGGGTCTCCGGTTCCGGCAAGTCCTCGTTGGCGTTCGGCACCATCTTCGCCGAGGCGCAGCGGCGCTACTTCGAATCAGTCGCGCCCTATGCCCGGCGCCTGATCGACCAGGCCGGCGTGCCCGATGTGGATGCCATCGACGGGCTGCCGCCCGCAGTGGCATTGCAGCAGCAGCGCGGTGCCAGCAATGCACGCTCATCGGTGGGCAGCGTCACCACGCTGTCCAGCCTGGTGCGCATGATGTATTCGCGCGCAGGGGCATACCCGGCCAACCAGCCGATGCTTTACGCCGAGGATTTCTCGCCCAACACACCGCAGGGTGCCTGCAGTACCTGCCATGGGCTGGGGCACGTGTACGAGGTGACCGAAGCGTTGATGGTGCCTGACCCGTCGCTGAGCATCCGCGAGCGCGCCATCGCGTCATGGCCGCCGGCATGGCACGGGCAGAACCTGCGTGACATCCTGGTCACGCTGGGCTACGACATCGACGTGCCGTGGAAGAAGCTGCCGAAGAAGGATCGCGAGTGGATCCTGTTCACCGAGGAGACGCCCAGCGTGCCGGTCTATGCCGGCTTCACGCCTGCCGAAACCCGCGCCGCGCTCAAGCGGAAGCTCGAACCCAGCTACATGGGCACCTATACCGGCGCCCGTCGCTACGTGCTGCACACCTTTGCCAATACCCAGAGCGCGCTGATGCGCAAGCGGGTCTCGCGCTACATGGAAGGCAAGCCGTGCCCGGCCTGCCACGGCAAGCGCCTGAAGCCGGAAGCACTCTCGGTCACCTTTGCCGGCGTGGATATCGGCGAGTTCATGCGGCTGCCGCTGGATCAACTGGCCGATCTGCTGGACCCCGTCGCGCAGGGTGACTTCAGCGCGCAGCGCCAAGGCGCGCGCACCAGCGGCAGCGCCACACGCCGCGACCGCGCCGCGCGGGCAGCCAGTGGCCGCGCCGTCCATGCGACGGCTCCCGACGTGCGGCTGACGTCAGCCCTGTCTGAAGAGAAGCGGCTGGCGGCACAGCGGCTGGCGGAGGGGGTGATGGCGCGCGTGCGGCACCTGCGTGGGCTGGGGCTGGGCTATCTCTCGCTGGATCGCGCCACACCAACGCTCTCGGCCGGCGAACTGCAGCGGCTGCGGCTGGCCACCCAGCTCAGCTCGCTGCTGTTTGGCGTGCTGTATGTGCTCGATGAACCTTCTGCGGGCCTGCATCCGGCCGACAGCCAGGCGCTGTACGACGCGCTGGACCGGTTGCGTGACGGTGGAAACTCGGTGTTCGTGGTCGAACATGATCTGGAACTGATGCGCCGCGCGCAGTGGCTGGTGGATGTGGGGCCGGAAGCCGGAGAGCGAGGAGGGCGCGTGCTGTACAGCGGCACGCCCGACGGCCTGCGTCAGGTGCAGGATTCGCGCACCGCCCGGTACCTGTTCGATCAGGTGCCGGCAGCGGCCAGCCGCCAGCGCACCGCTGCGAGCTGGCTTGAACTGAAAGGCATCCACCGCCACAACCTGCGGGGCGTGGATGCGCAGGTGCCGCTGGGGCTGCTGACCGCAGTGACCGGCATTTCAGGCTCAGGAAAATCCAGCCTGATGGCCCAGGCACTGCCGGAGCTGATGCTGCTGCACCTGGGCCATGAGCCGGTGGACGACAGCGCGGAAGGCACGCCTGCGGAAGGACCCGCCGTCATCGAAGCCACACGCGGCCAGCTGGCAGGCGATGTGGACGCCATCCAACGGGTGGTGCAGGTGGACCAGAAGCCGATCGGCCGTACGCCGCGCTCGAACCTGGCCACCTACACCGGCCTGTTCGACCACGTGCGCAAGCTGTTCGCCGCCACCCCGGCCGCGCGCCGTCGCCGCTTCGATGCCGGCCGCTTCTCGTTCAACGTGGCCAAGGGCCGATGCGAGACCTGCGAAGGCGAAGGCTTCGTCAGCGTCGAGCTGCTGTTCATGCCCAGCGTCTATGCGCCGTGCCCCACCTGCCACGGCGCCCGCTACAACGAAGCCACGCTGAAGGTGCTGTGGAACGACCGCAACATCGCCGAGGTCCTGCAGATGACGGTGGACCAGGCGCAGGCATTCTTCAGCGAGGAAGCGCCCATCGCCCGCCCGCTGCAGCTGCTGCAGGAGATCGGCCTGGGCTATCTGCGGCTGGGCCAGCCGGCCACCGAACTCTCCGGCGGTGAGGCGCAGCGCATCAAGCTGGCCACCGAACTGCAGCGCAGCCAGCGCGGGCGCACGCTGTACGTACTGGATGAACCCACCACCGGCCTGCACGCCTCGGACGCGGACAGGCTGCTGGTGCAGCTGCAACGGCTGGTGGACGCGGGAAACACGGTGGTGATGATCGAGCACGACATGCGCGCGGTCGCCCAGGCCGACTGGGTGATTGACGTGGGGCCGGGTGCGGGCGGTGCCGGTGGCACCATCGTGGCGAAGGGAACGCCGCATCAGGTCGCCCGGGCCAAAGGCAGCAGGACGGCGCCGTTCCTGGCGCGCGAGCTGCCTCCTCTGTAGCGCCGAGCCATGCTCGATTATCATTCCCCGCTACAACGACCTCACAGATCCATGGGTAGTTGAGTGGGGAGGGCGCCTTGTCCTGCCCGGCCCTCTGCCGCACGTACCAGGTGAATTGTCATGATTGGGCCCGTGCAACCCGCCGGAATGGTCGCGGCAAGACTCGAACGGAGCAGGTCGCCTCCATGCCCGCCTTCGAATGATCCCGCAGTTCCGAACTCCATCACTGCGCCCGATCGTACGTCCTGTACCCCTATGGGGACGCCTCCCTTCATGGCCAGCGAATAACCTTGGGGCCACGCGGCAAGATAGTGCGTGCCGGCTGGATCCACGAAGTAGACACAGCCATTGGTTGGCCTCAATTCGCCCCTGAGCAGCCCGGTGGCAAGGACCGCGCTCTGCGCAGGCGAGAGCCTCACAAGTGCCAGTGACCGGGCCTCCCTGCCGCTTGCCGACAGGGCGGCGGAGGCACTGGAGGCAATCATCGGAAAAAGGAGAATCGCGAACTTCGCTGAGGACCTGCCAGCCATCATGGACATCCCCCGCCTCCATGCCATAGATGATTACCCATCCGAAAGCAATCCGGCCGCATTGTCATGGGTTACGTCGCGGCGGACTTAACCGTAGTGAGTTTCCCCGTCAATAACCGTGACCACTCTCACGATCACATACTTCGAGCCAAGAGGAACTATGGACGGAGTGGGTTGCATGCCACTGTGCACTTCTGTTCGACGGCCGTCGATTCCTGCAGTACATGGAAGGGCCTGCCGATGGCCTGGAAGTGGCTTTCTCCCGCGTCAGTGGTGCCAGCAACCACGCCAATCTCATAGAACTCGCTCGCGGCCGTGTCGGGCAGCGGCGGTTGCCGTTCTGGCCCATGCGCTGCCTTTCGGTTGCAGAAGATGAGCTACGAATGATTGCGCTTGCTGACTGGACCAGTTTCATCCAACGGGCGGCAACCGATCAGACCGGTGCAACCGCCATGGATAAGCTGCTTTTGCTGGTTGAGCCCTACGCGAAAGCTGCCTGAGGTCGTCCCTCAGCAGGAAATGCAGCTGAATCAGTGTGCGCCTGATGGGATGCACAGCTTCCCTGTCACGCGCTGTAGTGCTTCCTGCAACTGGTCAATGTGAAATGGCTTGGCCACGAAGGTGGCGCGGCGATGGCGTAGTGGTACCAGCTGGTCGTACACCGCTGAGACGAACAGATATGGGATGCCAAGTTCAGCCAAGCGATCAGCAACCGGAAATACCACGCCGTCACGAAGCTCAACATCCAGGACAGCAACATCGTAGGTCTGCGTCTCCAGCAGCCCCATTGCATCAAACACACTATAGGCGTGGGTTACCTGGCTGCCTCCGTCTCCAAGCGCCTGTTCCATGAGAGCCGCCAGGTCGAGCTGGTCTTCCACCAGCAGTAGATTTCGCTTGCCCTGGATCATTCCGGATTGCACGCGTGCATGCCTGTAACACGTTGGGACCTGCATTCTGTGCTGTGCTGCATCAACGCTGTGACTGCACGCTGTCAGCTTGGTGCGAAGCCCTTTGCCCAGCTCGGGATTGAGCGAGCTGGAGCGCTGGCTTTGCAATCCAGACTGACCCGCTCAGCGGGCGCATGTGTTGGGCATCCACCGCACAGCTCGGCTACGATACTGCCGCCGGCATCCGCGCCGGCGGGGCAGGGGACGCAATGGACATGCAGGCAGGAGGCGGCGTCGATTCGCCGGACCAGACGAAGCAGCAGGAACTGACCTTCAACTGGCTCTACCAGCGGGTGCAGGCGCTGGCTGAGCACAGCATCTACCCCAAGGCCGGGCGACTGGAGAGGTGGTCGTTGCGCGTAGGCGCACTGGCGGCCGCCATCGGCATTCTCGGCAGCCAGCTGCCTGATCGATGGCTGCCGCTTACAGCCGCGCTGCTTCTGGTCAGGGTGTGCCTGGCGGTGGAGATCGGAGGCTTTGTCATCGGCGGCTTTCTCGCGGCCCGCCGCGGAATCCGCCAGTTCGTACAGCCACGGCTGTCGCACGCGCAGGAAATGGATGGCGAATTTGCCCAATGGCAAGCGGTGATCGCCGAGCTTCGAGGGTTTCCCAGGGTCGAGCGTGAGCGCCGCATCAAGTACGTCACCCACCTGCGCACAAGCATGATCGAGCGCATGGGGCTGATCTACGGCGGCCTGCAGCGCCTCGGTCCATTTCCGCTGCTGATCGCCCTCTACCTGCAGTTCCGGGAGTGGAAATGGGGCGACTGGAGCAGCGCCTTTGACGTCGGCCAGCTGGGCGCATTCCTCATCTACGCGCTCGTACTGCTCTACCTCACAGGATGGCTATTGACCGGGCTGCGCACGCGCCTGGACACCTACGTCGCCCTGCTGGAAGGCTCCACCCACGAGCCCGAGCCGCCCACGGCCCCGTAGAGTCGAGCGTGCTCGACTACGACCAACCCTCACAACGCGCATCCCCAGCCACATCACCCGCCATCGCCAACAACACCCGATCCATCAAGACCGGCTCCGGCACCCCAACCAGCACCTGTTCCATGTAGTCCAAGGGCTCCAACCGCCGCTCCAGCCACAGCACCGGAACGCCCTTGCAGTGAATCTGCAACGACGCACCCCGCTGCGTCTCGACGAACCGGAAGCCCTGCTTTTGCCGGGCCTCCACGAACGCCATCGCCTGCCGGCGCAGCTGCGAAAAGCGATCATCCGCGATGCCCTGGAATGCCAGCCGCTCGGGCACGGACGGCGATAGCCAAAGGACGGGCGGCGCCACCGCCACTGCGAGGCACAGCGCCGTGGCCGCCCAACGCCAGCCCACCCTCAGGTCTCCGGTCGCACCCGCGTACTGGCGTGCGCGGTGAGCCCCAACCCGGCCATGATCAGCCCCTCCATCACGCGGGGGCCTACGTATTGCGCCAGCTCGCCGTTCTCGCGGGCGCGTTGCGCGGCCAGCAGGATTTCCATCACCACGCGCAGGCCCGCCAGTGAGCAGTCGGTATCGGCCAGGGCGATGCGTCGGCCGGGCAGTTGATGGCGTTCTGGCCAGGGCTGGCCATCGGAGGCGGCGCCTGCGCCGATGCTGTGCAGCAGGGCGATGAGGGTGTTGGGGTCCAGCGCCTGGCTGCTTGCCGGCGTGTCGTGGACGGGTTGCGGGGCAGGGGAGTGATGCTGGGTCATGGCTGGGCTCCTTGCGTGCAGGCAGAAGCCGCCACCGAAAAGGTGGCGGACGATGCGTGGTTCGAAACCCGGCGTTCGCTGAACCGGCGGGCACAAGGCCCCCACGCACCGCCCGCCATTGACGGCCGACGGATTGCCAGCCGGCACCACACAGGGTGATGCCGGCTGGCAAGCGTTTACTTCAACGAACTACCGGGGTTTCGAATCCCGACCACCCGTTTCCGGTGGCACGCCAAGGAATACGCCCGGTTGTGCGCGATGCCAATGCAGTAAGGCCGATGCCGTCACCACATTCAACGTTTTCAGAATCATTGTAGATCGCGTAATGCGTCTGGAGCCTTGCGCAGCAATGCGATCGGCGATGCCGGTGGTATGGGTGTGCTGCCTGTCGTCATCCACCCGGCGGGCATGTGAGCGAGGCGAATGCGACAGTCAGCGCCCCTTCAATGCGGCTTTCGTCCGCTCCAACCAGGCCGCATTGTGGCTGCGCGCATGGCGCGACCAGTGCTGGGCATCGTCGATGATGCTGGCAAACAGGCTGCGGGCCTGCTCGCGGTCGTCGGCCTGTGGCTGCGCCATCAGCCATTCGGCGTAGAGGCAGCGAGCGGCCGCATCGTTCCCGCATTCCACCGCGCGCTCGAACGCGCCGCGGGTGTCGGGCGACTGGGCCGCGGCCAGTGCCTGCGCATAAAGCAGCGTCTGTTCCGGCTTGCGGCGCACATCCGGGTAGCGGGCAAACAGGCCCTCCAGTGTCTCGGCCGCAGGCGCGGCGTCTCCGCACTCCAGGCGTGCACGGGCCAGCCCGGTCAGGATGTAGGGATCGTCGCCGAGCGGCGAGGTGGCGGCCTGCTCGAGCAATGTTCTGGCTTCCTCCGCCTGGCCGGCGTCCAGCAGCGTCATGCCCAGGCGAACCCGGTTCTGCAATGTGGGCGTTCGCGACAGCTCAGCGCGTACGTTACGCAGGTCCTGGCTCGGGTCCATCAGCTGTTTGGCCGAGCGGATGACCTGACGCGCGCCGCGCGAGTTGCGCGCTTCCGGGAAGTAGATCGCCAGGAAATAGACCACGCTGCCCAGCAGCGGGAAGGAGAAGAGCAGGATCAGCCAGTAGAGGCTCTGGCCTGAGCGGATGGCGTGCACCGCGAAGTAAATGGCTGCCAGTACGTGGAGCCCGAGTCCGATATAGGGCATGTGTGCCGCCTCGTCCGTGTGGGGGGTTGGAACTATAGAGGGGGTGGGGTGGGGCGCCAATGGGGTGGCGGCGTTCGGGCGTGACGCGTCACGTTAATTGGGTTGGATTCTGCGAGATGTGCGCGGCTGAAGGGACTTTCCGCCATTGGAGCGATCGAGACATCGAGTCGCCCTTCGTGCTGAACATCGCCACCCAACTCATCGCCGTGCACGGTGGCAGAGCATCCCCTTGGCCCCTTCCAGTGACGCCTCTCCGAATGGCCGAGCCATTTCACTCCTTGCGTAAGCGTACGGGTGCGATGACCAACCTGCGACTGCGGTATCGTTTCCCTGAAAACATCACTGAGTCAACCGAGTAGTGTCTGAGATGATCGCGCCAGATGTCCAATGTAAACCCACGCTGGGCGAGGTCCAACAGATCATCGAGGACTTCGATGCAATCCATCCGCCGCAAGACGAGCGCGCCGCTGCGGAAGCCATCGGCATCGCAACCCAGGGCAAAGGCCTTGCGCAGTGGTCAGGCCTTGTCCACGAGCGCCTGGACACATTGAGTGCTCCCGACCAGTACGGAGTGCGAGAGCATCTGCGTGACCTCACAACCGAGCTTATCTATGCGCACGTGCTTTCTGATCGGCCGTTCGAGCCGCTAATGAAGACATTGGGTGCAGCTAGCTCGATCTCCACACCGCTCGGTGATCGCAAGTCCTCGGAACCGATCGAATGGACGAACTTGATCCACGCCGCTCGCGTGCAGTCGATCTTGACGCAGCGGTACGTTGACCACCTGGACATGCATTATCCGCGTGAGTTCGCGGTTGCGCTCGCAGCGCGACGCCTTCGCGACCGTGGCTTTCCTGTGGAGCAGAACCGCACGCATCTTCGCCTCGGGCAACAAGCTGAAGAACGGCTGATCGCACGCTTGGATGAACTGGTCAACGAGCTAGGTGGACTGAATTTACTTCGGCGGCTGTTCCAAAAGGCCGCTGCAACCTACGATGCCAGCTCGGAGCGCTACATGATCGTCAGGGATACGAGGGTTGGGCGCCCGCGTGCGCCCGACTTCCCATGGGGTTACCTCATCGCATTGGGCGCCAAGCACCTCTGTCGCCGCAATGGCCGCAGGCCTTCTGATGAGGCTTGGCAAGAACTCGTCGGTCTTGCGACAGATCTTGCCACCCTCCATGACGTGCAGGACTACGCACCGCCAATATTTGCGCAGATCCCGACCGAAAAGCTCGTTGCCACGTTGACGAGACGAGCGCTCTACGACTCGATTCACACCTTTCCGCAACTACGCTCAAGCGATGTGCTCCGCATGCTTCGACCGCTATTGGGTGCAATTCCCTCAGGCCAAGCATTCGGCCCCGGCTGGACGACAGATGACGTGTTCGCCGTCATCGAGCGGCTGTACTTAGCCATAGGAGATTGCCGCGGCCCGCTCACTCTCGACCTTCGCCACATCGCCAAGACCGTTCCGGGCGTGGCGCCTCCGCTGGCCAAACGCATCCTGCTCGACGTTCTATCACACCCCTCGACGGGCCCAAATTCGAAGTTCTGTTTTCCGACCGATCAGGCCGTGCGAGGCGAAGACCCGCTAACCGGTCCAGGCAACAGCCTATACTTGCGCCCTCTGATCCGGCTGGATAGCAGACGCGCAATAATCGTAGATCGCTCCGTGGCCGGCCCGGGCATGGTAGAGGCGGTGCTAAGTGCTGTTCGCAGCCAGGTAGGTGCCGATTCTTTCCAGGGAAAGGTGATTGGTGCAGGAGCCGAGGCTCTCATTCGGCACGAGTTCCAGCGGCACGGCATTACGCTTCACACCGGCGACTACGACACACCAATGGCTCATGGCGAATGCGACGTCGTTATCGATGAACCCGGAAATCTGGTCTTCATTGAGTCCAAAGCAAAGGCCCTCACTCGAAACGCCGCCAGCGGCAATGACGTCGATGTACTGCTCTCGCTCGCCGGTAGCGTTGTTGCGGCGATGGAACAGTCTTTTGGGCATGAGGTGCAGCTGCGAAAGTACGGCAAGATTGAGCTTTACGATAGGGATGGTCGCAAGCCGATGCACACTTTGACGTGGTCGGGTCAGACCGTCGATCGCATCGCTTTGTCCCTGTACGACTTTGGATTCTTCCAAGATCAAACTGCGATATCGAAGTTGATCTGGCCAATGTTGAATGCTCGCTACGGAGCGATTGACTCTGCAGTCCAAAAGACTTTCAAGAATCAATTTAGAACGCTGAACGAAAAGGTGCTGCCAAAGCTCACAAGACATCTTCAGATCTGGAATGAGCTTGGCCTTCAGAAGGAAGACCCGTTCCTTCTTGGCAATTGGTTCCTGAGCGCCCCGCAGCTTTTTGCACTGCTCGACGGAATCCAGGGCCCGGCCGAGTTCTTCGAGCGACTCGAATGCCTGAGAAACCTGACGTATCAAAGCTACAACTTCCACCATCAACTCCAGCATGCCTTATCCCTTAGGACGAAACGGGATGCGAGTGGCAACGCGGGAATGCCCTGAGCAAGAGCGAAAGCGGGGCACTTGCAGAGTGCCCACCTCTGAAGTTTGGGACATCGGGGCAGAACGGTGTTGGGAAGGCTCATGGGGGCAGGGAAGGGCATCATCCGATCCCAGGCCCAACCACTGCGGCCAATACCCTGACAGACTCAATTCGCGCCTCACATAAGCGTGCAGTCGACAGTTCCCGCAGGCTTGACGTGATGCTCATAGCGGCACCCCAGCGCGAGGATGAGCCGAGGTTGTACCGCCTGGACAGTTACCTTGATACCGCTGGAAGTAGCGGGGGCGCCATCTTCTTATTACCGTGACGCGTCACGCCCGATTGGCCTGACACGCTCAGCGAGGTAAGCTTCCGCCTGCAGAGGGGGAAGCAATGAAGACATGGATTTCAGCAGGTCTTCTGCTGTTCGCGTGCAGCGCGCACGCCCAGCAGGTCAACAAATGCGTTACCAAGACCGGTACCGAATATCGATCCGGACCTTGCGATGATGGTGTTGCGGCCAAAACGTGGTCTGCGGAGGTTGCCCCAAGATCGCCCGAAGTAGTCGCCAATGAGCGTCGCCTCGATCTGATCCGCCAAGAATCTGCCGCCAGGACACAACGCACACGCACTACACCGGCTTCTCGCGGCACCGCAATCCAGTTCTCCCAGTACAAGAATCCGGATCGCTGCGCTTGGGCGAAGGCCCAACGTACCGCCGCCTTCGAGGCTGCGGGCCACCGACGCACCTTCGCGCTGAGCCGCCAAATGGACGACTTGGTGTATGAATCATGCAAGTAGCCGGGGTGTAGGGGCAGCGCCCCTACGGAAGCGCCTCACACGCGCTGACGATGCCTCGGCCCACGGCTCATGTAGACCACGTTGGAGGTTTCGGCGCCGGAACCGGGATCACCGACGCCCAACCGCCGTTCTCGGCGAATTCTGAGGACTTCGGCAAGGTAGATCACGCCGGATTTCGCCGTGGCGGACCTCGTGGAGGCCGGAGCCGATCGTGCAGCCAAGTCTGCGCGAGCCTCGGCCATCATCAGTCGCCATTCCCGCGCAATGTTGCAGGTCAGGGACCACCAGGCCATGTCGCCGGGCTCCAGTTGGTGACCTTCGGGGGTGAACATGTGTCCAGCTTGGAAGCCGAAACCGGCCCAAGGACCGGTTAGGTCAGTTCGCTTATGCGGATCGATCTCGATCATGCTGCAAGCTCATCCTTGTCGGGGGAGCCAGCAGGGAGGCAAGTGTCTGCCGCACCGAAAACGCCCGGCCTCTAACGCATTGATTTTAGAAGATATGGATGGGGTGAGCTTAGCCTCTTCCTGGCAGCTTCCGTCCACCAAAGATGCCCGATATTTCCGGAAGTCCACCAAAGATGCCCGATATTCCCGGAAGTTCACCAAAGACGCCCGGCATTTCCAGAAGTACATAAATAACGCCCAACAGTTCCGGAAGCCCATAAAACACGCCCACGACTGCCGGGGGTTCATTAGAATTGCCAATTAGCCCACGCGGCGGCAAAGCCTCCCCTTGTGTTGCGTACTCGCATGAAGGCTACTGCCGTTCGCAGTCCGGCACGAGACAGTGCCGTTGCCCCAATGATGGCAAAAATTGCTAAGAACTGCCTGCCTTAGGATTTCTGCTGGATTCTAGCTGTTTTTCGAGGTGTCACCCAGGCGACCCGGACTTCTCTCAAGGAACGGGCGGAACCCTGAAGCTCGATGACCGGATACCCACCTGAAGGCAGTACATCCTTCGGATTCAGCTTGAACACCCTTGCAAGCGTCAACGCCAAGCCTTCCTCATAAGCGGTTGCCAGAACCCACACAAGCGCGTCGACCAAGGCGGATCTTCCCTTAATGCTGTCCAATACCGAAGCGACGATTACGGAAGGGGACCTATCCGGCTTGTCGTTCGCGATACCAAAGGCCGCAGCGGCCAGCTCCAGCGCTGTGCCGCACGCTAACGTTACCATCGGGTCGACAACCGAGAGATTGAGCCAAGTCGCGCCGCTGGCAGAAACACCATAGGGAGCTAGGAACGACTCGTGCCGCTCTACCTCAGTGGGTCCTTGGGTGTCGTAGTGCGTTGAGCGGAAGCTCAGGACAGATAGGCCTTCAAGTCCGACCCTGGCGCATGCCGCTGCAGTGGCCCGCGTCAAAGCATCGTAGGCCATCAATGGGAGCGGAGCGCACATGAGGCCCGAGTTGCCGCCAATCATTGCCCAGCCCCAGAACGCCCCTGGCTCCGGATCGTCAGCGGATGGCTGGAAAGCCTCATACCTTACGTGAGCATTGCCATCGTCCTGGTGGACGGGCGGCATAGGAGTCGTTCTATCAATCAGGCGCGCCAGAGCTGAAGGCCAGCTTTGCGCATCACTGGGGAAGTGAATCACTCGGCCTGCCCGCTGGCGTGATGCCCAATGAAGGTAGTCATCCACCCACTGCGACACTTCACGAGCGGGAAATTGCCTGACGTCCAGTAGCGCTGTGTGGGCGTCGATTGGCTGAAATCCACAAGTACAAGTCCCGAGACCACCGGAGTGGTCAAAACTGGTGCCCAGCGTCCTTCCGCATGCCTCGCAGTGGCTGATGAGCTTCTCGCCATGCCAAGGGCACGCAGAGATGGAAGGAAGGAGAAATAGTGAACAATGGTAGCCGTGAAGTGCGCATGCGGGGCACCGCATATATGGAAGCTCACTACCCGCGAGAAGTCGAAGTGATTGAACTGGAAGCCACGCGGCCGGATTCCATAGATTCTTCGTTGTGACGTCACGGACTTCGATGGCTGACGCAAAAGTATCCTGCACCCGGCCCGGCAGAAGCAAAGGGCGGAGCATGGAGCGCCCAGTCTTACGCCTCACCCCCATGATCATGAGTTGCTCACTTGTTGGCATGCCCAGTGCAACGATCCGCTGCAGCACGCCGTAGCCCGATATGTATGGATAGAACTCATGCTCTGCGCCGACAATCCGAGGCGTAGAAGGATTTACGGCGCGAGAGCTATTCATTGCTTCCCCCTACCTGGTTTGCCGTATTCTGTATCTTCTCAATGATGGCGATTGCCTTGTCGGACATCTTCTCGCGCATGCGAATGAACTCGGTTCGCAGGTACCCGACATGCACAAGCGCAGCACGGACGTCAGATGGAGTGAAGCGTTCGAAACTCTGCTGAAACCAAGCGTTCGTTAGCAGATTCCGCACGGTCGATGTGAAGGAGCACATCGGCCAGCCACTATGTTCGGGAAGTCCCACCTCCCTCCGGAGGGCGGACACAGCATCGCAAATCATCTCCGTTTCAGATTCCAGCCGCCATCCGCGATCAAATGCGTCGGTGGCGAAGTATCTAGAAAATGGCATGTCCTCTGTCGGCCACCATGCTGCGCCGTCGTAGCGCGACAGGGCATGCCTGACCTCATCTCGCGCCGCAAGAGGAAGAAATGGGGCTGAGTCCAGAAACCACCGGCGAACAACATGTGACGGATGGTGCTGCCACATGTCGCCAAGCTCGATGCCCTGCTGGTCACTTTGGTACACAAAGACCAAAAAGAGAGTAAGCCTGTCCTTGCTCATCAAGTTATCAAGATCTTCTAAGCACTGAAACTCAAGATTGGTGAGCCGTTGAGCACTGTCGATGAACAATACGTACCTGCGTACGTCGGCGTGCCCACACGCGGCGCGCATGTGATTGTGTATTCGTGCCCTCAGCTCGTGAGGCCTGGCCGATGACCAGCGCGGCATTCCCAGTTGATGTGAAAGCGCGTGCCAGAAGCTCAGCGGGCTCCTGCATGCATCTGAGGTTGCGACGATTGCCCTGGCCACACCTGCGCGGCGTCCGTCCTCCACGAGCCAGCGCCAGTCGGTTTCGACTAGATAGTCTTGCGCCGTGGATTTGCCAACCCCGCTCTCTGAGTAAAGAGAGCACCCATGATGACCCTGCTGAATGTTGTACAGAACGAAATCCGCCATGCGTTCGACAGGCTTCGTGTTGATACGGTAGCCAGACTCAATGAAAAGTGGATGGTCGGGGTCAAGGCGACGGACGGCCATGATGGCCTCCGCAAGGTCCGATCTAGTCATCAAGATTCACCTTGCCTCCCCGGGGGACTCTTACCGGGATGTGAGCTGGCTGGGACCGAATGTCGGGCAGACGGCCGAAGTGCAACTGCTGCAAGCGCGCAAGTTGGTCGACTGCGGGTTGGGACGTGTCTGCAGTAGATCGAAGATGCGCTATGAAGGCTTCAATTGCACACTCCACGCCAGCGATTGAGAAATCACTGCGCTGTTTGGACCAACGACAGATGATCCTTCGCGTCCTCTCGTCATGCGGCGCGCGCGACCAAGGCGCTCGCGCGGTAGCCACTCCGAATGGCACGGTGGCACTTTGAAGTAGCACGATTGAACGAAGATCGCGCCTATTCACGCGCGCAAGAATCCTGGTGCCAATCAGTCCCCATTTATCGTTAAGGGAAGGGGATCGGTAGTCCGCATACAAGTAGGTGACATGGGGCAACTCCCCATTATCCTTGTTGCCTTTTACGGGCAGGCTTACGATTGTCGAAGCCATATCTGCAGCATCCAGGCCACAGGTTTCCGGCGCAAACGCAAACGCTGACTCTTTGCGATTCGTGAGATACGCTAGCGGCGTCATCTGTCCGAGTGCGGAGTGAGGCGTCGCGTTGTAGTTGGCTATGATGACGTCCAGGAGCTCCTCGAGAAGGTGCATCTGGATGGGATGGGCATCCGGAGAGAAGTTGCTGATCCTGATCTTGTTTTCCCCCAGCCGTTTGGCGGGCTCAAAACCGCCGGGGATCTTACGCAGCGCACCACGTTCCAAGCGCGAGAAGAATTGCTCTACAATGGGTCGTGAGCGCGGTGTGTGCGACTTTCCGAAGATCATCACACCTCCCCGAGCCCTGCAGAATGCTGCTTCGAGTGCATGGGCCGAGTGCGCAAGGAAGTTGTCCAGTGCGACAGCGGCCGAGCGCGTGACTATCGGCGTTGCTGCCTGATAGACGGGCATTCCAGCGCCAGGTGCGTAGAAGAGGTCCGGGATCGTCAGGTCCCTGGGAGCCCAGGGTTCCATTGACTTGGACAAGCAGAGCGCTACATCAAGATTGTCATAGCTCTGGCCGACACAGAGAAGCCATCCCGTTACCGCCCTGGATTCAGTCTCTATTTCGATGAGAAGCCATAGCCGTGACACTTTGCGCGTAACACGCGCGCCATTGGGCATATCGATGGAGATCTTGCATTCAACATCGATTTGGTGCGCGTCAAACTCCGTTCTGGCGAACAGGCCCATCCGTACTGCTTGCTCCAAAGCGACAGGAGCGTTCGATGCCGATTGAGGTTCATAAAGGTCCACGTCGGCTACTGCCGACTGCCGCCGCTTGAGCAAAGCAAGCAGCGAGCGCTTCCCCTTGCCAGGATCGTTCAGGGGGAATTTGTCCTCCAGGTTGTGCTGCTTCAGCTCCGCAAGGACTCGTTGGTGCAATTTTACGAACGCGCTTGGAGGGCGGCCCGGCGGCAGATGGGTTGCAAAGCCATCGATCAAGGCTTTAACACTCGGCACAGCTTCGGAGACTTTGTGCCACGCAAATCTTCCTGGAACCAGCGGCAATTCCGCGGGTTCGAAGGAAAGCTCAGTCGAGTAACTGCCCCATGGAATGCATACGCGAAATCCGTGCGGCATGCCATCGTGGGCTATCGTGGGCGCTTTCATTGCCATGCGCTTCAGGCGTTTGTGGCAGATTCCATATCTCCGGGATATAGCGGTGATGGTGGAACGGCCCAGAAGCAAGGCGGTGAGTGCTTCCTTGGCCACGCGGAACTTGGAGAGATGATCTGGTGCAATATCAACCGGATGTGGGGAGTACCACTCGTCGAGTGTCGCCTGATCATAGATTTCGTACCTAGCCATGACGCACCTCCACGAGGGCATCCGGATCCCCTGGGCGATAGTCCACGAGTTGTACGCGGCCGGTGTAGACGAGGCTTGCCACTGCGCAAGCCACTGCGAACCGGGCCTGGCCCGTCTGCAGTTGTAATGCGCTCATGGTGAGGCGCTCAACGTTCTGGAGCATGTCCTCAATCCTCACTTCCAACTGCCTGGCCCCCGCGATCTTTGCATTGGCCCAGACAAGCGGAAGTAGTTCGTAGGCAACAGCGACCTCGCTGGCGCGAGATGCCAGAGAGTTTTCGTGGACAAGTCGCAATACGAGCCCTTGATTCAAGGCCATGTGGATGAGCTCGTCATCTGCGGGAAGCTTGACTAAGCCAACGCTCAGTGAAGCCACCCGTTTTGTAGGGATTACAAACTGGTAGTGCTGGGTGCCATCCCTCCGCCCGACCCAGAAGCTCAACTCAAGGTCGCGCTTCTCGCCTACCGTGATTCGACGCGGCCTCTCAACATACATCTCCACCTGGGGGTCAAATTCGAGCATCAGCGCCTGGCAAAAGTTGACCAGGTCGGCCACCGTTACGGTCCGCCCATTCTTCGGGGACTGAAATACAAAGATTTCGCGGCGGTCGCGCTTGCCGCGTGCTAGCTCGAGAGGGGAATGGGGCAGATGCCCCTCACGGCGGTCTTCGTCCGTCGGTTTGGCGGTCGCGCTTTTTCCTGCGGTCATCATCCTGCTCCTCAGCCGTCGGCTTGCGAACGTCTGCCCGGTCTCGAGATTGGAACAAGGTGCCCATTCAGGTTCGCCTCCGCCATATGAGATGGGGAGGAAATGGGCGCACCCCTCCGCGCGAACGGGAAGTCGCTTGACTTTGTCAAGGAAAAGGGTGAGCCTCAGGGTACAGGCTGAGTTTCACCACCATCTGCTCCAACAGATGTCACTTGCCCCCGCGCCAACGGGGGCAAGTCATTTCCAGGGTTCGGAGATGTTAGTTTCCGGCTCTTGGTACTCTCCTCGGCGCTCGGCGAGCGCATCTTCGGGGACGTCTTGAGTCTGTTCTTGAAACGCTACAAGCCCGGCCCCTTGAGTTTGGGTTGTGGGGCGTCATTCCTGGTTGGGCTTCAGAGCAGCCGCTTCATCTTGCGGGGTGCCAGATACTGCCGGCGGACTGATTGCGGCCCTCAGCCCAACCATCCAGTCGGCGATGTCCATCGCAAAGGCAAATTTGCCGCGGCGGCCGGGCACTTTGAATATCTTCACGGGCAAGGTTCCGCGTGCCTCTGCTTGGCGGAGCGCGTGGCTGGAGCGATAGCCAAGAGCTCGCGGCAAGTTTTCATAGCCGATGAGAGGCCCGAAATGAAAGGTCAATTCTCTTTCGATCTCACGGCGTTCCGGGGCCAGGATTGATTCGTTGGTCCGCTCCGTCATGGCGTGGTCACACCCCGTCGCTTGTGTCCTCCTGATTCTGCCCCTCTAATACGGATGGTGGAAGGAGTAACAAACTCGCGTTTCGTTACCCATCAAAGGTGAATGGGGAGGGGCACGGCCATGGCGCTCAAAGAGATACCCTTTTACGGCGAGGCGCGACTTGCCCGCATGCGTGCAAGCACGAGCATACTTCCCGCCAACCGAGCCGTGCCGTACTGCCTGCGATCACTCAGTGTCGGATTGTGGTTTGAATGCTTGCGAAGCCGAATGGGCCTATCCAGCGCATACGCGCTCGGACAGTCGATATCCCCGGAGCGTCCCGGCTGCCACTCCAATGTGTGGGTGAAATATGCCCATGCGGAACACGTCCCGTCCCAGGCGACGCAGGCAGCAGCCGAGGCGCGCTATCCCGGCTCCCGCATGGTTCTATGTTCACCGGTCTGGGCCGCTCTGAATGTCCACGAGGCACTTGGCGGTTGTGGAGAATCAATACTCATGTCGCTCAGTGCACCTGTGCAACTGGAAGTGTTCAGCGGAGCGAGCTTGCGAGCCGGCATGTTTGTCCGCCGAGACCGTCGGTTACGAGAGATCACCGAGGGCTTGTGCGGGCTGGGCACTCTGGATAGCCTGGCGGCACTAGTGGTGATGTTGAGGGTCGCCCATGAGCAGGGCAGACGGCATGACTGCTTTGCCTTGGGGCGTGCACTGCACGATTGCCTGCTACTGGTGGGGCAGGATAGTCCCATCCAGCTTATTGCCGAAGAGCTGTTCTGGTACTTCAGCCATTTCGTGCTTCCTTTCACAGGGTGCCGGGGTGTTCGGATTGCATCGTCGCGACGCCGCTTGCTCCTGCAGCATGAGGTTCTCTCCCGCCTCGTACTTGAGCTTGAAGACAGCGGGTTCGACTATCTCCCAGGCATGCGTCACCCGCTCTTGCGGGTAGTCCGCAATCAGCAGCATGCTCCGTCTTTGCGCTTCTTCTCGCCCGGCGTCGGACCCTGCAGCGCAACATCGCGGCAGATGGCGCGGTAGCGCTATCAATACAGAGTCTTGTTGAGACGAGGAGGCATCCAGGATGGTGAGCGCAGAGACTAAAGGCTCGACCGATTACGAAATGAGCCGCTTGTGGTGGGCGGCACGGCTGTCGCAGTCGAGTAGAGGCTCAAGATGATTGCCTATCTTGGTTGGGGGTCGCTGGTATGGCAACCCGACGGTCTACCGGTTCGTGGACAGTGGCTGGCAGACGGGCCAACGGTTTGCGTAGAGTTTTTAAGGCAATCCGGCAATGGACGGCTTACGTTGGTCATGCATGCGGCCGCGTCTGCTGTCACCTCCTTCTGGGTTGAGGCTGGTACCGACGACGAGGGCGACGCCAAGCGAGCCTTGCGTGAGCGGGAAGCCATTCCCTCAAAGAACATGGAGCGACACTTGGGGGTCTGGACACATGGCTGTCCAGCACCGGCGAGTATTCCTGGGCTCGCTGACTGGGCCGCTGCTCGCGGGATTACCACTGTGCTATGGACGGCGCTGCCACCGAAGTTCAACGGGGAAAATCAACGCGTCCCATCAGTGGAAGAAGCAGTTGCCTACCTCGCAAGCCTCTCAGGGCAAACTGCGACGCTCGCAGAAGAGTACGTCCGGCGAGCCCCGCCCCAGATTGACACCGTCTATCGTCGTGAGTTTGCTGCACGTCTAGGCTGGCATCCCCTTCCGAAAGGGAGCTAACTGCGACGTGCGTGTGATAGCCGATGGCCAAACTCCGGCAATGGCCAGCACCGTTTCTCACCTTGGGCCGACTTGGGCCGGAAGGCCCGGCCCTGTCAGCGCTGCCCGGGGCTCCGGCTCAACAACTGGATGAGCAGAAGCCACTTGTGTGTCACTTTGCCGGCGGAGGCAGCACAACGATGAGTGCCATCCATGGGGCGATTGCCAGAACAGTGGCAATGTACGCGTACTTCAAACAGCTGAATTTTGACGAGAGAATCTTGGAATTGCGCCAACATTGACCCAGGAGGTCTTCCTCGAACTCCATCAGCGTACGCTCCGCGCACTTCTGCAAGAACTCGTGCTCGGCCATGCTCGACACCCGTTCAAAGAAGATGAGCGAATTTGACCCGCCTCGCAGTTCCGGAAAATATCCGTACCACAGGTGCCAGAAGCTAACAGTAAGCGGTGTAAGGAACAAAACGCCCACAACCGAGATCAGGGCCGTTAGTTCATCAAGTTTCGGCAGCCGCGTCGCGATCATGGCAAGCATGCCCAGGTTGATACCCAGGCCGACCGAGAGTTTTGTGTCTACACGGGAGAAGAAGCCCAAGACCAAATTCAGCTGCTGCCAAGCGGCACTAACGCGGTCGCTTTGATTTGGCGGGTGGCCGCCAGAATTTTGAGGTTCTTGCACGGGGTGAGTTCTCTGTCTTGAGGGATACGGTTTGTGTTCGTTTGATGGCAGATCGAAGACCGCAGATGTCCAGCGTTCCGCAGCAGCGCGCTCCTGCAGCCGCACAATCCTCAAGGAAAGCTGTGTCGGCCAGCGCACATCGGTGCTGTTCCAAGATGAAAGTGACCAGGGCCGCAGCGTGGTCGCCACATGCAGTGATCGCACCGTCAGGATCGCGGCCACATGGGCAGACTGGGGGTCTCCCGACCAAGGTTTCAGTGCGCGTCGACACCCGAGCAAGGAGTAGTTTGCCGTGCCAGAGCTCGAGCCTCCGCTTCTGAGGGCGCGAATCCTTGCGGACCATGAACTGCCCCGCGAGCACATCTGCCTTGAATGCCGGACCCAGTCGTTCGGCTGCCTGCTCAGCATTGGCCTGATGCTGCGCAGCACGACCGTGCGCGCGGCCGTTCTCCGCTCCAGGAAAGACCCGGCGGGCGTTCGCGCCGATCTGGTAGGTCAGGTACTGGTAGACCGTGGCCCACCAATGCCTCGCTGCTGCTTCGTCTTGGATCCGGCTCGGATTGTCTTCTCCCCAGCCGAGGCAGAAGCTACGGTCACCGTTGATATGCCGATCGGGACAGAACCCCGGCAGCATGCCGGGGTCGGCGATCTCGCGCACTGAGACGTGCTCGCCTGCAACGGAGACGAGCAATCTAAATGCGTACTCGGCTCCGCCGGCCCGAACCACTGTGATCCCAACCAGCCCCCCGACAGGGTCTACGATCAACGTGGCACCGTAGTCCGGTGCCACGCGCTGCAGCAGCTCCAAAGGCCTTGGCGTCACGTCGCGGCCACATGAGGACGGATCGGCTGCGCGAGCGCAGGAGCCACTGCGGGTGCCACTTCAGCGTAGTGTGCCTCCAGTGTTGCCTTCGCCACGCGGTCCCCGGATGCGGCGAGTTCCTCCACCGCTGCGGCATAGTCTAGGTTCGCCGCCTTTCGCTTGTCGGTAAAGACGGTCCGTATCGCGGCGCTGGCGGCCTTGTAGGCATTTTCACCAATGGCCGTCTCCACACCGTCGCAGAGTCGTTGTTGGGCTTCAGATTCCAACACCGCTCGCCCCGTGGCACACCGCAGAAGGCTCCCCTTCATGCCCAGGCGGGAAATGGCAAGGGGGCCAAGTTCGAAGCCAATGGCCAATCCCAGCTCTGCCACTTCCGCGCCTTCGGCGCTCAGTTGCTCCAGGGCAGTGGAGAAACTGCTGCGCAATGCACCCGCGCACTGGGCAGCGGTGCTGACCGTGTCCTGCGCATCTGTCGTCTGTGACGTGCCCTCCAGCAGCACCCCATGAAGGCAGTCGCCAATAAAACGGACACGACGCCCTCCAAAATCCTCGTGTACGACCGCATCCAGCTCAGAGCGCAATACGTGCAGTGTTCGAACCAGATGTTCGGGATCCTCCTCTAAGGCAACGCTGATCAAGTAGCTGCACAGCGATTGCACTGATCAAGATGAATTCGATGAAGCGATTTTTGTCCCTACATGGACTTTTGTAGCTTGAACCTTGCAGCGGTCGGGGATTTTCACCCCCATCGCTGCCCACCAAGGGCATCTATCCCGCCACACGGGCACGCGCCAAGTACAGGTTGGCCAGCCCCAACACCACGAAGCTGCGATTGGCATTCTTCTCCAGCCCTCGGTAGCGCACCTTGCTGAAGCCCCACAGCCGCTTCACCACCGCGAACACGTGTTCCACCCGTGCCCGGATCCTGGACTTGTTGCGGTTGCGCTCGGCTTCATCCACTTCGCCGCCCTTGCGCACCCGCTGGTTGGTGAAGTCCTTGGCATGCGGCGCATGCTCGCCAATCAGGGCCTTCTGGCTGGCATAGGCACTGTCGCCATAGACCCGCCGCTCCTCCCCGTGCAGCAGGTCCTCCAGCAAGTGCTTGTCGTGTACGTTGGCTGCGGTCACCGCCGCGCTGTGCGCCAGCCCCGTGCGGCTGTCCACGCCAATGTGCAGCTTCATCCCGTAATACCACTGCTGGCCTTTGCGCGTCTGGTGCATGTCAGGATCGCGGGCCTTGTCGGCGTTCTTGGTCGAACTCGGTGCTGCGATTATCGTGGCATCCACGATCGTGCCGGTGCCCACCTTCAGGCCGCGGTCCTCAAGCACGTCTCCCACTTGGGCGAACAACGCTGCGCCCAACTCGTGGTGCTCCAGCAAGCGGCGGAACTTCAGCAGCGTGGTGGCGTCGGGCACCCGCTCGCGGCCCAGGTCGATCCCCACGAACCGCCGCAGCGCCGGACTATCGAGCAGTGCTTCCTCGCATGCCTGGTCGGCCAGGTTGAACCAGTGCTGCACGAAATACATCCGCAGCATCCGCTCCAGCCCCACCGGCGGACGACCGTTGCCAGGCTTGGGGTAGTGCGGCTCGATCACCGCGCACAGCGCCGACCACGGCACGATCTGCTCCATCGTCGAAAGAAACACATCCCGGCGCGTGGGCCGACGGTACTGCTCGAACCCAACTTCCTGATCCGCCGCCATCGCCAAGGTCTGCTGCTTCATCGCTCGATTCCCGCTATCCAATACATGAGACTATTTTCTCAGGTTTTTGAGACTTGATCAGCGTTGCCCTAAGTGCTTGTCCACGAAGTCGGTGAATCCGTCAATGTCGGCATAGATCGAAACGCCATCAAATCGCCTTGAGTTCGCCGCGCTGAGCAGGGAGAAGTCCAGATCAGAAAGCGGAGGCGTCGGTCGACTGAACTTGAATTCGCCGATAGGGAGCTCGGCCTGTTCATCTTTCCAGAGTTCGATGATGCGCGACTTGGAAATGCCGAGTGCAGCGGCCTCGACGCATGCGGAAATCTGAGCATCGGTCAGCGAAGTGGTGCGGTCCTTGTTGCCGGTCAAGGTAGGCAGTTCAAGCACGGCACGTGCGCCGTGCGTCAGGTAGATGCCTTCAGCCCCTCCATGCCCGGCACACTTGGCCGCCTGATTGGCTGGGGAGCCTAAGAAAAGAGGTTCTCGGCTGGCGCGACGACCATTGTTGACGGCCAACGCCATCCCGCTGTCAATGCCGACACGAACCTGGGCATTGGGGATGTGCGCGTCCGAGTCGCCCGTTTCAGCCAGCACATCGATGGCGAGCTGGGCGATCGCAACCGCGCGCTCGATCCGGGCGCGTTCGTTGGCATCGCCGTACGGCTTGGTCACAACCGCATGCAGCCGCTGGTTGTGAAAGTCCACACGGATGGCATCACTTTCAACGAGGATGCGATGGACGGCGCGGTAGTGCTGATTCAGGAATCGAAGGGCCCGCTTGTGGCAGGTTTCGCCTTCGATGTCAGTGCAGCTAAGCATGTCCGCCAGATTGACGATGTCGATGTAGACATGCGCCCCTTGGACGCGATAGGCGCGATTGACTGGAATATCCACCAGCGAGGTTTCCCGCTTGTAATCGCGGATGTCCACGTCGCGGACTTCGGCGTAACGGGTGGCAATGCGCTTCTTGGTGCGATCTTTTTTCCAGCTGTGTCCCATCGTGCTACTCCCTGCGCCCAAGAGGAGGCCAGGCCGGGCGGGTCGCGTCGCCTACGGCGTGGCTGGCAGCCGGATTCATTCCAGCTCCTTTGGGCGTATATTGGGACCCAGTTCACACTTTCAAGGGGGCAGTATGGGGACTGGGATCGTCGAGCGCCTCGCGGCGGATGATGGCAGGCGACTGATCGCCGCCTTGGCTGAGTTCCGCCTGCTGGCCGGCTTGGACGCGGCCGCAGCCCAGCTGGCACAGGCCGGGGAATTGCTCGACGTGGGGACAGGGCAGGCCTTTATCACTCAGGGCGCCCCAGAGACCGACGTTTTCTTCATTGTCTCCGGCTCCGTGGACGTGCTGGTCAACGGCAAAGTGGTTAATACCCGAAGGGCTGGGGACCACGTCGGCGAAATGGCAGCCATCGAACCGGCGCAACTGCGGGCGGCAACTGTTACTGCACGCGAGCCGACCGTAGTGCTAAAGGTGCCGGAAATCGATTTCAGCAGGATTGCGGATTCACACCCCGTCATCTGGCGGCGGCTGGCCGCGACCCTTTCGCGCCGTCTAAAAGAGCGCAATCACATGATTACCCAACCTCGCGGACAGGTCCGGGTCTTTGTGATGTCGTCGGTGGAGGCGCTCCCTGTCACGCGGTTGCTGGTACAGCACTTCGAGCACGACCCGTTCCTGACGGTGGTATGGGACCACGGGGTGTTCCGCGCCGCCAACTACACACTTGACGAGCTCGAGCGCCAGCTGGAACAGGCAGACTTTGCCATTGCCGTGGCCCACGCGGATGACATGGTCATCAGCCGCGGTGACGAGTGGCCTGTCATGCGCGACAACGTCGTCTTTGAACTGGGTATGTTCATTGGATTCCTGGGGCGTCGGCGCGCCTTCTTGATGGAGCCGCGCGAAGACAAGCTGAAGCTTCCCAGTGATCTCACGGGGCTCACGACCGTCCCCTACCGATACACCCCTGGCCCGGACGCCCGGGCTTTGATTGCACCGGCATGCGAACAAATTCGCTCCCGCATTCTCGAAGCTGGGCCGAGGGACTGACGGTGGCACTGCTGGAAGAGATGACGGCCGCCGTGCAGGCGATAGCACAAACCCGATGGTCTACACGGAGAGGTCAAGTTGTACCCGATCCAGAAGATCTGCGATTGGGCAATGACGCAGTGGAGTTTGATCGTGCCACTGTTTTGTACGCGGACCTGAACGGCTCAACGAATATGGTCGACACCGAAGCCTGGCAGTTGAGTGCAGAGATCTACAAAGCGTTCCTGCACTGTGCAGCGACGATCATCAGGAAAGAGGGCGGCAAGATCACCTCCTACGACGGAGATCGTGTCATGGGCATCTGGGTGGGTGACCGGCAAGCCACGCCGGCGGCTAAGGCCGGGTTGAAAATCAACTATGCGGTCAAGATGATCGTCATGCCAGCGTTGAAAAAGCAGTACCCCGACTGGACAGGTACCGTGAGGCATGTCGTCGGAATCGACAGCAGCCCAATCCGAGCTGCTCGCACGGGTATTCGAGGCGGCAACGACATCGTCTGGGTTGGACGCGCGGCCAATCATGCGGCCAAGCTCACGGACCTGGACCTTGCCCCGTCAACCTGGATTACCGATGAGGTGTTCATCCGGTTGGCTGATGAGTTGAAGTACGGTGGAACGCCGCCGACTCTGATGTGGGAGGCGTTCCGCTGGAACCGGCAGGGTGGTCGCCGCATTCACGGATCAGACTGGGCTTGGCGCGTCTAAAGCGCCCTCTGCGGACCCGGCATTCGCAGGGCCAGCATGGCAGGGAAAGGGCGCACTGTTAGAGGCCGATTTCATGGCGCGGGAGTCAGGCAGCCGAGTCCTGCCCTCCGATGAGTGCGCGCCGGGAGAGGAACCCGCTGCCATTGCGGAGCTCTGGCAGAGGTTCATCTACGCACCGGCCCCTAGCGCCGCATTGATCTCAGCGAAGGCCTTCTCAAAGCGCTCCAGCGTTTCATTGATGGCCGTAGTTTCCGCGGCCAGCACGTGCTGATTCTGGATGAGCCAGTTGGCGGGAGTGAAATGATCCAGGGGCGGAACGGAAGCCCCCATGACATTAAACAGTGCTTCGGCCTGTTTGACCTGGCGCGTCAGGGCACCGTCTTGGCTGAACTGCCGGGCGGAAATTTGCCCTTTTCCCTTCAGACCGTAGGCACCGTTGAGGATGTCGGCGAAGACGGCGGGTGCGAAGAAGTCCTCAATGTCGCTCTCCGCCTTTCCGGTGAAATCCGTGGCTACCAAGACGCCGGAAGTCTTCATGATCTGAGACTCCCTCAGCCGCTGCACCTTGCCTTTATCGCCATTGCCGTAGTCACACAAGGCGACCATGTGGATGCCCTTGCCAGAGAAGAGCGAGGCGAACGATTGCACTTTGTCTATGCCGCCTGTGGGGCAGATCACCCACCGGCTGTCCAAGCCTTGGCGCTTGCGTTGCTTGAGCGCGTGCGATGCCGCCTGAAGATAGAGCACATCCGAAGGTCCTTCGACCAACAGGGTATGCGCTCCCACAAACAGGCTTTGGGTAACCTCGTAACCGAGATGGGCCTGAAGGGGGAACAGCGTGTCCTGATCGACGCTCAGGACGTCCGCGGAGACCTGTGTGCCCTTAACGGTGGGGCGGCGACGCTGGTCGTAGGTGACAACGTCCTCGACGACGCGAACGTCCGCAAGACGATCGGCCGGCACCATAAAGGGCGAGTGGGTGCTGTAGATGACCTGGTGGTCGGGGAGTAGACGCTCAATGATGTAGCGGAGCAGATCAGCTTGCGCCTTTCCATGTAGCGTCAATCCAGGCTCATCCAGAAGGATGATCGCACCGGGGTTCCTCTTTCGCATCTGCTTGAACTGCGACAGGAAGGAGAAGAACCAGACGAATCCGGCGCTGCGCTCAGACAGGGGCACCGAAACCTTGTGGTTGTCATTCCGAATGCGGATTTTGGCAACAGTCCCGCTATTGAAGGGGGCGGGATCCTCGGAGAGGCCTTGGGCAAGCGCTATCTCTACACTGAGCGCGTCGTTCTGACTCCAAAACTCGAAGATCTCATCGGTAATTTCATTGGAGGCGGCTTGGCAACGTGCGTTGAGCTCTTCCAGGCGTGTGCTGGACTGCAATTCGCTGACCGACGTCCCGGCGTACTCGAGGAAGTCGAGGAAAATCTGGTCACCCGGGGAGATCGTCGCGCCGCTTTGGGTGTCACGAGACAGCTTGTCCAGCGATATCTCCCCGGACATGCGATCAAAGTGAGAGGTATAGAAGAACGCCGGCATCCTTTTCTGCAGGATATCGATGGCCGCCAGCACTGGTTTCCCCTTGCGGAAGCCGCTGATGGACCGCTTGACCGCCTGCAATTGGTCAGACGGCTCGGGGTGCGCATCTATCTCGACCACGAGTCGATCCAGCAATATCTTGGAAAACTTCTCCCGCTCCTCGCCTGCCACACCGTGCTGGTCGAGCAGAAACGCGCGCACCACGTTGGGATCGACGTGAATGCTCCAAGTGCTGTGGCCACTGTAATCTGTCGTTACGTCAACGGTCGTACTACTTAACGCGCCGGCACCCAGGACGTCGGCGACCGCCTTTTGGTCTTCGTGGCTGAGCTCCCAGGTCAGGGTGGCAACCGGTGCGGGTTCGTCGTCGTGGCGTTCCTCATACCGCGTGAGGAAGCGGCGGGGGTAATCGTGCACCGTGTCGTAAGCAAACTGGTCGGCGATGGGACGGGTACCAAACAACGCCGTCAGAATTGCAGTCTTGCCCGCCTCGTTCTTACCGACCAAGCAGGTCAGCTCTCCGACATCGAACGTTCCGGAATCCTCTGCAGAACGGAAGTTTCGGATCCGTGCCTTGACTAGCTTCATGCTGCCCCCTGATTCCTGCCGTGGATGGTGCGCGTCTTGTGCAGGATAGGGCCCGAGCGGGGCACATTCAACGCGCACTGCTGGCCGCTCGGGCCGGAGGCTCAGTCCTCATCCATCAGGCGCGCGGCGGGGTTGCTGCCGACGCCGCCCTGCTGGAAATATCCGATCACGCTGGCCACGGAGCGGTGATCGGTCATCGCCATCAGCGCCGGCAGGGCCACCCCACGCCGCGCACCTTCGGTAACAAAGCCCGAGCGCAGGCTGTGGCCGGCAAAGTCCCCGTCCAGACCGGCCAACCGCGCCCGGTCCTTAACGATGGCGGCGACCGCCTTGCCGCTGAGCGCGCCGCCCAATGACCGTGGCCAGACGCGCCGGAACAGGGGGCCGTCGGTAATCTCGGCCATGTCCAGCCAGTCCTGCAGTGCGGTGGCTGCCTCTCCCAGGATGGGCTTGTCGGGGCTGCTGCCAACCACTGGCCCGGACTGCAAGGTTTTTCCGTGATCCAAGCGATAGGTGTAGCCGCCTTCGGGCAGTCGGGTGAGGTGATTCACCGTCGCCTCGGCGACTTCGCTGCGGCGGCGCCCGCCGCTAGCAAAGGCAAAGTAGAGCAGGGCGCGATCGCGCTTCCCCTTGAGCGAGGTGTCGCAGGTGGCCGCCATTGCGCGCAGATCTGCGGCTGACAGCGCGGTCTTCTTGGCCGGGCGCTCGCCTCGTTTGTGAGAAGCCCTGCGCCCCTTGGACAGTAGGGTCCTCACGGCGCGATCCTCGCAAGGGTTGTCTTGGCGGGCCTGCTTGTGGGCCGCCGACAAGACCGCCACCCGGTGGACCAGGCTGGAGAACGCCAGCGGCCCAGGCTTCTTCTTCAGGCCCGCATGCACCAAGGCACTATCCAAGTCTGCAGGCAGATCCCAACGAAGCCCCAAATCGCCTGAGCGCCCCATGTGATCCACGATGAACTGAACCACTGCCGCCGGGGGGACGGGTAGGGCGATGGGCCTGCCATAGCGCCCTTCGAACCAGCCCGCCCAATAGCGCAGGGCGCCGGCGTAGCTGCGAATGGTGTTAGGCGCTTCGGCCTCCTGCAGGATGTCTCGCACCGCTTCTGCGGCGGAAGTGGCCAGCCGCTCCGGAACCAGCCCCGAAACGAGTTCCCCTGACGCAGCAGTGATATTATTCATATGTACTATGTATTGTGCACTATGATTAGGTTGAGCTACATCTGATAAATATGCCTTATCAGACATGGCCTGCCAATTCTCACCGTTCCGCAGAAGGACACCCAATGGCCAAGGGCATCAGCGAACTGGATGTGCACCAGGCAGCGGACGACATCATCGCCGCCGGCGAACGTCCCACCGTCGAGCGAATCCGAGCCCACTTGGGCACCGGCTCGCCCAACACCGTCACGCGTTGGCTGGAGACCTGGTGGCAGACCGTAGGCTTTCGCCTGCGCCAGCGCGCCATTGAGGCGGCGGTTCCAGGCATCCCAGAGCGGGTAGCTCACCTGAGCCAGCGTTTGTGGCAGGCCGCGCTGCAGGATGCCGGCGAGCTCGCTCAGACCCAGCTGGAGTCGACCAGGCACGCACTGGAGGAACGCGAGCGCCTGCTGGAGGAGGACCGGGTGGCCCTGACGCTGGCGATTGAGGCCAGCCAGAAGCGCGAAAGGGAGGCTCAGGTCCAGACTCAGGCCGCCGCCACCACCGCGGAGCAGTTGGCGGCACAGGTCTCCCAGATGACGGCACAAGTACAAGACCTGCTGCGCCAACGCGATGGAGCCTATGGACGGGCGGAGCGACTCGAGCAGGAACTGGATGCCGTACGCCGCAGTCTGGGCGAGGCCGCGGCCGCTCACGAAGAAGAGAGGAGGGCGCTCCAGGCGCACGTCAGGGCAGTGGAGGATCGTGCCCATACGGAGGTTGACCGGCATCGCCAGGCGTTGCGGTCAGCCGAGCAGGAGTGGGGGCGGGAGCGCATGGCCTTGGCCACCTCATTGCGAGAGAGCGAGCAACAAGCCATTGCTGCTGCCAACCGCGAGCAACAGGCATTGCGCCGACTGGAAGGCGTGAACGCGCGGGCTGATGGCTTGGAGGCGCAGCTGACGTCACTGAAGGAAACCACTCGGCAAGTTACCGAGGCACTCCGACAAGGGAGAGCGAACACGGCAACGCCAAGCAGGCAAAGCAAGCCACGCCGCACCGCGCCCAGAAGAGTGGGCGAGCCGACACAAGAACCCAATAGCAGGAAATCTAAGACTTGAGGCCATCCATTCGATCAAGGCTTCTTTCCCCGAAAGACTTGGAGGACGTACACGCCCCCCCCAAAGTTCATCCTCGACCGCGCCCGAGAGCACGGCGCGACAGGCCCCGTACGAACGGTAGAAACCAGCACGCCGGAGGAGGAACGCCATGAAGCAGGGAAGAACTGACAGAGATTGGGCGGTGGTCGCTGTGATGACCTTTGCCGCAGGAGCCGTCTTGACTTGGGCACTCATGAGCAAGCCGAGTCCCAAATCCGCCACGTTAGCGCTTGACTGGCCGGCGTGGGTGCAAGCGATCGGCAGCATCGCAGCCATCATCGCCGCGGGACTGATCCCCCTTTGGCACGCCAGAGTCAGGAGACGGGAGGTCACACAGTCCCTCATAGAGCTGATTTCCTATGCGCGATTTCCAGCGACACTGATGCTGGCGCAGTTCGAGGGAGGATTCGGCGGCCCCCGGCTGATCTTGGCGCATCTGACCCAGCTTCATAAGGCTTTCGATTCAGTCAACTATGTTGACGTGCCGAACCGATCCTTGGCGATTGCGCTGCAGCAATCAGCAACGGCTGTGAGTGCACTTAAGGAGATCCAGGAACTCTTTCTGAGAAAAGAAGAGATGAAAAAGGGGCGGGGGAGCGAGATCGTTAAAAAGTACCTGCTCATGCTCGATAGAGCCGTCGAAGAAGCAATCAAGGCAACCGGTCAGCGGCCTCGAGACTTCAACTACGACACAATCGTGCTGCCTAATGAATAGCCCATGCAAATGCTGTTCGTTACAACTACGCGGTAATAGTCACAAACCTCTCTCTAGTAATCCACTGCCGAGGGCTATCCGGCAAATCGTGCGGAGTCGGAGGGAGTAGCTGGCGTCTGAACGGGGGAACTCGCCTGGCGATGTAGCAGGGGCCTGGTGCACTGGACTGTAACAGAGCAGTTTCACTGTCACCGCGCCTTGTTACGGTAAAGAACCTCCGTTACATTCGCTGCTATGAACGACCTCGACGCCGCAGCCCGCTATCTTCAGGGTCTACTACCCGACATGGTCGGTGAGCTCGAGCCCTGGCCCAGCTCCAAGACGCGCGGCTTACCCCACTTCCTCGCCACCCTATTCGGCCTGGCCGAGCTTGACCTGCTCGGCCACAGGGTGCTGCTGGCCACCGTCCCGGCGCAGACGGAACCGTTGCCACCTTTGCGGCTGATCGCGCAGGTGCATCGATTGGCGGAAAAGGCCGGCTTGAGGGTCATTCTCGTGCTCTCCGGCGTTTCGCCCTACATTCGCTCCAAGCTCATCGAGTCTCGGGTGGATTTCGTTGTGCCTGGTAGCCAACTGTTCGCTCCGAGCTTCCTGATGAGCTTACGCGAGCGCGATTCGTCTCCAAGGGTGCTCACATCCGCTGGGGAGCGGTTGAGCCATCCGGCACAAGCGGTTCTGATCGCGGCCCTGTTGCGGCCCGACTTGGAGGAGCGCGGCATCCCTGGCAGCGTCCCGTGGGTGCCGCTCGACCTGGCGCGCGAGGCAGGCTACTCACGCATGACTGCCTCGCGGGTCGCCCGTGAACTGGTGGCGGCTAACCTCGTCAGCGCCCAGCGCGAGGGGCGGGAGACGAAGCTACGGTTCTTGAAAGCGCGCCGCTCCTTGTGGGCGGTCGCGCTGCCGCGGCTGCGCTCGCCGGTGCTGCGCACCACTTGCATCGGCAAAAGTGGCTTGGACATGCTGCTGGCCGATCATTGTCGTGCTGCGGGAGAAACCGGCCTGTCCGTTCTCACCGAACTGGCGGCGCCATCGCGTCCGATCGCTGCGATCGGACGAGACTGCTTCCGTCGGCATCCGGAGCCGGAATGGTTTCCCGTGGCCGGCGAGGGCTATGCAGACGTGCAGCATTGGGCGTACTCCACCCGCCTGGGTGGCGCGGGCACCGTCGTGGACCCGTTGTCGCTGTACCTGTCCTTGCAGGGACAGGGCGACCCGAGGCTGAACGGCGCGCTGCGGGACCTGCTCGATGAGGTCTTCGTCTGATCGCAGGCGCGCGGGAGCTCGGCGAGTGGTGCCTGAACTCCGGTACCAGTCCGCGGTCATCGGGGCCGTTGCGCTGGCCGTCGTAACGCAGGAAGCGAAGCGGCAAGTGGGGCCACGAAGGATCTGGAACGTGGTGCTGAGCGTGGAGGCGCTGACGCTTGCGTTCGGCCAGCGGTTCTCGGGGGGATATCGAGGCAGCGGCTACGAGGTGCGCCAGCCCTCGGACCGACACTCAACGTTCTATCGCTTCCGGCGGCCTGCGCCCAGAAACTGCAGGAGTGGCCGACGGGTCGTTTCGACCTGATCGTCTGCAGCGGGATGGACGACTAACCCGGGCCGGATGCCCTGCTCGAACTGCGTGACGGTGCGCATGGGGCGACGAAGGACGGTAGCCTGCTGGTGGCTTGCCAATGGCTGCCCATCCTTCAAGTAGCAATGCCTTGGGCGCATGCGCTGGCTAGGATTGTGCCGCGCTGAATCTGCTTCTGGCCGGCAGACGATCACCCTCGAAGTCGCAGGGCTAGGACAACTGATCTCAATCATGGAGGGATAGATGTGGCCTAACCCTTAACAACTCCGTGAGGGCGGCTTACATCGCATCCACAGTGATGCCATGAAGGATCATTGAAGCATGCTGGGACGCAAGTTTGTCCAGCGCAGGTGCATGCGGACTCGAGGTCCCGAACAGCTCGTGGAACAGCACACCCATTACGATCGGAGCCATGATTGAAAAGGCCATGAGATTTGAGTCGCCGGCGCGGACGGTCCCCTTGGCCTGCGCCCGCTCGACAGCGCTTGCCACCAGCCGGATCATGCGAGATGCAACTTCGTCATGCCAGATCCTCGCAAGCTCAGGAAACATTCGGCTCTCCGATAGCACCATTCGCAATGCTGCAGACAAGCGGGCATCGCCACCTGATGAGACCGCTCGCTGGAGGAGCGTCGGGATTAGCTCCTCAATCGACCCGTCGAAGGTCGCCTGTGCCGTCTCAAGGCCTTCCAGATTTGTGGAGATCAACTGGCGCGCTGCGGCTCGAAACAGCTCTTCCTTGGTTTCAAAGTAGAGGTAGATCGTGCCCTTCGCGACTCGTGCGCGCTTCGCGATATCAGAGAGCTTTGCGGCAGCAAAGCCGTTCTCAAGGAAAACATCTACCGCAGCGTCTACAATCTCGAGCGGCCGCGCCTCCTTGCGACGACTCCACTTAGGTTGCATCTCGCTCACGTGCTCAATCTCTTGCCCATGCGGGAATCCCAATAGCGCTGCAGCTCGTCTAGGGACTGCGTTGGCTGTGCCAATCCCACCCAAGTGTCAGGCCGCAGAACGTAGACAGCGTCCTGCTGACGTCCAGCGCGGCCATGTTCTTCGTGCCAGGTAAACTCGCGAAGAGCCATGCCGCGGCTGTCGCACCAGCCCTTTAGTTCAGTACTGGCTCGTCCATAGACATGGACCTGCCAGCCGATTTGCTCTGAGATCGCGTAGTTGTCCTCACCACGCGTCTTCACCCAGGGCAGGCGATCGCCGCCTTCAATCTTTCCAGCCTTGCCCTGGCTCAAGGGGCTATGCGATCTACAGCATCATCATGATCAACGTTGTCTTCCACGTGATCCCGCTGATTCTCGGGGTCGGCTACGGCGCGGGAACGCTAACTGCGATCATCATCTTCATCCCCCTCTGCGCTTGGATGATCTACACATCCTTTGGCGCGGGTCGTATGAGCTATCGAGCACTAGCCCTTTTGGTTGGTGCGGGAGTGTTGTTCCATGCCCTACTCACTATTCCGATGATTCTCCTGCTGCAAGGTGCAATCTCAGAGACGTCCGTAGTCATGATTCAGGTAGCCAACCCCTTTGTGCTGATGGTCATCTTGTCGGCGGCGGAGCGCTCGCGCTTGAGCATGCCGGCAAGGCAGCGTCGGCCAAGTGCCTCTCGCTAGCTCGAGTCTTCTTCGGCGCCTAGTCAGACCTCCCATCCCGTCTCGCTCACGCAGCCGCTTCGGTGACCCCTGGCGGACAAGGCGGAGCAACTTTAATGGTGCCTGTCCCCGCCTGTGTTGAGGCGGGGTAGCAGCTTGCAATGGCGTTAGGGATTCTCGATGGGAGCCAGATCATTTGCCCCTATTGCTCGATGGAGGAGGGGGCTGGCTCGCTCCTATTGAGCCGACGCCTTGCCCGGGCCTTTGTATCTGCTCAGCCAATAGCTGTAAGGCGTGGGTAGCACGCTGGCTGGGAGCTCCTGGCCAAGCGCAATGGCCATTTGGTACGGATAGTGCGGATTGGATAGGTGGGCCCGCCCGATCATCACTAGGTCAACCTGACAGTCCGCTACAACGCGCTCGGCAGTCTGTGGATCATCGATGCACCAACCTGTGGCCACCGGAAGCCCAGTTTCATTAGCAAATCGCTCAGCAAGGGGTGCCAGGAACGCCTGTGTACCCCATGGGACGCGGCCACCAAGAGCACTGAAGCCAATGCTCACGTTGAGCAGATCAAGCCCCAACTCTCGCATTTCTTTGCCAATCTCAATGGAGTCGACCAGTGCTTGGCCATCGCGCGAGTTGTACTCCACAACTCCAAAGCGCGCGGTCAGCGGCAGATGCTCGGGCCAAACCTTACGGACGGCCGCCAATGTCTCCAGCAGGAAGCGTGCTCTGTTCTCCGCACTGCCACCGTAGCGATCCTCCCGCTTGTTGCTGTCGGGGCTGAAGAAGCTCTGCGCCAGATAGCCATGAGCGAAGTGAAGCTCCAGCCATTCAAATCCTGCAGCAAGCGCACGCTTGGCTGCAGCGACGAAATCCGCTTGAACGCGATGAATGTCCTCAACCGTCATCTCGTTGGGAACTCTATCGAGCGAGCCGCCAAAGGCGATCGGCGAGGGACCAAGGATCGCCCATCCTGCGGGATCATCGGCTGCGATGTGGTCATCGCCTTGCCATGGCCGATTTGCACTAGCCTTGCGCCCTGCGTGGCCGATCTGGATGCCAGCTACGGCACCGCCTTGCTTGATGGCAGAAGCGATGGCTGCCATTCCTGGAATTTGCTCATCACCCCACAGGCCAGCACATCCCGGGGTGATGCGTCCTTCCGGAGACACGGCGGTAGCCTCGACAATCACGAGCCCAGCGCCTCCGCGCGCAAGCGCGGCATAGTGGCTGAGATGCCAATCGTTGATACGGCCGTCCTCCGCACTGTACTGGCACATGGGCGGCACCGCGATACGATTCTTAAGAGTGACACCTTTGAGCTCGAATGGGCTAAACAGGGCAGACATAAACGGGGCTTTGGGGAGAGCAAGAGGAGCAAGCACGGGGATTTACTCCGGCTTAGGACGTTGACTTGGCGGCTCGAGCTGCTTCCACCAGGCCGTCCAGCCAATCCTGGTGACCATTGATCATTGGATTCGGCTTGGCCAGACGCAGGGCTTCTGCAGGCTGTCCCTTCTGCGTCTCCTGCGTGAGGATCCGCACTCGGCCACCATCAAGGTCTTCGACAATCCACGCATGATGAACGTCAAGTCGATCGGCAGACCCGGGCTCACCGGCCCAGCCATGCCAAGCGATCCGGCCCGGACCCTCGGAGGTAGGAGCCTCATGCTCGACGCATTGAGCCTCCACGGGGAAGCCAAAGGTTTCAAAGTAGAATCGATCCCCGTTTCGCAACAGAGGGCCGGCGCCATCGTGGAAGCGCACATTGGCTGAATTTCCGTAGTAGGTCGGCCACAGACGTGGCTCTTCAAGCAACGGCCAAACATCAGCTGCGGCAAGGCCGAGGACGATCAGCTCATTCGAGACAAAGTTTTCGGTGTAACCAGGAAGGTAGCCTTCCGGCCAACGAATGCCGTTCATTTTCATCATATGCTCCTTAGGGCTAGCGGCGCGGCTCGCCGATGAATCGTTAAAATTACGTTCGCCAGCTTCTAACTTGCAGACCTCTGACTTCTACAGCCGAGACACTTGCTCCGTACCGTCGTGTCTCAGTTTGGCGAGGACTGCCTGGCAGTCGAAAGCTGGCTGAGGGTGTGCGTGGAGCTAGACGTACGCGCCAGCTGAATACGTAAGCTCGTAGCTGTGGCTGTAGATCTCCAGGATGTTGCCCAGCGGATCCTCCATGTAAACCATCCGATAGGGCTTCTCCCCTGGGAAGTACTCTCGAACCGGCATTCGCTGCTTTCCACCAGCTGCCACAATCCGAGCGGCCAGGCCTTCAACGTCCGGATCCTGAATACAGAAGTGGAAGACGCCCGACTTCCAGTACTCGAAGTTGTTCGCGGGACGCTCGGCGTTATTGAACTGGAAGATTTCGACTCCAACCCGGTCACCAGTGGATAGATGTGCAATGCGGAAGCTGCCCCATCCAGGCCCAAACACATCCGTGCACATCACGCCAATTGCGCTTTCGTCTTCAGCAATCCTGGTCGGCGGCATGACGAGGTACCAGCCCAAGACTTCTGTATAGAAGGAAACCGCGGCATCGAGATCGGTAACAGACAGGCCGATGTGGGAGAAGGCGCGAGGGTAGGGAGGGGGTAGGGCAGGCACGGCACACCACTGAAGAGAGGGGTAGCCGCAAGATTAGACCCTGCAACTCAACCATGATCTGATCCATTTTTATCAGATTGATAAAATATTCTTATGCTGAATGAGCATTGGCTCCGATCCTTTCGGGCTATCGCAGAGGTCGGGAGCTTTACCAGGGCCGCAGGCCAGCTGCAGCTCACCCAGGCTGCGGTCAGTCAGCATGTACGTCATCTTGAGCAACAGCTGGGTGCCCTGTTTCTGCGCAGACCACGATTTATTGAGCTGACGCCGGCGGGAATGGCTCTATTGCAGTACTGCCAAGAGATGGATTCGGCCGATCGCCGGCTTCAAGCCAAGCTCGCGAGCGCGGACAGCGATCAGGGGGAGTTTGCGCTGATAACCCCCGGGAGTGTTGGCCTTGCTCTTTACCCGGTGTTGCTGGACTTCCAGCGCACCCATCCCGGCTTGATCATTCGTCATCGCTTCTCGCCGGACCCAGAAATCCTATCGGCGGTACTGGAGAAGAAGTACGAGGTGGGTCTACTTGCACTTCGGCCGGATGACCCTCGGCTGCGGGCTGAGCCCTTCACCGAGGAGGCGCTTGAGCTGGTAGTTCCGAGAGGTGCCTGCGCGGACAGCTGGGCGGATCTTCAAAAGTTGGGTTTCGTTGATCATCCAGATGGCCAGGCTATGGCCACCCGCCTTCTCGCCCGCAAGTTCCCAGGAAATCCAGGCGTACGCGCGCTTCCTATACACGGCTTCACCAATCAGGTTGCGCTCATCCTTGAGCCGGTATCGCTCGGGCTGGGATTCACTGTCATTCCGCGACACGCCCGTGAATCCTTCGCTCGGCAAGACGCAATTGAGGTGGTTGACTGTGGATCTCCGGTGGTTGACACCCTCTGGATGATCCATCGATCCGAATGGCCACTGTCTGGGCCAGCTAAATGGTTGACCCAACAGCTTCGAGGCCTGCCTCGATTCAGCGGGAGGAGGGCTCCACCTCTCGCTGGAGCGGACTGAGGCCCCTTCTATACTGGTCTGGGGTCCGGCCAGAGTGTCGCTTGAACATCTCACTGAAAGACGTTGAGTTTGCATAGCCCAGATCGTCTGCAATCTGCGTAATTGATCGGTCTGAACCCAAGGCATCAATTGCCCTCAGAAAACGAAGCCGACTGCGCCACTCTCCGAACCCCATCCCTAGCTCGCGCTTTGCCAAGCGCTCAAGTGATCGAACACTAATGTGGTGGCGCTCTGCGACCTCAAGTGCCGACGGAGAGTCCTGAAGGGAGGTCTCGGCATAGCTCAGAATCCGCTTTAGCACGTCACCGCTGGCCAGCGGCAGGAAGCTCGACATCACCGGCGCGGCCAGAATCAGGTCAAGGGCGACCGCGGAGAGTCGCCGGTCTTCTGGCTTAACGGCCTCGCCGATGTCACGACGGGCCAGTTCGTCCAAGATCTCCCTAAGCAACGAGCTAACCGCTAACGCAGTCGGAATGCTGGGCATCTGCGCCGACGCGCCGACCGAAAGGTATGCGGATCGATAAGCAACCGCACCACGGTTTCGGGATGAGTGGTGAACACCAGGCGGAATCCATATCGCATAGTGGGTAGGGGACACCATCCAGTCCTCGCCTACCTGTAACTCCATGACACCCTGCGCAACATAGTTGAACTGCCCCCACGGATGCACACGAGCATCCCAGTCGGAGGGAGGCAAAGTCCCTTGCCGAACGTAGATGTCTCCAGGGATGGAGCTGAACGAGGGGACGGGGTCCATTGCCATGTCGCATTCAAGATGAAGATTGGCGCAAATTATGGATGTAACGAAATTCCGCCAAGTCTACGCTACTGGCTGTTGATATCCAGTATCTGAGGATGCCATGTACTACCTGCTCCCCCTCCTGGCCTGCCTTCTCTGGGGCGCCAACACCATCGTTACAAAGCTCGCTGCAGGGACCGTCGGCCCGGTCGATATTAGCTTCTGGCGATGGCTTGCTGCGGCCATCATCTTGCTCCCATTCGCCCTGCCGCGCCTGAAGTCGAACCTAGCGGTCCTGAAAGCCAATTGGGCACGCTTCCTCGTGCTCGGTGCTTTGGGCGGTGTCATGTTCCAATGCCTGGCGTACTACGCCGCACATTTCACTTCTGCGACCAACATGGGCGTTATCCAGGCACTCATCCCGTTGATCGCTCTTGCCTTGTCGCGCATCTTCATGGGTCACGCAGTCCGCGGTGGCGCAGTGATTGGTTCGATCATCTCCTTGGTTGGGGTGATAGCGGTAGTGTCCCATGGTGACTTTGAAGCCTTGGTTTCCCATGGAATCAACAAAGGTGACGCCCTGATGCTGCTGGGCGCTTTGGCTTTTGCCACCTACAATTTGCTGATGCACAAGTGGCGCATTCCCGTAACGCTGATCGAATCCCTGTTTCTTCAAGCCATGTCTGCAACGATCCTGCTGCTACCTCTTTTCCTTGTCGCAGGCACTGGCGTCCAGGGTGGCGCAGCCATCGGCTGCATTGCATTCGCAGCAATCGGCGCTTCGATCATGGCACCGTTGGCATGGATGACCGGCCCGCATCGGCTGGGCTCTGCTCGCGTGGCCGGGTTCTTCAATCTCGTCCCGATCGTCACTGCATTGCTTGCGGTGGTGGTCCTCAAAGAGTCTCTGAGCACCTGGGTCGTGGGTGGCGGTTTGATGGCAGTATTTGGTGTGGTACTGGCGGAGTACGCAGCTCGCAAGAAGCCTGACGAGGTCATGGTCGTGGATGACACCTCGACCAAGCGCTGAAAGACAATTGCATAGCTGCAGTTCAAATGAAAACGGGCCGCTTGAGGCCCGTTCTCCTTGTTCGGGGAACGCTTCTTCGGCTAGCCAGGTTCAAAGGGCCCTCTCCTCAAGGTGAAGTTGCATCTAGACAGCGCTCTTCAGCTGAGTTGGGCACATGCCGGTTAGTCGGCGAAACATTGCAATAAAAGGGGAGGGGCCGCTATAGCCCAGCCGCTTGGCAACATCACCAACTTTGCAGTCGCTCTGGAGGAGAGGGAGGGACGCAGCAAGCTTCAGCCTCTGGCGCCACTCACAACATCCCAGGCCAGTAGCGGCAACCCAGCGTCTTGCAGGAGTCCGAGAGGATACGCCAGCAACTTCTGCCCATTGAACTAGTGACTGGCCACTTCCTGGATCGGCTTGTAGCGCATCGATGATGGGGGCTAACAAGCGCGAAAACGCCAAGAATGCGCGGCCAAAGCTTCTGTTCCGGTAACTCAGCGAATGACCGGGGATCACCCCAAAGCGGAAAGGCTAACAGTAGGAACCGGGGATGCTTCGCGGCCCAGCTGCGCATCTTGCGCTGCCGCCGCCAAGCGATAGCCTTTGCGTCTCGAAGCTTGTGTAGGGCGCAATCCTCCACGTCAGACAGCCGCGCCGAAAGGGTATAGGCCCCGCGACAAGCCCATCGGAGGCATTTAGGGGTTCGCTTTAGCGACCTGTGGAGCTGCTGTGGAGTGGGCCGGAGAAATGTCTTCACATCAACAACTGTAAAGACGTCGCTTCACCCGGATCTACACGAGGGTTCAGACCCCACGGTTCCACAAAACAGCCTAAAGTTTCGACCCGGCACGCCGAGGCCGATCTACGTCACGGATTTCCGGCAGGGCGTGCCCCTTCCATCCGGTTGGCCGTCTGTCACTGGCGTGTGCGCCTGGTCCCGACCGGCCGGCAAGAAGCGCGAACCTACCGCTACACCCTAAGGGGCTTTAGTCTTTGATTCGCTTCTCAAAGTTTGTGATCAACTTGCCCAGCGAAAGGCCTGTCAGGCGGGCGATATCTCTCAGCTCCACCACATCAACCCTTCTCTTGCCTGTTTCGACGTCGCTGATGAATGACTGGCTGCGGCCCAGCATGCTGGACACCTGGGCCTGGGTCAGACCGGCAGCTAGCCGCGCCTCGCGAACAGCCTCAATGAGGGCAGCGTACTCTTTTCGATGGATGGACTTCGACACGACCGCGCCTTGGCTGAGCGGCCTAGAAAGCTATATCCAGTTCTCCGATATCTAAAAACCAGATATTCTGTCTTCTTCATTGACAGGGGGACACATGAGCGAACAGCCATACCGCTTCATCACCGCGGCCAGAAGCAGAGCAACACTGATCCTGGCAGCATCAGCACTGCTAGCTGCCTGCAGCGGTCCGACAGACAAGAAGATGGTTACGAATGGAACCCAGCAGCAATACCGGCAGTCAATTGACGCTATCGACGCGGAACTCAATGCCCACGAAAGAGCGGCCTTCAACTGGGCAGTCGCTGGGATGAACCTTGAAGAGGGTCGGCAGGGAATCATTACGTACAGGGCCAAAAGCTGCCTAAGCGACTGAATTTCAAAGTTGATTGCTCGTCTCTCGATCAGGTTCTCCCCATCTATGGGGTCTGTTCAAGCACCTTGGCTGTGTAGCTCAGCGGCGCCACTTCCCTTTCAAGATCCAGGTGGTAGTCGCCGAAGCGATTGATGTGGCTGGTCCGATAAGGCGACAGGCCGGCCAGGATCTCGGGCGTCAGTTCAATCCCCTCCTTCCTCATCTCGGCCAAGGTCCGGCTCATGCCTTCCACGTTGTGGAGGATGATCATGTTGGCCACCAGCTGGCTGTACTTGATGATCTTGCGCTGCTCGTGTTGGACGTTCTCAGCAATGATCCCCTGGCTGCCAAAGAACACCCATTTCACGAAGCCGTTGTATTCCTCGCTCTTGTTGGTGGCAGCATGGATCGTTTTGCGGATCTCATTGTCATCAATGTAGCGCAGCAAGAACAGCGTTCGAACGGCCTTGCCAAGTTCCCGGAAGGCGAAGTACAGCTTGTTCTTCCGGCTGTAGGTGCCCAGCCGGCGCAGGATCGAGGACGCGGTGATCTTGCCCAATCGGATTGAGATCACCACCCGCAGCATGTCGTGGAGATGGGTGGCGATCAGTTGCCAGTCGATGCTGTCCCCGAACAGTGCCTGGATGTTCTTATAAGCCCTACCCGGTTCGGGCCGAAAGAATGTCAGGTCCTTGATGTTCCGGATCCGGGGCATCAGCTGGATGCCCAGCATGTGGGCCAGGCCGAAGACCGGATAGCTTTGGGCCTGCGTGTCGCCATGGACGATCTCAGGCTGGATGTCGGAAGTGTTGGCCAACAGACCGTCGAGGATGTAGATGCCCTCGTGCACGCCACAGGGAATGAAGTGGCTGAACGGCGCTACGTATTTGTCGGACACGTGGCAGTAGCCGATGCCACCGTAGCCGCCGTAGCGGATGTGATACTCCGACAGCAGGTTGTCCTCGTAGACGCTCCACTTCGTGCCATCAGCTGATGCGCTCTTGCCGCTGCCCCAATAGCCAGGCAGGTCGAATCTGTTGTAGGTATTGATGACCTCCACGATGGCCTTCTCAAGCACATCCTCGGTCACGTATTTCAGGTTGAGCCAAGCGACTTGGCGCCGGCTGAAGCCCTTGATCGACCGCGCCGTCTGCGTCGGCCCCAGGTTGCAGCCATAGCAGAATAGCGTGGTGATCACACGTCGGGGCAGATCTTCGACCTGGCTCTCGGTGCCGGCGATCGGGCGGAAGAAACGGTGCAGATCCAGCCATTGGCTGGCATCGATCAGGACATCGACGATGCTGGATTCTGGAAGCCGTTCGGCGATGAGGCGATCCACCGTGGTAATCGCGCTGGAGACTTCGGCGCGTTGCCCCTTCCGCAGCACCAGGCGCCCATCCAGGATGTCCGCATGTACGTTCTCCGGGAAACGCGCGTCGACCTCATCGGCCAGGGAGGTCAGTTGTGCACGTAATCCCGCCACGAAAGACTCGGCGTCGGTGGGCAGGCCTGACACCTGGCCGTAGGCTTCCAGTTCCTGGGCCAAGGTGGCTTCATCGACCAGCTGCTCACGGTAGTCATCAAACCGTTCGCTGCTGGGAATGAAGAGATCTCCGGACTTCAGTTCGTCCTTGACCTGCACCAGCACGGCCAGCTCGAAGTACTTACGGTGCATCCAGCCGGCGCCGGCTGCACTGGCCCGCTTGCCGAACACGTGCTGACACCAGAGCTTGGACATCCAGTCAAAGTCCTTTTCCGGGTCCAAACCGAGGGAGGCGACCTCGATCAGCTCACGGCGCTGGTTGCGCAGCGAGAGCACCGCTGCGATCAGCGGCTCCATGCCGGCGTCGTGGCTGGTCGCCCGAAGTTTCATCAGCTCCAGCCCATTGAACAGCAGCGGCCTGACCGCGCCATAGGGCTGCAGCATGAAAGGCAGGTAGTTCTTCCCGGCGTAGGCCATATGTTCTTCGCATTCGGCCAGCAAGGTCGACACTTCCGCTTCCAGGCTGTTGTCGATGGCATCCACGCGCTGACTATCGCTGCCGTCTAGCTGATAGGCCTGCAGGATTTCCTTGAGCTGGCCGATGAGGAAGTCGGCCCGTTTGGCATGTTCGAGCTGGTAGGCCAGCAATTTCTGCTGGGCCGTGTTCTCCAGCCCGCGCACCTGCTTGATGAACAACTCGGCTGCATCATCCAGTGTCTTGGCATGCTGGGCGCGAATGAAGATGGTGGCCAGCGCATAGCGCTTGTCCGGAGCCAGTTCGGCCAGCTCGCTGGCGTCATAGGCCCGAGCCATTGCACGGAACTGCTTGAGCTTGGGCACCGGCACATCGATGGGAGGCAGCTGGTCGGCCAACTGCTGCAGCATGCGGATGTGCTGCAGGTAGAACCGAACTTCCTTGTTGGTGGGCCGGCCGGGCTCGCGCTTGAGTGATTGCCAGCCGGTGAACCTGGACCCTTCCGGTGCGCGCAGCAGTTCGTCGATGAGCGTGCGCGTGGCAGGCGTCAGCGCGTGGCTGATGCTGCGGTAGTAGCCCAGATTGACCCGCTCACGGGCGCCGATGGCGGCCAGCTCCAGAGTGCGGAAACCGGGCAGTTCGTAGCGATGGTGCACCAGCTCTTCGAGCAGGACGTTCACGATGTCCGGGATGGTGTGCTTGGTCTGGGCTGCTCCGGTGGCCACTGTGTCCAGCCAAGCCAAGCCCGATTTATCCAGGGGACGTACCCCGATGAATTGCCGAAGCTGCGGCATATGCCGGCGCTGGCTGCCGGAAGCGTCGTAGCGTTCGAGCTGGTCGGTGTCCAATACGCGCCCGAGTCGGGCGGCCTTGGCGATGTGCTTCCGGATCCGCTCGGGTACGTCGGCCAACAGCGTGAAGTAGCCCAAGCGTTGGAAGAGCTTGAGATGAATCAGTACCGCCAGCTGCGGACCCGGCTGGGTGGTCAGCTGCTTGGCGAATGCAATCTCAGCGGCGGTCGGGGTATAGATCTCCTCCAGTTCCTTGGCGGTGGGATCAGGCTTCAGTCGCGGGTAGGCGGTCTCGTGAAGGGTAGCCATTGGATCCGGAGGGTGTGAGGGGGATCAGTCCCAGTGCCGGCCGTCGTCTGTACTGAGCGACGCTTCCAGGAAGCACTGGTGCGTATCGGCCATGCGGTGCATGTCATCGAGCAACGTGGCCAGGATTTCATCCAGATCCCTTTCGGGATCGGTGGGAGCAGTCAACTGGTACTCGCTGCTGGCGGTGTTCAGGCGCACAGCCTGGAACGGGGCCAAGCAGATCTCTTCAATTCGGCCTCGGGCCTTGGCCGCGCCGCGGCCCGTGCGGGCAAACGGGGTCAGCACCATGCGCAGGCGCAGCTGCAGGGCCGATTTGCCCTCCGGCGCCGGCAGTGCCATCGCCGGTACCGGCACGGTTGGACTGGGCAGGCTTGCTTCAATGCGGTCCCGGGCAAACGGGTCACGCCCGTCCAGGTAACGCATGGCCGACTGCACATCGCGCCAGCCCACGTACTCCATCAAGGCCTTCATGTCCCAGCCTTGGTCGTTGGCCCAGCTGGCAAAGCCGCGGCGCAACGAATGGCTGCTGTGGAGCCCCGCATCGGCAAAGCCTGCACTGGTCAGCAACTCGCGCAGCAGGCGCACCAAGCTGTTGGGATGCAGGCCTTCGGCGCTCACCTGGCCCCATTGGTTGACTGCCCGAAACACCGGCCCTTCTTGCAGGTCGGCCGCCTGCAGCCACGCCTGGGTCGCCTCCACCGGACATAACCGCGACAGCGCCGGCACCTTGTAGGTGACGCCGGCTGCTTGGCGATCACCCTTGCTGCGTGGCAAGAAGCAGGTCATCCCCTGTCCCGGCACCAGCGTGAGATGGGCCACGTCCAGACGCAGCAGTTCATCGCCACGGAATCCCCGCCAGAACCCGAGCAGCACCAGCGCTCGGTCTCGTTGATGGCGCAGCGCCGCCGGCCCATCGCCCCGGGCATGTGCCGCAGCGATCGCCGCGGCCAGCCAGTCATCGAGCTCGACCAGCCGCCGAATCTGGAGCGGCGCGGCTTGCTTGACCTGGCCCGGGTGCAGGGTCTGGATGCCTTTGAGCACCTTGCGCACCAGCGGCGATCGGGTCGGGTCGACAAAGCCGTGGTCGCGGTGCCAAGAGGCGATGGCCGCCAGACGTTGGCGGAGGGTACTGGTCGCCAAGGTCTGCGCATAAGCGGCCAGGTACCGGGCCACGCTGTCAGGTGTCGCTGGGAGGTGGCCTTGCCATTCAACCTCGAAGTGCCGCAGCGCCGACGCATAGCTGCGCACCGTGTTCTGGCGCGTGGCCGCATCGAGGTAGCGGTCCAGTTCGGTCACTGGCGCGTGGCCTCCACCGAGGTCGTCTGGCGCAGCGTCGACAGGATGGTGCATTCCGCCCGCTGCCCGCCATGGCAACTGGCAATCACCCGTTCCAGCTCGCTGGCCATGCGCTGCAGGTCGGCCATGCGGGCGCGCACGTCGGCCAGATGGCTGCGGGCCAACCGGTCCACGTCCCCGCACGAAAGCTCCTCATCGCCGGCCAGCTGCAGCAGGCTGCGGACCTCCTCCAGGCTGAAGCCCAGGTCCCGGCCACGCGCAATGAAGCGCAGCCGCTCGATGTCGGCCGGGCCATAGACCCGGTAGCCGTTGCCCGTGCGCCCCGGGCGCGGCAGCAACCCGATCCGCTCGTAATAGCGAATCGTCTCCAAGTGGCATCCGCTGGCGTCGGCAGCCTCACTGATTTTCATTCGTAGTACGCTTGACTCCGTAGTAGCTACGGACTTTACGCTGAACCCGTATCCGCCGCCACTCCGGCCGCGGCGCTGCATGTGACGACCATGCCACTGCCCATCGCCTTGATTCGCTACTGCCTGATTGCCTTGCTGATCGGCTGGGTTCTGCCCGCTTCTGCTCAGGCGGAGCCTGCCGCAGCAGACCTGCGCCAAACCTGGCAGATGCTCGATTACATCGCGGTCGACTACCCCGGCGCGGTCCAGGCCGGTCGCGTAATTGCCCCCAACGAATACGCCGAAATGAGCGAGTTTGCCGGCGCCGTGCGCAGTCAGCTGGCAGCATTGCCCAGTGGCCAGAACCAGCAGGAGCTGACGGCCCAGGCCGACCGCCTGGTCCAGGCGGTGGCAGAGAAGGCCGACCCGGCGCAAGTGGCAACGTTGGCGCGCGGGCTCGGCACGACGCTGTTGGCCCGCTACCCGATCGGCGCTGTTCCGGCGAGCGCGCCGAAGACCTCCCAGGCCGCGTCCATCTACAGCCAGCAGTGCGCGGCCTGTCACGGCCCCACAGGTCACGGTGATGGCCCCGCCGCGCAAGCGTTAAGTCCGCCGCCGATCGCGTTCACCGATGCCACTCGCGCCGCGCAGCGAACGCCGCTGTCGTTGTACGAGGTCATTTCCCAGGGTGTGCCGGGTACCGGCATGGTCAGCTTCTCTGGGCTGTCAGAAAGTGATCGCTGGGCGTTGGCATTCTATGTGGGCAGCTTGGGGTACTCCTCGCAAGCCAAGGCTCAAGGTGAGGCGTTATGGCGCACCAGTGCCGAGGCCCATACGCACATTCCCTCGCTCGAAGCGCTGACACGCACGCGAGAGGCCGATCTTGCCACCACGATGCCCGCCGATCAGGCAAACGCGATCATCGCCTACCTGCGTTCGCAGCCACAGGTAGTAAACGAAGCGGTACCAGGAGCCGATCGCTTTGCGGTGGCGCGGCAGCGACTGGCCGCCAGCCAGCGCGCTTACGCTGATGAGGACCTGGCTCAAGCCAAAAAGCTTGCGCTCTCGTCCTATCTGGATGGTGTAGAGCCGCTTGAACCCACGCTGGCCACGCGCAATCCGTCATTGCTGCGAGAGATCGAGACGGCCATGGCAGGCTACCGCGCGCAGCTGGATCAGCATGCGCCCGCGGCTGACGTTGCCGGGCAGGCAGCGCAAATTGCCCAGCTGTTTGATCGCGCGGACGTGGCGCTGCAGGACACCCGAATAGGCGCCAGCACCGCGTTTCTAGGCAGCTTTACCATCTTGGTACGCGAAGGACTGGAAGCGCTGCTGATCGTGATTGGTATCGTGGCGTTCTTGCGTAAAGCCGAGCGGTCTGATGTGTTGCCGTATGTGCATGCGGGTTGGATCTGCGCGTTGTTGGCAGGCGCAGCTACCTGGGCGGTGGCCACTTACTTTGTTGATATCAGCGGTGCGAACCGGGAAGTCACTGAGGGCGTCTCGGCCTTGTTCGCTGCCGCTGTCCTGCTCAGCGTAGGCATCTGGATGCACCAAAAGAGCCTTGCAGGGCGGTGGCAGGAGTACCTGCACGCCAAGCTGACGACTGCGCTGACACGGCGCTCGGCTGTTTTCCTGTTCATGCTGGCCTTTGTCGCGGTGTACCGCGAGGTGTTTGAGACGATCTTGTTCTACATCGCGATGTGGAGCGATCAGGCGTCCACCGCCATCCTCGCAGGCCTGGCGGCGGGAATCGCGGTGTTGGCTGCGGTGGCGTACTGGATGCTGCGCATGAGCAGGCGGCTGCCGATTGGCCGGTTCTTTTCGATCAGCTCGATTCTCATCGCGGTGATGGCGGTCATCCTGATCGGTAAAGGCGTGGCCGCGTTGCAGGAAGCGGGCTGGATCTCTCAAACACCGCTCGCGTTGCCGCGCATCGAGTGGATCGGCCTGTATCCCACCTGGCAGTCGCTGCTGGCGCAGGTATTGGTAGGCACCGCCGCCATCGTGGGGTTCCTCGCCAATGCCCGTTCCGGTGTGCGTAGACAGCCAGGCGCAAACAAGCAATGAAACAACACAGCAGAGGACCAAGACATGAGTGATTGCGGGTGCCACCACGAAGCCAAGAACAAGGAGGAGCGACGCATCCTCTGGATCGCCTTGGTCCTGAATGCAGCGATGGCCGTGATCGGCGGCATTGCCGGCTGGATTGCCCATTCCACCGGGCTGCTGGCTGACGCGCTGGACATGCTGTCTGACGCCACCGCCTATGCCATTGGCCTGGTCGCTATCGGGCGCACGGCGCGCTTCAAGGCCAACGCCGCGTGGGTCAGTGGCAGCGTGCTGCTGGTGCTGGGCGTAGGCGTGCTGGTCGAAGTCGGCCGCCGGGTGATGTACGGCGCCGAGCCGGTCAGCGGTTGGATGATCGGTACCGCTCTGGTCTCGCTGGCCGTGAACCTGAAGGTGCTCCGTATGCTCGCCCCCTTGAAGTCTGGCGAAGTGCATCTGCGAGCGACCTGGCTGTTTACCCGCGCCGATGTGGTGGCCAACGTTGGGGTGATTCTGGCCGGCCTGTTGGTGTGGTGGCTGGCCAGCCCCTACCCGGATTTCGTGATCGGCGCCCTGATCGGCCTGTATGTGATCAAGGAGGCTTTCGAGATCTTGGGTGATGCTCGCCGGGCGCGTGCCGACGCGCGCAAAACGCCTGCATGACAGCGCTTGGCCGGCTGAGCTGTGGCCTGCGCTGGCTGCTGCTGGCGCACTTGGCCGTGGGCCTTGTGACGCAGCCGGTGCTGGCAGTGGTTGGCGAGCTCCATGCTCAAACCCATCTGGCCGCGGCCGACCATGACCCGGCAGTGGCATCACCAGCTTCCGAGCGTGGCGTAGACGCCGCGCTGCACCGGCTACAGCAGCTGGTGCTGTGCTGTAGCCAGGCCGCGCCGGCTCCAGAAATAGTGTTGGCCATTGCTCATATCGGCCGGCATTGGCCGTCGGCGACAGCCCATGCGGACAGATATCGGCATGAGCACCTGCTCGCGCCGTTCCGGCCGCCGATCGCAGGGTGATGCGCGCCGGCGTGCGCCGGATCCCTGTTGGCTATCGAAAATTCTGGAGTACTTCATGCATGTGCGATTGGCGGCCCTGGCCGCGTGGCTACTGTTGAGCGCGGCGGCAACGCCGGCGACAGCAGAAGAGCTGATGACCTTGGACGACGCGTTTGCACGCGTGGCCCAAACCCACCCCGAGCTGCGCCTGGTCGATGCGCGAGCCACGGTGCTCGCTGCCGAGCGCGACCAGGCCGTGCAGCGGCCACCGTGGACGTTGGGGGCGGAGGTTGAAAATGCGCTGGGCACGGGCGCGGCCCGTGGCCTGGACAGCGCGGAGTTGACCTTGAGCCTGAGCTCGGTCCTGGAGCGCGGCGGCAAGCTCGACGCCCGCCGCACCTTGGCCCAAAGCCGGATTGATGCACTGGCCGTGCAGCGCGAGACCAGGCGGCTGGACCTGCTCGCCGAGACGGCGCAGCGCTATTTGGCCGTTGTCGGTGCCGACCGGCAACGCAGCCTGACGAACATGGATGTCGGCCAGCGCCAGCGGACCGTCGCCGCTGCCCGGCAGCGCCTGCAGGCTGGCGCGTCTCCCGAATCGGTGATGCTCACCGCACAAGCAGCACTGGCGAGAGCAGAGTTGACCCGTGATCGGGCCGAGCAGCAGCGCATTGCCGCCCGGCAGCACCTTGCTGCCCTCTGGGGCGAACGTGCTCCGAGCTTCGAGGTGGCCGCGGCGGATCCCATGACCCTGCCGGCGATCGCGTCCATGCAGTCGCTGGCCGAGGAATTGGAGCGCACTCCCGAGTTGGCGCAGTTTGCCGATGCCCGCCGGATCGCGCAGGCACGACTGCAGCTGGCGCGTTCGGCGGCCTCGCCGGACTTGTCGTGGCAGCTGGGCGTGCGCCGCCTGCAGGAGACTGACGACACCGCGCTGGTGGCCAGCCTGTCCATGCCACTGGGCAGCCGCAGCCGCGCGCAGCCGGAGATCCGCGCCGGCGAAGCCGAGCTGGAGGTTCTGACGATCGAGCGCGAGGCCAAGGGCCTGTCGCTGTATTCCACGCTGGTCGAAGCCCATGGTCGCTACACCGTGGCGCAGGCCGAGGTGGCACGGCTGCAAGGCGAGGTGCTGCCGAAGTTGGCCCGGGCTGAGAAGGCCGCCGAGCGCGCCTATCGCGCCGGCGCGATCAGCTACCTGGAATGGGCACAGCTGCAGTCCGAACGCACGGCCATGGCCCAGCAGCAGCTGGACGTGGCGCTCGATGCGCAGCGCGCCCTGATCGAAATTCAACGCCTGACCGGCCAAGCGCTTGTCGCGCCGCCGGCGGCTGCTTCCACCGGAGAGACCCCATGAATCGCTTTTCTTGGACCGCACTGGGCATGGCCCTGATGATGCTGGCCGCCTGCAACGCGTCGGCCCCCAACGAAGCGTCCGAAGGCGGCGCCGCCGCTGAGGGCGAAGAGCACGGCGAGCACGAGGAAGCGCCGCTGGAAACCAAGATTGCCGCCAAAGCTGCGCAGGCAGCGGGTATCCAGGTCGCACCGGCAGGCCCCGGTGAGATTGCTGACGAGCATGAGGTGCAAGGGCTGTTGACCCCGATTGACGGTCGCATCGCGCAGGTCACGGCACGCTTCCCCGGACCGGTCCGCTCCGTGCGTGCGGGCGTGGGTGATCAGGTACGGGCCGGCCAGGCACTGGCCACGGTAGAGAGCAACCTGAGCCTGACCACCTATACCGTCACCGCGCCGATCAGTGGCGTGGTCATGGCGCGCACGGCCGCCGTAGGCATGGCCGCCGCTGAGGGCGCGCCGCTGTTTGAGGTCGCCGACCTGTCCACGCTGTGGGTGGACCTGCACATCTTCGGCGCCGACGCCCAGCACATCGGTGCTGGCGTGCCGGTGACGGTTACCCGCTTGAGCGATGGCGTCACCGCACAGACCACCTTGGAGCGCGTCCTGCCCGGCACCGCCACCGCCAGCCAAAGCACCATTGCGCGCGGCACGGTGGCCAACACCGATGGCCTGTGGCGGCCGGGGTCGGCGGTCAAGGCGCGGGTCACCGTGGATCGCCAATCGGCAGCGTTGGTGGTGCCGATCACGGCGCTGCAGACCGCAGAAGACCAGGACGTGGTCTACGTGCAGCAGGGCGAAACCTACCACACCCGGCCGGTGAAGCTGGGGCGCCGCGACGCCGAACGCGCCGAAGTGCTGGAAGGCCTCAAGGCCGGTGAACAGGTGGTGGTGGCCCAAAGCTTCCTGATCAAGGCCGACATCGAAAAGTCCACCGTGGAAGAAGAATGAGGCCCGCCATGCTCGAACGCCTCATTGGGCTGTCCATCCGCCATCGCTGGCTGACGCTAGTGCTCACCGCTGCGCTGGTTGCGCTGGGCGTGTGGAGCTACCGTCACCTTTCCATTGACGCCACACCCGACATCACCAACGTCCAGGTCCAGATCAACACCCAGGCCCCGGGTTACTCGCCGCTGGAGGCCGAACAACGGGTCACCTTTGCCATCGAAACGGCCATGGCCGGTCTGCCCAAGCTGGACTACAGCCGCTCGCTGTCGCGCTACGGGCTTTCGCAGGTCACCGTCGTCTTCAAGGACGGCACCGACCTGTACTTTGCCCGCCAGCAGGTCGCCGAGCGCCTGCAGCAGATCGCCTCCCAGCTTCCCGAAGGGTTGGACCCGGAAATGGGGCCGATCTCCACCGGGTTGGGCGAGATCTTCATGTACACCGTGGAGGCCGAGCCCAACGCTCGCAAGCCCGACGGCACCCCGTACACGGCCACGGACCTGCGCACCCTGCAGGACTGGGTGATCCGGCCGCAGCTGCGCACCACGCCCGGCGTCACCGAGGTCAACACCATCGGCGGCTTCGAGCGGCAGATCCACATCACTCCCGATCCAGCTCAGTTGGTGGCGCTGGGCTTCACGTTGAACGACGTGGTCGCCGCGGTCATGCGCAACAACCAGAACATCGGCGCCGGCTACATCGAGCGCAACGGACAGCAGTTCCTGGTGCGCGTGCCGGGCCAGCTAGCCAATCTGGAGGCAATCGGCAACATCGTGCTGGACCGGCGCGATGGCGTGCCCATTCGGGTGCGCGACGTCGCTAGCGTGGGCGAAGGCAAGGAGCTGCGCACGGGCGCGGCCACCCAGAATGGCCACGAGGTCGTGGTCGGTACCGCCTTCATGTTGTTCGGCGCCAACAGCCGGGAAGTCTCCCAGGCGGCCGCGGCCAAGCTGGATGCCGCCAACGCCAGCCTGCCTGCCGGCGTCCATGCCAAGGCCGTCTATGACCGCACCGCGCTGGTGGATCGCACCATCGGCACGGTGTCCAAGAACCTGATCGAGGGCGCGCTGCTGGTGGTGGTGGTGCTGTTCCTGCTGCTGGGCAATGTGCGCGCCTCGTTGATCACCGCGGCGGTGATCCCGTTGGCGATGCTGTTCACCATCATCGGCATGGTGCGTGGCGGCGTGTCGGGCAACCTGATGAGCCTGGGCGCGCTGGACTTCGGCCTGATCGTGGACGGGGCGGTGATCATCATCGAGAACTGTCTGCGCCGGTTCGGCGAGGCGCAGCACGCGCTAGGCCGCCAGCTCAACGATGAAGAGCGCTATGACCTGACCGCCTCGGCCACCGCCGAGGTGATCCGTCCCAGCCTGTTTGGCCTGGGCATCATCGCCGCGGTCTACCTGCCGATCTTCTCGCTGTCCGGGGTAGAAGGAAAAATGTTCCACCCGATGGCGATCACGGTGGTGCTGGCCCTGACCGGCGCCATGGTGTTGTCGCTGACCTTCGTGCCGGCGGCGATCGCCAGCTTCCTGCGCGGCCGTGTGGCTGAGCACGACAACCGCCTGATGCGCTGGTCGCGTGCCCGTTATACGCCGCTGCTGGATTGGGCCCTGCGTCGGCGCGTGGTGGTGCTGGCCGGCGCGGCCGTGCTGGTGGTGGGCTGTGGCGTGCTGGCCACCCGCTTGGGTTCGGAGTTCGTGCCGAGCCTGGATGAGGGCGACATCACCTTGCAGCCCATGCGTATTCCCGGCACCAGCTTGGAGCAGTCGGTGGCCATGCAGGAAACGCTGGAGAAGCGCCTGGCCCAGTTCCCGGAGGTGGCCAACATCTTCTCAAAGATCGGCACCGCCGAGGTGGCCACCGATCCTATGCCGCCGTCGATGGCCGACACCTTCCTGATGCTCAAGCCCCGCGACCAGTGGCCCGACCCGCGCAAGCCCAAGGCCGAGCTGGTGGAAGAGCTGGAGGCGGCGGCCAAGGAAATCCCGGGCAGCAACTACGAGTTCACCCAGCCCATCCAGATGCGCACCAACGAGTTGATCTCCGGCGTCCGTTCGGACGTGGCGGTCAAGGTCTACGGCGACAACCTTGACCAGTTGACGCGCCTGGCCAGCCGGGTCGAGCGGGTCATGCGTAGCGTCCCCGGCGCCGAAGACGTCAAGGCCGAGCAGGTCTCCGGCCTGCCGCTGCTGACCATCACGCCAGATCCGGCGGCATTGGCACGGTATGGCCTGAACCCGGGCGATGTGCAGGAAACGGTGGCCACCGCCATTGGGGGCAGTGTTGCCGGCCAGTTGATCGAGGGCGACCGCCGCTTCGACCTGGTCGTGCGCCTGCCCGAAGCGCAGCGCCAAGACCCCGCTGTGCTGGCAGATCTGCCCATTCCGCTGCCGGCAAGCACCAGTGTCGATGAGTCCAGCCGTCTGGCCGCCGGCGCCAATGGGGGGCCTCGCACGGTGCCGCTGCGGGAAGTGGCGAAGATCCAGGTAGAGCGCGGGCCCAATCAGATCAACCGCGAGAACGGCAAGCGCCGCGTGGTGATCACCGCCAACGTGCGCGAGCGCGATCTGGGCGGGTTCGTCGGCGAGTTGCGCACACGCATCGGCCAGGATGTCGCGCTTCCAGAGGGCTACTGGATCGATTACGGCGGCACCTTCGAGCAGCTGATCTCGGCCACCCAACGCCTGGGCGTGGTCGTTCCGGTGACACTGGCGTTGATCTTCGCTCTGCTATTCATGGCCTTCGGCTCGGCCAAGGATGCGGCCATTGTGTTCAGTGGCGTGCCGCTGGCGCTGACCGGCGGTGTGCTGGCACTGGCTCTGCGCGGGATTCCGTTGTCGATCTCTGCCGGCGTGGGCTTCATCGCGCTGTCGGGCGTGGCCGTACTCAACGGGCTGGTCATGATCGCCTTCATCCGCCGTCTGCGCGAACAGGGCGATCCGCTAGACGACGCTGTGCGCGACGGCGCCCTTGGACGCCTGCGACCGGTGTTGATGACCGCCCTGGTAGCCTCGCTGGGCTTCCTACCCATGGCCTTGAATGTCGGTGCTGGCTCGGAAGTGCAGCGGCCGCTGGCCACTGTCGTCATCGGCGGCATCGTCTCATCCACCGCATTGACCTTGTTGGTGCTGCCGGTGCTCTATCGTTGGCTGCATCGCGACCGAGCTCCCCGCGCCGGTAGCACTGCTTTGGAGTCCCCATGAACGAGCTCAACCTGGAACAGGTCCGTGCGGCGATGTTTACCGACCCGGGCGTGAAAGCGGTGGACGACCTGCGCCTGGTCGCCGGTGAGCATGGCCGTGCGATCGCGGCCACCATCACGGTCGCGGCGCCCTCGGTCGACCTGGACCTGGTGCATGCTGTGATTGCCCAGGTCCTGGCCGATCAATTCGGCATCGATCAGATCATGCTGTGTTTCAACGACCCGGGCCCGGTACCGCCGCCGCCCACCGCGGCGCCGTTAAAGAAGATGTGATCGCAGCCCCTGGCTCTATGCGTCTGCGCTGGCAGGCGCATAGAGCTGATGACCCGGCAACGCGCACGCGCCGGCATACACAAAGGCCACGCTTTGCCGCGCCCGGGTGAAGGCCACGTAGTATTTCGGCGGCGCGGTGATACGCGCTGCATCGGCCGTGCGCAGGTACTGCGTCAACGGCCCGTTCGGAAAGATGAGGACCCGACTGTAGGTGCGGCCCTTGCACTGCCCAAAGTTCACCGCCGGCAGTCCGTCGCACGCCTGCCGCCGGTCATGCCGGAGCACGGTGGGGGCGAACTCCTGCATGTACGCGGCCACATCCCCTGGAGCGACGAGGTAGATGCCATCGTGTCCGGTGACCTCGCCATTGCCTGATTGGGTCCGCGGCATCTGCGGATAGAGCGTGTCAGCCATATCGCACAGGGCCTGGACGCAGCGCAGACTGGTGAGGCGGTGATCCAGCCGGCATAAGCCGTCGGCCTCCCAAATCTGAAACAGCGCTGCCAGATTCGGACCACGGTATTGGCTGTACCTTTGCGCATAGTTGGTCGCATACGTGGCTTGGCGCGTATCGCCTACCAACGTGATGGCAATCTCGCTCTTCAACAGCCGTTCGACCAGATCCAGATCAAAGCCGGCCAGATCCTGGACTTCGTCGATGTAGAGCTCGTCGTACATCGCCGCCAATCGCGCCACGACCTGGCCTTGGGTCAGCTCATCGCAGCGCACAGCGAAATCGGCCGCTCGGTCCGAATACATCCGGTTGCCCG